>PWYW01000041.1 GCA_003567685.1 Gammaproteobacteria bacterium
AAGCCTGAGCCAAAGCCTGAGCCAAAGCCTGAGCCAAAGCCTGAGCCAAAGCCTGAGCCAAAGCCTGAGCCAAAGCCTGAGTCAAAAAGTTCTGAGCCGAAGGCTGTCAAGGACGAGAACGGCATTTACCGCTTGAAGGGCGACTGATGGAACAGCGCACCCGCCACGACTGGCCGGGCAATCGAAAAGGTTGCCCTCCACTCCTGGCGGGTGCGGTCTAACAGAGATTCAGGCAGCAGAAAACAGCAGTTGATCGAAGCTGACCATCCCCGGAGGATGATCAAGCAAACGACGGGCGGCCAGGACGGCACCACGGGCAAAGAGACTTCGGTCAGCAGCGCGATGAGTGAGTTCAAGCCGCTCGGCATCACCAAAGAAAAAAACGGTGTGCTCACCCACTACATCACCCCCTCTCAGTGCCTGAATTCCCAATTCATCGCGATTGCGTGGCGTCTTGAGTTGGCTTCGATCCAGAACCGCCATCTCGTCCAAACAGCGCCCTCGTCCACTGGCGGCCGACTTTGCCAACGCTAGGGCGGTACCGGAGGGGGCATCCAGCTTGCGACGATGGTGAATCTCACTGATTTCGATCTCGAAGTCCTCTCCCAGCGTCCGGGACGCCTGCTCGACGAGGCGACAAAGCACGCTTACCCCGATACTGAAATTGGCCGCTCGGCATATCGGGATGCTCTCTGCTGCCTTGGCTAGCGTCGCCTCGAACTCAGGCTCCGTCGCGGTCGTACCAGTTACCAGGGGAAGCTTGTGCTGGACCGCAAAGGCCAGGGTGCGCGCCAATAGCTCGGGGTGGGAAAAGTCGACAATCGCGTCAGCGTCAACACCCGCCTGAAAAAACGTTGATCGGCTGGCCTGACCGACAACCTGAAGATCATCCTGATCAAAAGCCAACTGGATGACTGCGGTTCCCGTGGTGCCAGTAGCACCGCTTACGAGTAATTTGAGCATGGCCAAAGGATAGCCGAAACGCGGGTGTTACGGGCCTGGCCTGGCCAAGCCGTGCGTCTTCCTGACGCTCAAAGCCCCATGCGGTCGAAGAAGCGTTTGACTCGATCGCCCCAGCCGCGCGATTGCGGGTTGTGATCACTGTTCTCGCCAAATGATTCCTGGAACTGGCGCAACAGGTCTTTCTGTTCAGGCGTCAGGTTTATCGGGGTTTCGACGACCACGCGACATAACAAATCGCCGGTTGAACGGCTGCGCACGGATTGAACACCCTTGCCACGCAACCGGAACAGCTTGCCGGACTGCGTTTCGGATGGGATTTTCAGCACCACCGACCCATCGAGCGTTGGCACCTTGAGGTCGCCGCCGAGAGCCGCGGTGGTGATCATGATTGGAACTTCACAGTACAGATCGTCCCCTTCACGCTGGAACAGCGGATGCGGACGCACGTGGATGTCCACGTACAAATCGCCAGACTGGGCGCCCTGGGTACCGGCACCGCCCTCACCGCCCAGTCGAATCCGGTCACCTTCATCAACGCCGGCCGGGATCTTGACCTGCAGCGTGCGGGTTTCACGCACCTGACCGGTACCATTGCAATCGCCACAGGGGTCGGCCACCACACGCCCTGCCCCGCCGCAAGCCGGACAGGTTTGCTGCACAGAGAAAATCCCTTGCTGCATGCGAACCTGGCCCTGACCGTTGCAGGTGCCGCACACGTCCATCTTGCCGCTCTTCGAACCCGTGCCCTTGCAGCTGCCGCAGCGGCCGATCGTTGGGATTCGAATTTCCTTGCTGATGCCCTTGACGGCTTCTTCGAGATCCAGTTCGAGGGTGTAGCGCAAGTCCTGTCCGCGCTGGGCGCCACCGCGCTGGCGACGCCGGCCGCCACCGAAGATGTCACCGAAAATGTCACCGAAGATGTCGTTGATATCGCCAAAACCGGCGCCGGCACCCGGCCCACCGCCACCCATGCCATTGACAGCATCGGCACCATAGCGATCATAGGCCGCCCGTTTCTGGTCGTCCTTGAGCACCTCATAGGCTTTCTGGACTTCCTTGAAGCGATCTTCGGCGTCCGGTTCGGTGCTGACATCGGGATGGTATTTGCGCGCCATCCGCCGGTAGGCTTTCTTCAGTTCGTCCTTGCTGGCGCTTTTGGAAACGCCCAGTAGTTCGTAGTAATCGGCCGACATGGTTGATGAGCTTTGCTGTTGTGTGGAGGGCGAATCGGGATCAGATACCCCGTTTTGCCGCGGTCAGGCGAACTTGCTGAATGGCCCGCAGGTACTGGCCGGGGGACCCGGCCAGCCTCTTGAACCTGCGCCAGGCGCATGGCTTACTTCTTGTCGTCGTCCACTTCGGTAAATTCGGCATCAACGACATCATCGGCCGCCTGGGAAGCGCCACCGTCTTCCGGCGCCTCTTGCGTGCCGTCAGCGCCGGCTTCGGCCTGAGCCTTCTCGGCCGCCTTCTGGTACAACTCGGCACCCGCCTGCTGCAATTCGTTGACGGCGGCATCAATGGCGTCCTTGTCGTCGCCCTTGATGGCTTCGTCAACCTTGGCCAGCGCGTCCTCTACCTTCTGCTTGACGCCGGCGTCGATGTCGTCGCCGTGTTCCTTCAGTGAGGTACGAGTCGCATGGGCAATGCCGTCGGCCGAATTACGCGCCGTGACCAGCTCGTGGAAGCGCTTGTCTTCCTCGCGATGGGTCTCGGCATCGTTGACCATTTTCTCGATTTCTTCCTCGCTCAGCCCGGAACCAGCCTTGATCTCGATGCGCTGCTCGCGACCGGTGGCCTTGTCCTTGGCCGAAACATGGAGGATGCCGTTGGCATCGATATCGAAGGTGACTTCGATCTGCGGCATACCGCGCGGGGCCGCCGGAATGCCAGTCAGGTCGAATCGCGCCAGCGACTTGTTGGCCGAGGCCATTTCCCGCTCACCCTGCAGTACGTGCACGGTCACGGCGCTCTGGTTGTCCTCGGCGGTGGAGAACACCTGCGAAGCCTTGGTCGGAATCGTGGTGTTCTTTTCAATGACCTTGGTGAACACGCCACCCAGGGTTTCAATGCCCAGCGACAGCGGGGTCACGTCCAGCAGCAGCACGTCTTTCACGTCACCCGCCAAAACGCCGCCCTGGATGGCAGCACCTACGGCCACGGCCTCATCGGGGTTGACGTCGCGACGCGGATCCTTGCCGAAGAAATCGGCAACGGCCTGCTGAACGGCCGGCATGCGGGTTTGGCCGCCGACCAGGATGACCTCGTCGATTTCGGCAACCTTCAGGCCAGCGTCGTTCAGCGCCGTACGGCAGGGCTCGATGGAGCGCTTGACCAGATCCTCTACCAGCGATTCCAGCTTGGAACGGGTGACCTTGATGTTCAAATGCTTCGGACCCGACGCGTCGGCCGTGATGTACGGCAGGTTAACTTCGGTCTGCTGGGCCGACGAAAGCTCGATCTTGGCCCGCTCGGCCGCCTCACGCAGGCGCTGCAGCGCCAATGGGTCGTTCTGCAGATCAACGCCCTGGTCTTTCTTGAACTCCTGGGCGAGGTAATCAATCAGGCGCAGGTCGAAGTCTTCACCGCCAAGGAAGGTGTCACCGTTGGTGGCCAGCACTTCGAACTGCATTTCACCGTCGACGTCGGCAATCTCGATGATGGAGATATCAAAGGTACCACCGCCCAGATCGTAGACCGCCACCTTGCGATCGGCACCCTTCTTGTCCAGACCGTAGGCCAGCGCAGCGGCCGTCGGCTCGTTAATGATGCGGCGAACGTTCAGCCCGGCAATCTTGCCGGCGTCCTTGGTGGCCTGGCGCTGCGAATCGTTGAAGTAGGCCGGCACGGTGATGACCGCTTCGGACACCGTTTCGCCCAGGTAGTCCTCGGCGGTTTTTTTCATCTTCATCAGCACCCGCGCAGAAATCTCCGGCGGCGCCATTTTCTTGTCGTCTACCTGCACCCAGGCATCGCCGTTGTCGGCCTCGATAATATGGAACGGCACCAGGCCCTTGTCTTTCTGGACGACTTTTTCCGAGAAACGGCGGCCAATCAAGCGTTTGACCGCATAGAGCGTCCTGTCCGGGTTGGTAACGGCCTGGCGCTTGGCCGGTTGGCCAACCAACACCTCGCCATCCTTGGTGAAGGCCACGGTTGACGGCGTCGTGCGATCGCCTTCGGCGTTCTCCACGACCTTGGCCTTGCCACCTTCCATGATGGCAACGCAGGAATTCGTTGTTCCCAGATCAATGCCGATAATCTTGCTCATGGTTGATTCAGTCCTGTTTCAATTCAGTTCGGTTTCAAGAAGTTTTCTTGACGGTTGCAGGGTTAATAGGGCTGCTTGTCCCGTTTTTCAATCGTCGATCACGATTCGCGCGACACGATGACGCGTGCCGGACGCACGACACGACCCTTCAGGCTGTAGCCTTTTTGCAGAACCATGATGACCGTGTCCGGCGCATATTCATCGCTGGGTTGCATGCTCATGGCCTCGTGCCACTGCGGATCGAAGGGCTCCCCGGCTGGATCAATCAGCTCGAGACCATGACGGTTCAGCGTATCCAGCAACAACTTGCGCGTCAGCGCCATGCCTTCATGGTCGCCACCACCGCTTTCCATCCCCTGGTCCAGGCTGTCAATAACCGGAACCAGATCTTTCAACAACGATTCAGTCGCGAACTTTCGGGCCTTGTCCAGCTCTCTCTCAGCCCGTTTTTGCAGGTTCTCCATCTCGGCACGGGTACGCAGCAGTGCTTCGCGCAACCGGCCCACTTCCTCGCTTTCACCCGGTTCATCAGCAGGCTCGGCAGAGGAGCGCTCACCGTCCATACCAACGTCGTTAGCCGGTTCTGCCAGGCTCTCATCTTCCGCGGCCTCGGGCACGGACGGATCGGGTTGTTTTTTTTGGTCGCTCATCTCGACGGCTCCTGGTTACACGCAGCATGAATGGGGTTGGCAGCGCGGCTTTACAAGATGCTCGTCTGTCCGGGAGAAGCTCACCGAGGTACACTTACCGCCGGTCGACAATCACTCAAGGCAAGCTCGTCCCGCCATGCTGCGCGCGCTATCGATCCGGCACTTCGCCATCATTGAATCGCTCGAATTGGAATTCGAGCCGGGCTTCACCGCTATTACCGGTGAAACCGGAGCGGGCAAATCCATTCTGGTTGACGCCTTGGGCCAACTGCTTGGCGACCGTGCCGACAGCGGCCTGGTCGCCCCGGAACAAGACCAGGCCGATCTATCGGCAACCTTTGAGCTGGACTCGGGGCATCCGGCGCATCAATGGCTGGTCGATCAGGCCATGGACGATGGCGATACGGTTTTGCTGCGTCGCGTACTGCCGGTTTCCGGCAGTTCCCGCGGCTGGATCAATGGCCGCCCGGCTACCATGGGTCAGTTGGCTGACCTCGGCCGACTGCTCGTTGAAATTCACGGCCAGCACGAACACCATCAGCTTGAGAAGGCGCACATCCAACGACGCCTGCTGGACATGGAGTTACCCAATGAAGCGCTGCAGTGCGTCGTCGATGGCCACGCCAGATGGCAGCGCGCCGATCGAGCGCTGAAGGCACTGGATGCCGATAGCGGAGATCCGGCCCAGATCGAGCTGTTGCGCTTTCAGCTTGAAGAGCTTGACCGGCTCAACCTTCAGCCGGACGAATTCCGACAACTGGAAACCGATCAGGAGCGACTCGCCAGGGCCGATGACATCCGCGCCGCCCGGGCACACGCGCTCGACGCGCTGGATGGCGACGAGCAGCCGGGCGTACGCACCCTTTTACAGTCCGCGCAAACGGCACTGGAGAAGCTCAGCGCCATTGACAGCGAATTGGAGTCCGTTGCTGCCATGCTGACGGAGGCGGCCATCAACGTCGATGAAGCCATCTCCACTCTTGAGCGTCAAAGCGAACCTGAAGAAAACGAGCCGGAACAACTAGCCCACATCAACCAACGTCTTCAGCGCTGCCTTGATCTGGCACGCAAACACCGTGTTGAGCCCGCTGATCTGCCGCTGCTGACCGACAAACTCCGACAGAGACTGGATCGCTTCGACAATCAGGGTCAGGAGCGCCAGAGCCTGCAGGAGACCCTGGAGCAAGCGCTGAACCAATGGCGAAAGGATGCCCAGGCATTGCATAAAGCCCGCCTGAAAGCCGCCGCCGAGCTGGAAAAACGAATTCTGGAGCGACTTGCCGAACTTGGCATGGACAAGGCACGCTTCCAGGTCGCTGTCAACGCGCAGCCGGACAGCACACCAAGCCCCCATGGCCATGACCATATCGACATCCTGTTCAGCGCGAATCCCGGCCTGCCATTGCGCTCGCTGGGTCGGATCGCTTCGGGCGGCGAGCTGTCTCGAGTGAGCCTGGCCATGATGATTGCAGCTGACCACCAGGCGCCCCGAGTAAGGGTGTTTGACGAGGTTGATGCCGGCATTGGCGGTGAAACCGCCGGTGTTGTCGGGCGATTCCTCCGTCAGGCGGCCGGTCGCGGGCAAGCGTTCTGCGTGACTCACCTGGCGCAGGTCGCGGCCTTTGCCGACCACCAAATCAACGTGCGCAAGATTGCCAGCGAGGATCGAACCGGCGTGGAAGTCTGCCCGCTGATGCCCGAGGCCCGGGTGGAAGAAGTTGCCCGAATGCTGGGCAATGCGGGTTCCGCCAAGGGCCGCGAACACGCCCGGGAAATGCTGGATGCCTGCAGGCGTTAGTGGACCGCCTCCCGAAGCCTGGGCCTATTGGCCCGCGTTTTTCGGTTTGACATAGATCACCAGCGAGTGATCAACGATGTCGTAGCCATGTTCGGCGGCAATTTCTTCCTGCCGTTTCTCAATCGCCGCGTCGAAAAACTCGAGCACCTCACCGGTTTCCAAGCAAACCATGTGGTCATGGTGCTCGCCTTCATCCAGTTCATAACACGCCTGTGCCGGGCGACCACTGCCGTCGTCAAACATGTGCTTTCGAATGAGCTGCGCAGACTCGAATTGGCTCAGCACCCGATACACCGTGGCCAGGCCGATATCCTCGCCCTGCTCCATCAACGCCCGGTATATTTCATCGGCCGTCATGTGTTTTTGCTCGGCCTGCTCCAGAAGGCGCAGGATTTGCAGCCGGGGGTGGGTCACTTTCAGGCCAGCACGGCGCAGTTCGGATTTTTGTTCAGCCATCGGGCTCTCTTATTGAATGCTTAACCGACTCACGGGATCCCTATTGTATCATTGGGTTTGGTTTTGCCCCGATAGCCCTACCCCTATGACCCGATTGTTGACCATCGCCTTGCTGGCCCTGTCTCTTGCCGCCTGCGGACTCGTCTACAAACAAGACATCCAGCAAGGGAACGTGCTGGACGAAGACAATGTTGCCCAACTGGAGCTTGGAATGACCAAGCGCCAGGTCACCGTACTACTGGGCTCGCCATCGGTTCATAGCCCATTCCATGCAGATCGCTGGGACTACATGAACACCTTCGCTCGGCGAGCCGGCACGCCGGTCAAGCGGGTGCTGACGCTACGCTTCGAAAACGACCGTCTGGCCTCGGTGGAAGGCAGCTACCTCGACCAGGATTCGGTCGCAGCACAGGCCCTGCGAGATTTGCAGGCACCAGAACAACAAGCCCCGGTTCAGGATCTGGACACCTTGCGTCGCAACCCCTGAGCCGACGCACGCTCCAGATCGGCCAGTTGTCGTCGCACTTCCTTGGGATCGGCCTTCAAGGGTCTATACAGCTCTACTCGATCGCCATCGCGTAGCGGTTGGTCGGGCCGGCAAGCCCGACCGAAAATGCCGATTCGCTGCCGGTCGAAGGGGAATTCGGGTAGCCGCTCCATCAGGCCCGACCGCTGAACCGCGTCCCAGGCAGTGGTTCCCTCCGAAATCTCGAGCTCTACCAGCGATTGGCGTTCTGGCAAGGCCGCAACCACCTCGATGGTCAAAGGCACGCCGACCGGCTTAGCCATGAACAACCTCAGCACGGCGACAGAAATCATCCACCATTCTGTCTGCCATCCGGCCAAAGCCTTTCTTGAAAGGCAGTAAAAGCACCGAACCCGGCAAGGCAAAACGCAAGTCCAGGCTAACCCGAGTGCCGATATCGCCCAGTGGCTTGAACGACCAGAGACCCGACAAGTCCTCGAAGTTCCCCTTGTGCAGGCGCATGGTCAGCGCTTGCGGGCATTCCAGACGATTCTCAGTGGTAAATCGCTGGCCAATGCCGGCAATACGCACGTCCAGCGTGGCCAACTGCCGCTCATCATCCTCCTCATGCACCTCTGCGTTCCGCACCCAGGGCAGAAACTCCGGATAGCTGGCGACGTCACGAACGAGCTCGAACATCTGTTCCGGCGTGAAGGAAACCAGGGCAAAACGGTGAATTTCAGGCATCTAAATGACGGCAGCCAACGGCTTGGAATCTACGAATCATTATACTGCGGTATGATGAGAGCTCGCTTCCCACCTCCTGTCACCCAAGCAATTCCGATGAGCAAGGCCAAAACGCCCTCCAGCACCATCGCGCTCAACAAGCGTGCACGGTTCGAATACCATCTGGACGAACGAATCGAGGCCGGAATCGCGCTTGAGGGCTGGGAAGTAAAGTCACTAAGGGCCGGAAAGATCCAGTTCGGCGAAAGTTACGTGCTACTCAAGAACGGCGAAGCATTCCTGTTCGGTTGCCTGATCACCCCGCTGACCTCTGCCTCCTCTCATGTCAAGGCCGACCCCATGCGGAACCGGCGTCTGTTACTTCATCGCCGAGAAATTGACCGGCTGATTGGCCTGGTCGAACGCAAGGGCCAAACGATTGTTCCGACCGCCATGTACTGGTCGAAAGGCAAGGTCAAAGTCGAGATTGCCATTGCTCGCGGCAAGCAAACCCATGACAAGCGTCAGGCACAAAAGGATCGCGACTGGCAGCGCCAGAAAGGCCGCCTGCTCAAAACCGGATAGGTCGGATTTCCTTGCGGAACTTCACCGCTAGCTGCTACTCTAAACGACTACTTCGGGGGCGTACTGGCTTCGACGTTGATCGGACGTACCCTGGGGCATGCCGAGGAGACAGCAATCCTCGTAAAACCTGCTGTACCAAAGTTAGTTGCCAACGACGACAACTACGCACTGGCTGCCTAAAAACCAGCCTGCTCCCTA
>PWYW01000066.1 GCA_003567685.1 Gammaproteobacteria bacterium
GCGACAGCTCGTCGGTATCAATCGACCAGTTCAGCGCGTTCGAACCCGCCTCTGCCACGTTGGCAATCGTCAGCGTTTGACTGGACGCATCGCCAATATCCACTGCGAAACTGAACGCGGCTGGAGAGACTTCGGCTTCGGGATCACCGCCGGCCAGCGGCAGGAAAAAGCCCGAATCACCCGGCGGCAAAGCGAATACGCCCAGGGATTCGTTGGCACCATCGCCAGCAGCGTAGGCCGAGATCACGTCGCCAGCGGCAAAGGTGACCGGGGCCGGGTCGATCAGCACCGGCGAACCGCCAGGGGCCGTGATCTGCAGGTCATACGTGCCCGCAGCCAGTTCGATGAAGCCGGTCACGTCACCAAAATCGACCGACTGCAGCACCGTGCCGTCCGCCAGCCGGACTTCGGCCGAGGCCGGGCCCGAATCAAACGGGGCAAAGTGGCCCAGACGCAGCTTGAACTCGCCGGCCGCTGGCGCGTCGTGGTCGTCCACCAGCAAGGTCAGGTCAAAGGACTGATTGTCCGCGTCGCCGTTGGCCACGGCCGAGTACGAAACACCGGCCTCCAGCTCCACGTCGGGCACTGTCAACAACGGTATGTTGTCGTTGGCCGGGAAAATCTCGACGGTATACGTGCCGGCCGACAGCTCGAGATAGCCGGTCGAGTCACCGTACTCCACGCCGGGCAGCACCACATTGCCATTCAGGGCAATATCAACCGCCGTACCTTGACCATCTACCGGCGCCAAGTGGGCAACTTGCAGCAGTGCAGGCGTCTCCTGGGCAAGCGTCAGGAAGGCGCCAGGCTCGCCCGGCGGCAGGGCAAACACGCCGAGCGCTTCGTTGGCGCTATCGCCGCTGGCATAAGCCGAAACCACATCGCCGGCGGCAAAGGTAACCGGCGCCGGGTCGATCAGCACCGGCGAACCGCCAGGGGCGGTGATCTGCAGGTCATACGTGCCCGCGGCCAGTTCGATGAAGCCGGTCAGGTCACCAAAATCGACCGACTGCAGCACCGTGCCATCCGCCAGCCGGACTTCGGCCGAGGCCGGGCCCGAAGCAAACGGGGCAAAGTGGCCAAGGCGGAGCTTGAACTCGCCGGCTGCTGGCGCGTCGTGGTCGTCCACCAGCAAAGTCAAACTAAAGGCCTGGTTGTCTGCGTCGCCATTGGCCACGGCTGAGTAAGAAACACCAGACTCCAGCTCGACGCCCGGCACCGTCAACAGCGCCGTCGTTTCATTGGCCGGGAAGATTTCGATGGTGTAAGTGCCCTCGGGCACTTCGAGGTAGCCGGTCGAATCGCCGTATTCCACACCTGGCAGAACCACATCGCCATTCAGGGCGATGTCGACCGCTGTACCGGCGTTATCAACCGGCGCCAGGTGCGCGACCTGCAACAGTGCGGGTGGCTCATCGCCAACCGGCACCGTGACGCTGGTCGAGTTACCCCCACTGAGTGCAATCGGATCGATGTCAATCACCGCAAGCACCTCGCGGCTAGTTCCGGTGAGCTCGATCGTGATCGGGTCCCAGGTCATGGTTCCGCCCGAAGTGAAGGAATGCGTGAACTCGAAGGTCCAGTCGCCGTCGAGGTCGGTCCCGGCAAAAAATGCCGTCGGATGGGTGCTTGAATACGTGCCGTCGTTGGCCGAGCCAGCTCCGTCAAAATCCCAGGCTACCGGAGCAGCGCCAGCACCAAAGCCACCGACCGAGAACGTGCTTCCCGACGGGCCGGTCACGTCCATGCGCAAGTCGGACGCCCAGGAATCATCGCTGCTGATGCCGGTCACCGTGCCGGTGAAGTTCAATCCGGTCACGCCTTCACCCGGCTCCCCGCCATCACCGGAACCGGCAACGGCCACGGTGAAATGCAGGTCAGGAGACAAGCCATCGGCCTCGACAAAATCAATGGTGCCGAAGGAGCGCGGGATGCTGCCAATCGGCGTGACCGTGATTTCGAGGGTCTGGGTCTCCGAGGTGTCGCCGCTGAAGCTGAAGCTCGAAGGCGACACGCTGACGTTGAAATTGTCTGTATTGGCGTCAAAGTCCGCCGTCCAGCTGGTCGGAACGTCCAGAGTGTTACGAACCGTACGGGTAAACGTGCAGTTCGGGGTGCAGTCCAGATCACGAACGGCAGGCAGGTTCAGGGTGCGCACATCGCCGCCCGCAGCCGGGTTGGCGGCGATGAAATTGGCAAACGTTTCGTTCATCACCAGACCGGCGAGTCCGGCCCGGCTCAATTCAACGCGCCCGCTACCAACATCATCCCAGTCCCAGGGGGTGCTGCCGTTCTGCTTGAAACCGGTCTTCTTGGCGGTCATGCGCAGCGCCGAGCCAACTTCAATCGGCGCCCAGTCTGGCTGCATCTGGCGGACCAGTACGGCAGCACCCGACAAGTGCGGGCCAGACATCGAGGTGCCGCTCTTGAAGCCGTATGTTGCCGCACCTGCCATGGTCACGTCGGCGGCGTAAATATTTACACCCGGTGCAGTGATGTCAGGCTTTTGCAGGTTCTGCAGCGGTGACGGGGTTGGACCCCGAGAGCTGAAGTTGGCCAGGACATCTCCCCCGGCACCGGCTTGCAATGAAAAGTCGGCCGTCGCACCCGGGTTGTCGCCAATAAAGGTTGTCAGGCCCTGGCCCTGCGCCTGAGTGATGCTGTACGCGGGAACGTTGACCTGGCCGGACGTGTCCATGGACAGGGTGCCGGCTTCGTTATTCCAGATGATCACAACCTCGGCACCGGCGGCCGCAGCGCTGTTGATCTTGTCGGTGAAAGGGCAACCACCGCGCTGAACCAGCGCAATGGCGTTATTGAAAAAGCCTTCCGGGAAGTCGTCACAGCCATCGTTTCCAGCAGGCTGGCCCGGGTCGAATCGGATATCCCCGGCATAAGCAGGGCCGGCCGGCGATGCCGAACCTCTGTCCATGACGATATTCTGCAGATTGCTCGGGACCGTTCCCGGACCGGTCAAGCTGATTACGCCCTCTGCTCCCGCTGAACGCGTCGAGGCCGCGACGGCGACCACCCAAGGACCACGGTGTGAAACGGTCGATGCCGACGGGCCAGAGTTACCGGCCGAGGCGTTGACGAAAACACCCGAACTGACCAGATCCAGCATCCGACGGTCAGCGTCCGTCCATGGCGAATTGCCGCCAGAAATCGAGAAGTTCATGGTATCGACGTCGCCGTCAGCCAGGAGGTTGCTGAGACCAGCCTGAATGTCGGCAAGGGGACAGGTTGAACCTGGGCAAACCTTGTAGTTTCGGATACTCGCGCAATAGGCAACGCCTGAAATCGAATCACCCTCCGGCGGGTTGGGTGCCGGGCTGGCATCGGGTCCGATCAGGTTACCGGCCACGGTGCCGGCCACGTGGGTGCCATGGCCATTAACGTCAACCGGATTGTTGCCGTTGCACAAACCGGCTGCGTTGGTCGAGGAACAATCCACAAAGGAAATCAGCTTGTCCGGCGCTCCGTCAACACCGTGACCGCAGGATGGGTCATTGATGAATGACGGGTGGTTCGGCACGATGCCAGAGTCCAGAACGCCGGCGATCATTCCTTCGCCGCGATAGGCGAGTCCATCCGGCGTTGCCGCACCGCTCCACACGGATTGTGACCCGATGAATTCCGGGCCGGCAAAGGTATCGAGCGTGAACTGGCGCTCTCTCTCGACCCGGGCAACGCCCTCCAGCATGGCAATTTGCCGAGCTTCCCGCTCGGTCAAGCGAAGCGCCATACCGCTGTGAGTAATCTGGAAGAAGTGGCTGGGCCGCAAATCGCGCCCAATCCTCGTCTGGGAGGTGTCCAGAAAGGACATGTGGCGAGCCGACATCTGCGAAGAGGCAAGCTGGATATCGCTGGCCTGAATGTCGAACCGTTCTCCGGCCTCACGAGTCTGCCGGTGCAATTCCAGCAGACCGGGCTCGTCGAACTCGATCAGATAGCGGTACCGCCCGGCCGCGTCGGCCGGCGTGAAAGCCTGGGCATCCGGCGCGGCGATGGTGGAATCGCCTGGTTCCGGATTCGCCAGTAGCGAACCACTAAAGACAGCAGTTATGCCAAGCACAAGAACCAGCGCCGGGATGACCTGTCGAAATGTCATGGATGAAACCCTCAGTTGTTTGTCATTACGGAACAACCAACAGTCATCTTGACGCGAGCCCACCCTATTACATTCCCCGCATCCAAAACACGCCCGGGATCTTTATAAATATGTGATATTCATCACAAAATCTCAGGTCGCGCCCTGCGACGTCTGTTGGCTCCGGGCAGCGAAACTGACAGACGCCTGTCGTGGATGCGTGAACAAACGGCCACAAAACGTCATTTTTTCCTTCAAAAGGGGGCCGTCGGCCGTGCGCTGCCGGGCTGCAGCGCCCATGTCGGTTGAGGCTGCGCTTGCCCGACAAATTTTTTTCACAAAATTTTTAACGATACGCCTGGCCAACCAGCCACCAGGGGTGACCATCCTGTCCGTTGGTTGTTTGACCCGCCGAAACAACCGGCGTCCATGAATCGGCGACTGCAGCCCTTCTGGCAATCACCCGGTCAGCTGCGCAAACCCACGCCCCGGGTAAGCAAGGTCATGCAGATGAAGAACAACGTGACGGCAAAACCGACCATCATCAGGTAGGTCACCCAGAGCGCCACGTCAGTCACGCCCAGCAGGCCGTAGCGAAAGGCGTTGACCATGTAAACAATCGGGTTGGCCAGGGCAAGCTGCTGGGCAATGCCCGGCAGCAGCGAGACCGAGAAGAACACCCCGCCCAGGTAGGTCAGCGGCTGCAGCACGAAGGTCGGAATGATGGAAATATCATCAAATTTCTGGGCATAGATGGCGTTGATGAAGCCGGCCAGCGAAAAGACCACCGCCGTCAGCAACAGCACCGAAAAGGTCACGACGGCATTGTGCATGTGGAAGCCCGAGAACACCCCGGCCACCAGCCACACCAGTACGCCTACCGCCAGCGCCCGGAAAACCGCGCCCGAGACATAGCCGGCCAGGATGATCCAGGGCGGCAGCGGGCTGACCAGCAACTCTTCCACGTGGCGGCCGAACTTGGCACCAAAGAACGAGCTGGTGATATTGCCGTAGCTGTTGGTGATCACGCTGAGCATGATCAGCCCCGGCACGATGAAGTCCATGTAGGGCATGCCGCCCATCTCGCCGACCCGGCGACCGATGATGGCGCCGAAGATCACGAAATACAGGCTCATGGTGATCACCGGCGGAATCAGCGTCTGGGCCCAGATCCGGAGTATCCGGTTGACCTCCTTGATGACGATGGTCTTGTAGCCAATCCAGTAAGTGGTAGCGGTGACTTTCTCGCTCATGCCGCGTTCTCCCCGTCCAGGTTGACCATGCGCACGAAAAGCTCTTCCAGCCGGTTGGCCTTGTTGCGCATCGACACCACTTCCATGCCGGATTCTTCCAGCTGCCGGAACAGGCGGTTCAGACTGCGCGATTTGGGAATGCTGGCCTCCAGCGTGGTCGCATCCATCTGGACCAGTTCAATGCCGTCGATAACAGGCAGCGCATCGACCGGCTCGCGCAGATCGAGCACGAAGGTTTCCACGTCCAGCTTCGACAGCAAGGCCTTGACGCTGGTGTCCTCAACGATCCGGCCCTGATCGATGATGGCGATGTTCTTGCACAGGTTTTCGGCTTCTTCCAGGTAATGCGTCGTCAGAATAACCGTGGTGCCGGCGGCGTTGATTTCCTCGATGAAGCGCCACATCGACCGGCGAATCTCGATATCCACACCGGCCGTTGGCTCATCCAGAATCAGCAGGCGAGGATGATGAACCATCGCCCGGGCAATCAGCAGGCGACGTTTCATGCCGCCCGAGAGCGTCCGCGACATCTTGAAGGCCTTGTCCCAAAGACCAAGCTGGTTGAGGTAACGCTCGGCCCGCTCCCGGGCCAGGGCACGAGGTACACCGTAGTAACCGGCCTGGTTCACCACGATATCGAACGGCTTTTCGAACTGGTTGAAGTTGACCTCCTGCGGCACCAGCCCGATTTCGGCCATGGCCTGCGAGCGCTGCTTCTGCACGCTGGTACCGAACACCCGGGTCTCGCCCGAGCTGGCATTGACCAGGGAACTGATGATGCCAATGAGCGTCGACTTGCCCGCTCCGTTCGGCCCAAGCAGGGCGAAGAAGTCGCCCTCGGCGACATCAAGATCCACCCCCTTCAGGGCTTCAACGCCGTTTTTGTAAGTCTTGCGCAGTTGGCGCACTTCGAGTGCATTCATGACAGGTGGCACATACTTCGTGAAAGGTTCTGGGTTAGTCTTTCGACCAGGCTGGCTCGCTAGTCTATCGTCTCCACATGCAGGACATTCAAAGCCGTGCGAATCTTCTCCCTTTCGAGCCTGGCCGCAGCCCTCATCGTCGGCGGCCTGCTTGCTCTGCCGGATCAATTATCGGCCGATGACCCCTTCCTTGAACTGCCGCCCTGCGAACTGCAGGCGGCCGGCGGCCGGATCACGCTCGAGGCCCGCTGCGGCGAGTTCGAGGTACCGGAAAATCCGGCCGAGCCAGAGGGACGCCAGATCACCCTGTCGTATGCGGTGGTGCCCGCTCGCGGGCGACAGCGCCAGGCCGACCCACTGTTCTTCCTGGCCGGTGGCCCCGGACAGTCGGCGCGCGAAGCGGCCCCGATCATGCGCCTGGCGCTGCGCGACATCAACCGCAGCCGCGACCTGATCTTTCTTGACCAGCGAGGCACCGGCGGCTCGAACAAGCTCGACTGCGACTTCGGCGACACCATCGACTGGATGCAGCATGATTTCGACGAAATCGACCGTCAACTCCAGCGCTGCCATGAAGGCTGGGAGGCCGATGTCCGCTATTACACCACCACCCATGCCGCCGACGACATGGACGCCCTGCGCCAGCGTTATGGCTTCGACCAGATCAATCTGCTGGGCGGCTCCTACGGCACCCGCCTGGCCCAGGTTTACCTGCGCCGCTACCCCGAGCAGGTTCGCCGCGTCGTGCTTGATGGCGTGGTACCCATGCGCCTGTCGCTGGGCGAAGAGCACGGGCTGATGCTTGATCAGGCCTTGTACCGCCTGTTCGATACCTGCAACGACCAGCCGGCCTGCCGCGATGCCTTCCCTTCGCTGGAGCCGGCTTTTGACAGCCTGGTTCGCCACTACCAGACCGTTGAGCAGAACCTGACCATCACCCATCCGCGAACCGGACAGGGCATGGACCTGTTGTTCAACCGCGACACCCTGGCCTCGGGGCTCCGCTTCCTGGCCTATTCACCGCAAAGCCAGATGATGATTCCCTACCTGGTTCACGAAGCCGCTACCACCGGCGACCCTTCGCGGCTGGCCTCCCAGGCGGTAATCGTCACCGAAGAAATGGACGACATGATCGCGATCGGCTTGAACTTTGCCGTCGGCTGCAGTGAAGACTGGCCCTCCTGGGATCGCTCGCCAGACCAGGGCCACACCCTGCTGGGCAACGCCATGCTCGAATTCTACGACCGGGTATGCAGCTGGTGGCCCGCCGGCGAGGTGGACGAGGGCTTTCTCGAGGCCTTTGACAGCGAATCGCCGGTGCTGTTGCTGTCGGGCGAGTTCGACCCGGTCACCCCGCCTGACTATGGCGACGAGGTGGCTGAGGCCTTCAGTGACAGCCGCCACCTGGTCGGACGCGGCCTTGCCCACATTGTCAGCACCCACCCCTGCTTCTCGCGCATTGTGTCGGAGTTCATCAGCGGTACCGAGCTGGACGCACTCGATACCGCCTGCATGGACCAGCTGTCACCCGAACCGTTCTTCATCAACCTTCTGGGGCCCACGCCATGATCGACGCACAATCCCTTCGCAAGACCTTCAACAAGGGCAAGGTCGTGGCCGTGGACGATGTCAGCTTTAGCGCCGCCGACGGCCAGATCACCGGCCTGCTGGGGCCCAACGGCGCCGGCAAGACCACCACGCTGCGGATGCTGTATACCCTGCTCGAACCCGACAGCGGGCAGATGCGGGTAGACGGCATTGACCCGCGCGAACAACCCATTGAGGTGAAGCGCGCGTTGGGCGTGGTGCCCGACTCGCGCGGACTCTACGACCGCTTGACCGCACGCGAAAACATTGCCTACTACGGCAAGCTGCACGGCCTGGACAAGGCCACCATCCAGCGCCGCACCGACGAGTTCGTCGAGGTGCTCGACATGGGCGGCTTCATCGACCGGAAAACCGAAGGTTTTTCGCAGGGTCAACGCGTCAAGGTGGCCATCGCCCGGGCGCTGATCCACCAGCCGCGCACCATTCTGCTGGATGAACCCTCGAACGGGCTGGATGTGATGACCACCCGCGCGCTGCGCCATTTCCTGGCCGACCTGAAGCGCAAGGGCCACTGCGTGGTGCTGTCCACCCACATCATGCAAGAGGTGGCCGCCCTGTGCGACCGCATCGTGATTATTGCCCGCGGCCGGGTGGCCGCCAACGGCACCGCTGACCAGCTGCGCCAGCGCTCCGGCGAAGCGTCGTTGGAGGACGCCTTCGTGAAACTGATTGGCAGCGACGAAGGACTGCTCGCATGATCGCCGTTTACCTGAAAGAACTGCTCGACAACTTCCGCGACCGCCGGGTCATCATCAACACCCTGATCATCGGGCCGCTGATTGGCCCCTTGTTCATGGCTCTGATGCTGTCGTTCATGACCCGCCAGGCCACCGAGCGCATGGAAGCGCCGCTGGAACTGCCGGTGGTGGGTGCCGAACACGCGCCGAACCTGATCGGCTTTCTGGAGCGCCAGGGCGTGATCATTACCGAGGCACCCGCCGACCCGGAAGACGCCATCCGGCGCGAACAGGAGGAGATCATCCTGCGCATCGGGCCGGACTTTGCCGAAGCCTGGCTGGCCGGCAAGCCGGCACCGGTCGAGCTGATTGCCGACCAGTCGCTGCGCTACACCGGCACCACCATTGCCCGGGTGCGCAATTACCTCAACGGCTACGGTGCCCAGATCAGCCAGCTTCGGCTGCAGATGCGCGGGGTTCATCCCGATCTGACCCGGCCACTTCAGATCCAGGTCACCGACCTGTCCACGCC
>PWYW01000091.1 GCA_003567685.1 Gammaproteobacteria bacterium
GATTCGTCAGGAGCCCCCTTCGGGCTTGCCTCTCGGCGTCCGTGGACTGCGATTATCACGACAAGCGCGGCGCTTGATGTAGGGTGGCTACACCGGCGCGCCGACGCCTTGCCACGAACGCTTAAGAGACAAGCTGAATGTGGCAATACTTATGCAGGTACTAGTATGATCGGTTGCACTGTTTTCCGCTGAGCGCGCTGCTGGCCCGATGTTTTCCCTGCCACTGATCATCCTGGTGTCGCTGGCCTACGTGGCCGTGCTGTTCTGGATTGCCTGGTGGGGGGATCGACGCGCCGAGCGCGGCTTGAAAATGCCGATCAGCCAGCCGGTGATCTATTCGCTCTCGCTGGCGGTGTATTGCACTTCATGGACCTTCTATGGCGCGGTTGGCCAGGCTGCAACCAGCGGCTGGGATTTCCTTCCGGTTTACCTTGGGCCGCTGCTGGTGTTTGCCGTTTTCGGCGGTTTCATGCTGCGCGTGGTGCGGATATCGAAAGAACAGAACATCACCTCGATTTCGGATTTTCTGGCCTCGCGCTTCGGCAAGACCCAGCGCCTGGCCGTCCTGGTAACCTGCGTCGCGGTGTTGGGCGTGCTGCCCTATATTGCGCTTCAACTCAAGGGTATTGCCATGGGCTTTACCCTGCTGACGGCCAGCCCGGAGGCGGGCTTGAGTCTGCCGGACGAGCCAGGGCCCCTGCTCGATACTGCCTTGCTGGTGGCCTTGTTGCTGGCAGCCTTCACCATCTTGTTTGGTACTCGTCAGCTGGATGCCACAGAGCACCATCCGGGCCTGATGCTGGCGGTGGCTTTCGAGTCCCTGGTCAAGTTGCTGGCCTTCCTGGCCGTCGGCGTTTTCGTCACCTGGTTCCTGTTCGAAGGGCCAGCCAGCCTGAGTCCCTGGCAGGTTGACGAGTCCCTGGTCAGCACGATGTTCACCGGCGACAGTCTGCGGCTGAGCTTTTTGACTATCCTTTTGCTCTCGGCGCTGGCCGCCTTCTGCCTGCCGCGACAGTTTCACGTGGCCGTGGTTGAAAGCACGACCGAACGCGACGTGCGGCTGGCGCGCTGGCTGTTTCCGCTGTACTTGATCGCCATCAGTATCTTCATCGTGCCGGTGGCTGTGGCCGGCCTGCTTACCTTTGGGGATGGCGCCCAGGCCGACACGTTCATGCTCAGTCTTCCCATGCTGGCTGAACAGCGAACGCTGACCCTGCTTTCGATGCTGGGCGGTTTCTCCGCAGCCACCGGCATGGTGATCGTTGCGGCCGTGGCGTTGTCGATCATGGTCTCCAACGACATCATCATGCCGGCGTTGTTGCGCGGGCGCCTGGTGAAAACCCGCAAGGGGGCCGATTTGGGCCGCTTGTTGCTGCTGGTGCGCCGCATTGTCATTGTGCTGCTGTTGCTGCTGGCCTGGGTCTATTACCGGTTGTTTGCCTACGCTGAAAGCCTGGCCGGCATCGGCCTTTTGTCGTTCGCCGCCGTCGCTCAATTCGGGCCATTGATGGTGGCCGCCGTGATCTGGCGTGGTGCCAGCCGCCTTGGCGCAATGACCGGGCTGTCGATTGGCTTTGGGCTATGGTTCTATTGCCTGCTGATGCCGGTGATCCTGCGTGGCATGGGCATTGGCGAGTCGCTGTTGCTGGATGGACCCTTTGGCATGGCCTGGTTGCATCCCGAGTCCCTGTTCGGCCTGCCTTTCTCGGATACCTTGAGCCATGGCGTGTTCTGGTCGCTGCTGTTCAACTCGTTGGGTTTGATGCTGGGGTCCTGGCTGGATCGCGAGCGACCGATTGACCGAATCCAGGCCAATGCGTTCATGGGATCGGCCAGTGGGCCAGGCACAAACTCTTCCACGGGTGTTGGTATCGCCACGGTGGGCGATTTCATGGACCTGACCCGTCGCTTCCTGGGTGAACGACGAACCCGACAGACCTATCAGGAATATGCCAGCCAACGCGGCGAGGCGCTTGTCGAACGTCAGCCAGCCGATGCCGACCTGGTTCGCCATACCGAGCGGGTGCTTTCCGGGGTGATTGGCGCCAGTTCGGCGCGCCTGGTCCTGTCTTCGGCGCTGGCCGGATCCGGCATTCGCTTCGATGAAGTCGTCAGCCTGCTTGATCAGACGTCGCAAAAACTCAAGTTCCGCCAGGAATTGCTGCAGTCGGCCATGGAAAACCTGTCCGAAGGGGTCAGCGTTGTCGATGCCGACCTTCGTCTGGTTGCCTGGAACCGGGCCTATCTCAAGTTGTTTGATTATCCCGACGGACTGATTCATATCGGCCGTCCGATCGAGGACGTGCTGCGCTTCAACGCCGAACATGGCCGCATGGGCGAAGGGAACACCGACGAACTGGTTGAACGTCGCCTGCACTGGCTGCGCCAGCGGAGTGCCCATTTCTATGAACGCACCAGCACCGATGGCCGAGTGATCGAGATCCGCGGCAATCCGATGCCGGGCGGTGGTTTCGTGACCTCGTTTACCGACATCACCCAGCGCAAGCGCACTGAAAAAGCGTTACGTGAAAGTGAGCGGCGCCTGACCGAAGCCAAGACGGATCTGGAGAAGCGAGTGGTCGAACGAACCCGCGAGCTGACCGAGCTGAATGAAGCACTCAAGCGCGAAGTCGAGGTGCGGGCGCAGGTCGAGGAGGCGTTGCGCGTTGCCAAGCAGCAGGCCGACGAGGCCAACCAGTCCAAGACCCGCTTTTTGGCGGCGGCTAGCCATGATTTGCTCCAGCCGCTCAACGCGGCGCGGTTGTTCTCTTCGTCTCTTCAGCAAATGCCCGACCTCAACGCCGAGCAGAGCCACCTGACCGAGCGGCTGGACGGCTCGCTGAAAAGCGCCGAGCAGTTGCTGTCGGCGCTGCTGGACATCTCGCGCCTGGATGCCGGCGCGATGCCGACCAGCGTGCGCGAGTTCGGGATCGACGAACTGTTCGAGCCGCTGGAGGCCGAGTTTTCGGCCATCGCCCGAAACCGGGGGTTGGCTTTCAAGCGGGTTCGCTGCCGGGCTCGCGTGCAATCCGATCCGAAGCTGCTGCGGCGGGTGCTGCAGAATTTTCTCTCCAACGCCCTGCGCTATACCGATGCGGGCCGGGTGCTGCTGGGCGCTCGCCGTCGTGGCGACCGGCTGCTTATCGAGGTTTGGGATACCGGTCCTGGCATTCCGGTTGACCAGCGCAAGGCGATTTTCCGCGAGTTCCACCGCCTGCATGAAACCCGCGGCCCGCAAGCGCGTGGCCTGGGGCTGGGCCTGGCCATTGTCGAGCGCATCGCCCGCATTCTTGATCACCCGATCCGCTTGACTTCGGAGCCTGGCAAGGGCACTTGTTTCGCCATCAGCGTGCCGCTGGTGGCCGGTGCCGTCCCGACTGAACCCGTGGGCAGGCCTCGACGCCGATCGGCCCAGGACTTGAGTGGCCTGACCGTGCTTTGTGTCGATAACGAACCCGACATCCTTGCTGGCATGCAGGCGTTGATTCAGCCCTGGGGTTGCCGTGTGCTGACTGCCGCCGACGAAACCGAGGCTGATGCGGCTATCGCCGCCGACGCAACCCCACACGTCATTCTGGCCGATTACCACCTCGATCACGGCCAGAACGGGCTGGACTTGATGGATCGTCTGCGCGAACGACACGGCCCGGAGCTGGCCGGCATCCTGATTACCGCCAATCAGAGTGAAGACCTCCGCGAAGCTGCCCGCAACCAGGGCTACCGAGTTCTCCACAAACCCCTGCGCCCGGCCGCGCTGCGCGCCGTCCTCGGCCGCCTGTTCAGTCGAAGGTGAACGACTGACGAACCCCTGATAGCCCTTCGGGAATTCAGTTTTCAGCGCACCGGTGGCGCTTCGCGGCTGGTTCCTAACGCCGGGCCGGCCTGACCTGGAGTACGCCCACGCTATGTGAGCCTTGGACGTCCCCGGAGGTTTGCAGGTTCACGCTCAGCTCAGCATCATGACCACTCGCCAGCCAGGTGGCGCTTCGCGGGCCGGTCGCTTGCTCTGGCAGCGTTTCCGATGTGACCTCCCAACCGGCGGCCGGCAGTGCGTCAGCGAAGAACGCCACGGCTTCGGGCCAGGCCAGGCTGAACTGGAAATTGATGTAAAAGGTGCCGACAACTTCGCGTTGACCGCCAACTGTCACGTCTGCCGGAAAGGGGATTTTTTCCGCGAGGTTCGCCGGTAATTCGATGCCCTGGCGGGCAGCGGTGAGCTCTTCGGGCTCGGCCTGGGTCAGTCCGGCCACCATGACCAAAGGTAAAATGGCGGTCAGGAACCGCATGATTTTGCTTGTCTGCATCTGGCGTTCCTCCACATCGTTGACGGTTTGTCAGGCAGCCGGGCTGTGCGCGTAATCAGGTCAGTGGCGCAAGCCGCATTGCCCACTAGACTTAATTTACGCAGAAAACGAGGCCATGCGGCCAGCGGTGGCTGAAGCCCGGAGCCAACCCTTATGTGATTTGCGCTGCGCCCCTGGGTTTTTTGGCGGGTTGTGCTTCTAGCCCGGATAATTCATGAACCTGCACGCGCGCGTTCATGAATTATCCAAGGCTAGCGTTTCTGCCTGGCTCGGGCAAAGGCGTCAGCCAGAGTGCCGCCGGCGGGTTTGCGTTCCGGCTTCTTGCCCCTGGCCGGTTTGGCCGGCCGTTCGCGGCTGGGGCCGCGGCGGCGTTCGGCCGGCGAGGCATCGGGGTCGGGCAGGGGGTCGTCCAGGCGCAGACTCAAGCCAATGCGCTTGCGCTGCACATCGACTTCCATCACTTTCACCTTGACCACGTTGCCGGCCTTGACCACGGTTCGCGGGTCCTTGATGAATTTGCTGCTCATGGCGCTGATGTGTACCAGGCCATCCTGGTGGACGCCGATGTCGACGAAGGCACCGAAGGCGGCCACGTTGCTCACCGTGCCTTCCAGGATCATGCCGGGCACCAGGTCGGAGACCTTCTCCACGCCCTCGCTGAACTTCGCGGTGCGGAATTCCGGGCGCGGGTCGCGGCCGGGCTTTTCCAGCTCTTTCAGAATGTCGCGCACGGTCGGCAGGCCGAAGCGCTCATCGGTAAACTCGGCCGCGTTCAGCGCCCGCAGGGTGGCGCTGTCGCCAATGATCTGGTCCAGCGGCTTGCCCAGCCGGGCGCTGATGCGTTCGACGACCGGGTAGGCCTCTGGGTGAACCGACGAGGCATCCAGCGGGTTGCTGCCGTTGGCGATACGCAGGAAGCCGGCCGCCTGTTCGAAGGATTTGGCGCCCAGCCGTGGCACTTTCAGCAGTTCCTGGCGGCGCCCGAAGGCACCTTGTTGGTCGCGATGGGCAACGATGTTTTCAGCCACCGTGGCCGACAGCCCGGCGACGCGCGATAACAAGGCGGCCGAGGCGGTGTTGACCTCCACGCCCACGGCATTCACGCAGTCTTCCACCCGCGCATCCAGCGCCCGGGCCAGGCGGGTCTGGTCAACATCGTGCTGGTACTGCCCAACGCCAATCGCCTTGGGTTCGATCTTGACCAGTTCGGCCAGCGGGTCCTGCAGACGGCGAGCAATGGACACTGCACCACGCAGGCTCACGTCCAGGTCGGGGAATTCGCGCGCGGCCAGCTCAGAGGCCGAGTAGACCGAGGCACCGGCCTCGCTCACCACCACCTTTTGCAGGCCGGGCTTTTTCAGCTGCTTGATCAGCTCGCCGGCAAACTGGTCGATCTCGCGCGAGGCTGTGCCGTTGCCGATGGCAATCAGGTTGACGTCATGGGCCAGGCATAGCCGGCCCAGCACCGCCAGCGATTCATCAAAGCGCTTCTGCGGCGGCAAGGGGAAAATCGTGGTGGTCTCCAGCAGCTTGCCGGTCGGGTCCACCACGGCCACCTTGGTGCCGGTGCGAAGGCCGGGGTCCAGGCCCATCACCGTGCGCGGGCCGGCCGGGGCGGCCAGCAGCAAATCGCCCAGGTTGTCGCCGAAGATACGGATTGCCTCGGCTTCGGCGCGTTCGCGGGCAGCCACGAACAGCTCCACCTGAAGGTTCATCAGCAAGCGCGCCTTCCAGGCCAGACGGGCACCGTCCAGCAGCCAGCCGTCGGCCGGGCGGTTCTGGTCGGCAATGCCCAGCGCGCCGGCCACCCGGCCAATCGCCTGGGCGTGGCCTTGCTCCGGGTCCTGGCCGGGCTCAAGGTTCAGCGTCAGCACGCCCTCGTTACGGGCCCGCAACAGCGCCAGCATCCGGTGGGAGGGAGTGGTCGACAGGGATTCACCGTGGTCGAAGTAGTCGCGGTACTTCGCGCCTTCGTTTTCCTTGCCGGCAATCACCTGGGCGCGAATCTGGCCCACTTCGCCCAGCCAGTCGCGCAAGCTCCCGACCAGGTCGGCGTGCTCACCGGCCCGCTCGATCAGGATCTGGCGCGCGCCGTCCAGCGCTGATTTACTGTCCTCGACACCGCGCTCGCCATCCACGTAGCCTGCGGCCACGTCTTCGGGCACCTGACTCGGGTTTTCCAGCAGGCTGTCCAGCAGCGGTTCCAGACCGGCCTCGCGGGCAATCTGGGCACGGGTGCGCCGTTTGGGCTTGTAGGGCAGGTACAAATCTTCAAGCCGCGCCTTGGTGTCAGCGGCCTCGATGTCGGCCTTCAGGGCATCACTCAGCTTGCCCTGTTCGGCGATGCTGGCCAGCACCGTAGCGCGTCGGTCTTCCAGTTCGCGCAGGTAAACCAGCCGGGTCTGCAAATCGCGCAGCTGGGAATCGTCCAGGCCGCCGGTCACCTCCTTGCGGTAGCGGGCAATGAACGGCACCGTGGCGCCTTCATCCAGCAACGTTACCGCGGCCTTGACCTGCTCGGCTCGCGCAACAATTTCGGTGGCAATCTGCTGGTGAATAAGATGGGCGACAGCCGGACTTGCAGACATGGATTCTCCGTGACGCGTTGTTCAAAGGGTCGGGGATTATCACCCAAACTTTGAAGCTTGTGTTCCAGCGGATGGCTGGGAGAATCGCCAGGTGCCTTGGCCCGATCCGCGTCTCTGCGGCTAGCCGCCTTTGGGTTCTCAGGCGTTCGTGCAGGCCGCCATCAGCGCCGAATCGTCGCGCTCCAGGGGGCGCCAGTCGGCGCCGATCAGTTGGCCGTCTTCGGCCATGTCAACGCCGGAGTGCAGGTCGGCCCGGCGGTTGCCGTGGCAGTCAAACACCACCGGAATTTCTCGCACCGGCATCCAGCGGCCCAGCAGAATGGCCGTTGTCATCACTTGTCCGGGTTGCTCCGCATGACGGCGCGAGCGGCGGGTGTCGATGGCGGTCATGCGCAGGCTCAAGGGTTTCAGGTAGGTCCAGGGCCGGTACCACATCGATTCGGCACTCATGCCGGTGACCACTACGCCGCCGGGCAATTGAGCTTCGGTGCGTGGCTGCCAGGAATATTCCATGTAAACCATGAAGGCAATCATGGCGACTCCGGCCGAGGCCGGTATCAGCCAGCCGGGCAGGCGTTTGCCGAGGACGAAATTAACGGCAAGAACCAGACCGGCGGTACCCAGCCCGAGCGCGATAGCGGCGATGAATTCTAGAAGCATATTAGAGTGGTGAAAGGTAAAAGGTAAAAGGTAAAAGGTTGAGAGGTAAGAGGTCATGGTGGTTGGTCAAATCCTTTTACCTTTCACCATTTTCCTTTTACCGGATCAAAGGGGGGCGGGTTTCCGCCCCCCATGATCCGCTTAATGATCGACCGCAGCGCCGGCGCCCTTGGGCACACGGATGCTTTCGACCAGTTCCTGGATGTGCGCAGGCGGCGGGGCGGTGAGTTTCATCACGACGTAGGCGGTGATGAAGTTCAACAGTGCGCCAACGGCGCCGAAGGACAGCGGCGAGATGCCAAACAGCCAGTTCTCCGGTGTGTTGTCCAGCATGTTGGTGCCCGAGATGAAGAACCAGCCCAGGTAGGTGAAGATGTACAGCAAGGTGGATCCCAGGCCAACCAGCATGCCGGCGACCGCGCCCTGTGTGTTCATCTTCTTGGAGAAGATGCCCATCATCAGGGCTGGGAACAGGGTGGCTGCGGCAAGCCCGAATGCCAGGGCCACTGTCTGCGCCGCGAAACCGGGCGGGTTAAGCGCCAGAACGGTGGCCAGCACGATCGCGAAGGCCATCGAAATGCGTGCATACAGCAGTTCCTGTTTCTCGCTGATTTTCGGCATCAACACCGATTTAAGCAGGTCATGGCTGATGGCCGACGAGATGGCCAGCAACAACCCGGCTGCCGTGGACAAGGCGGCGGCCAGCCCGCCAGCGGCGATCAGCGCCAGCACCCAGGGTGGCAAGTTGGCAATTTCCGGGTTGGCCAGCACCAGGATGTCCTGGTTGAAGGTGACTACTTCATTACCTTCCCAGCCGCGCGCAGCGGCAATCTCGGCAAAATCTTCCGAGCGGTCGTTGTAGTACTGGATACGACCGTCGTCGTTCTTGTCTTCAAATGCCAGCAGGCCGGTCTGTTCCCAGTTGCGCATCCAGTCGGGTCGGTCGTCAAAACGAATCGGCTCGGCAGCAGTGCCGTCGGGGAAGATGGTGGTGATGATGTTCAACTTGGCCATGGCGCCAACGGCCGGCGCGGTGAGATACAACAGGGCGATGAAGATCAGCGCCCAGCCGGCTGATTTTCGAGCATCAGCCACTTTGGGGACAGTGAAGAAGCGAATAATGACGTGCGGCAGACCGGCCGTGCCGATCATCAACGACAGGGTGAACAACACCATGTTGAAGGTCGAGGTGTGAAGGCCGGTGTAGTCGTGGAAGCCCAGTTCGGTGAGTACCTGGTCCAGCTTGGTGAGCAGCGGCAGGCCAGACTCGGCATGGGTCGAGAACAGGCCCAGCGCAGGTACCGGGTTGTTGGTCAACTGCATCGAGATGAACACAGCCGGAATGGTATAGGCAGTAATCAGCACGCAGTACTGGGCCAGCTGGGTGTAGGTGA
>PWYW01000042.1 GCA_003567685.1 Gammaproteobacteria bacterium
GAACCGACTTGACCTTGATCAAACTTTCACGCCTTCAAACGTGTCAGCGCGGCTGCCGTTATCATCCAGAGCCTGAACGCCACGGATTTTTTCCTTTGCCAAAAACCACCCTGCCCCATGACGACTGGCTGCTGACCGAGGCCCTGCGCAGCTTCGAAGAGCGCCAAGGCCGGGTGTCGGACGACCAGGCCGCCAACCGACTGGCCCAGCGCGCCGGCGACGATACGGCCGCCCGGCTGGCCCGGCGCGCGCGTGCCCTGCCGCTGGCCGCCAACGCCGGCGCCGATCTGGCCCGGCTGGCCGTGGTGCGGCGCCGTCTGATCATCCTTGCCCTGGTGCTGGCTGCCCTGGCCGGCTTCCTGGCCGCCCGTGCCGGCCTGGCCAACCGCGAACTGGACGTTCTGCTCACCCTGTTGGCGTTGCTGGCCCTGCCGCTGCTGACCCTGCTGCTGTGGACGGCCCTGCTGATCTGGAGCTATCGCAAACGCGGGAAGCTCGGCCCGGGGAGTACACCGTTTACCCTGCTGTTGGCCCGAACCGGGCGGTTGCTGGACAGCCGTCTTGGCAGCGACCTGATTGGCGCCCAGCTTCGCCTGCTGGGGCGGCCGTATGGGCGCTGGTATGCCAGCAGCCTGTCCCACGCCTTCTGGCTGGTGTACTGCCTGGCCGCATTGACCACGCTGGTGGTGTTTTTCAGCCTGGTGCAATACCAACCGGTCTGGGGAACCACCCTGCTGACCGAGCGTGAAATCGCCGGATTGATTCAGGCCCTGGCCCAGGCGCCGGCCGCCATCGGACTGTTTCCTTTTCCCTCGACCGAGTGGATTGCCGCTGGCCGACAAGGCCTGACCGACGGCGCAGACCGGGCCGAATGGGCTCGGCTGATGATGGGCCTGGTGCTGTTCTACGGCGCCGGGCCGCGGGCTGTGCTGCTGGGCTTGTCCCTGGCACTCGCCAGACGGGCGGCGCGTCACCTGACCATTGACCTTCAGCAACCCGGCTATCTACGGCTGCTGCCGCTGCTTCAGCCCCCACCCACACCGGGCAGACGACTGGGTGATGCACCCGAGGCGCATACGTCTCGTCCGCTGCGAATCGCCCGCCGCAGCGAAGGGCCGGCCATCCTGGTCAGCCTGGAGCTGGACGTCGAGAGGCGACCGGATCCAGGCGCCTGGGATGGGCTGGATGTCCTTGACCTGGGCTCGGCCGACCGGCGCGAACAACGCGGCCCCCTGCTCGACGCCTTGCGCGCCCTGCCCGCCCCGCCGCCGGTTCTGCTGGCCGCCTGCTCGCTGCTGAGAACCCCGGATAGCGGCACCGCCGCGCTGATCGACGAACTGGCCGATGCCGCCGGCAGCCGCCTGATCGTGCTGCTGCTCGACGGGCCACGTCTACGCGAGCGGCAGGCCGAACCCGCGCAGCGGCTCGAGGACTGGACTGCGCTGGCTCACCGTTGCGGCGGCCTGGCCGTCGAGCTCGATACCACCGACGGGCGGGCCATCCGGCAGCGCCTGGAGGACTGGCCCGGATGAGCGCGCGCAGTCTCGCCATGGCCGTCGTCGGCCACACCAACACCGGCAAGACCTCGCTGATTCGCACCCTGAGCCAGCAGCGCGACTTCGGCGAAGTGGCCGACCGTGGCGGTACCACCCGGCAGGTCAGCGCCATGCCGCTGGCCGTGGATGGCCGAACCCTGATCGAGCTGTACGACTCGCCCGGCCTGGAAAACGCCCCTGGCCTGATCGAAACGCTGGAGCAGCTACCGGGCAGCCGTCACGGCGGACCAGAGCGCCTGCGCCGGCTGCTCGACGACGCCGAACTGAGCCGCCAGTTCGACCAGGAAGCCCGCGTGCTGGGTCTGATGCTGAGTGTCGATATCGGCCTGGTGGTGATTGACGCCCGCGAGCCGGTGTTGGAGAAATACCAGGACGAACTGGCCATCCTCGGGATGAGCGCTCGCCCACTGCTGGCCGTGCTCAACTTCACCGCCCATGCCGACAGCCGGGAAAACCAATGGCGCCAGGCGCTGGCCGAGGTCGGGCTGCACAACACCGTGGCCTTTGATGCCCAGGTACGCGATGCTGCGACCGAACAACACCTGTTCCAGAACCTCGTCAGCCTGCTGCCTGACCACCAGGCCGTGCTGCAGCAATGGATGGACCATCGCACCACCGAAGAACAGCAGCGACAATTGGCCAGCCTGCAGGCCATTGCCCGACTGCTGCTGGATGCCGCGGCCTGCCGCTTGTATTTCCAGCGTGCCGTGCCGGATGACCGGGAGCGAACCCTCGAGCAGCTGCGCGGCCGGGTGGCCGAACGCGAACAGGCTTGCGTCGACACCCTGCTGGACCTGTACCGCTTCGGTCAGGACGACTACCAGGGCGATGCCCTGCCGCTGGACGACGGTCGCTGGACCAGCCACCCGCTGGACCCGGAAAGCCTGGCCCACTACGGCATCAAGACCGGCAAGCACCTGGGGGCCGGCGCCAGTGCCGGGGCGCTGGTTGATATCAGCACCGGCGGGCTGTCGCTGGGCGCAGGCACGCTGCTTGGTGCCGCACTGGGCGCCGGCACCGGGCTGGTCCGAAGCGCCGGCGGTGAATGGGTAGACCGCGCGCGCGGGCGAGGCCGCCTGAGCGTGGACGACGGGGCCCTGAAATTACTGCTGACCCGACAACTGGCCCTGCTGGACGCGCTGACCCGTCGCGGCCACGCCAGCACCCGCAGCCTGGTTGCCGAGCTGCCCCGCGACTGGCAAAGCCGCGCGCTACCGGCCACATTGCGCCGGGCCCGCCATCACCCGGAGTGGTCCAGTCTGAACGAGGAGCGGGGAGCCGCCGAGCCGCCGGAGTCGGCGCAACGCGAGCTGGTCAGGGAATTGCAGTCCTGAGCCTGAAAACAACGGCAGTGGTAAATTCGCCGCAAAGGATATAGAATCAAAGATGCCTGTAGTGTATGGCAGCGAGAGTTAGGGTGCTCTTTCCACCGATTGGCCTCCATCGACCTCCTTCTTTCATCCCCTGCAAGCAACACCCGTTCAAATTTTTTATAAGGTAGTAAGTAACATGGCAACAGGTTCCGTCAAGTGGTTCAACGAGGCGAAAGGTTTTGGTTTCATCAGTCAGGACGATGGTGGCAAGGACGTATTCGTCCACTTCAGCGCCATCCAGGGTTCTGGCTTCAAGACCCTGGCCGAAGGCCAGAAGGTCTCTTTCGACATTCAGGACGGCCCGAAGGGCCCGCAGGCAGCGAACGTCGTTCCCGCCTGATCATCCTGTTTCAAGGATGACCAAAAACCCCGCCGCCGGCGGGGTTTTTTTTGGTCCGGGGCACGGGAAAACGACCAACGGCAGGCGGAGGTTGATCGCTGCGGAATGCCCACGACCGTTTCGACCATTCATTTCCGTGAACGGCAAAGTGTCCGGAACCCTTTGAATAGGCTGTAAAAACCATGCATACTTGCCTACGGTCAACGTAGCGGGCGCTCTGTTGGTCGCAACCGAGAGTTTGTGATTTTGCAAACGCCCCTGGCCAGAACAACGGTTTGGGAATCCCCATCACCCCCTTCGACTCTCAAGACAGGAGCAGGCGATTCATGCGACTCCGTTCTGATCACCCCCTCAACCAACTGGCGTCATATGGGCTTGGCTTGGCGCTTCTGCTTTTGACCATGCTTGTTGGTTTCCAGACGGCGCACGCGGCAGACGATCAACACGCACTCTGTTCCACGCTTGCAACTGCTCCGCATTCGCTTGCCCGGGACAGCAGCAATGAGGCATGGAGCATTGATTCCGGCGCATGGTCTGACCCGTCGATCTGGAGCAGCGGCATCGTGCCAGATGAGAACACCCGGGTACTGGTCTCGCACGGCACCCACGTCACGATGGGGGGAGCAGAGACGTTCAGCGCCCGATCGTTGGTGGTTCACGGTGTTTTCGAAGTTGTCGATACCGGAACGGGGGCCCATCCTGAACTGACGGTCGACTGGGTTCATGTGAACGGCGAAGCCCAGAACGGCGTTCCGGGCACACCCGGCGGCGCGCTGTTCCGGATCGGTCGACCCAACGACCGCTTCCGGTTTGATTCATTCACGCTGACCCTGGCCGGCACCGACATTGGCGACAAGTTTGTTGAAATAAAACGCCAGGCCAATCCTGGAGAACCCTCGGGGATGAACAACCGGGCACTGATGACGGTGCTGGATAACGATGGCTTCCTGATGACCGCCATGGGAGGTCGCCTGGAAATGTACGGGCAGGACAAACTCAGCTTTACCAAGCTCGCCGAAACGGCGGAGGCCGGACAAACCGACATCATCGTCCACAACGTCATCGAACGAAACTTTTCCGACGGGGCCTCCGACGAAAACGGGTTCATCACTTCGGCTGAAGATGACGGCGAATTGAACTGGACGGAAGGTGATCAGATCGTGGTGACCAGCACCGACTACGACTACCGACAGTTTTCGCGGGCAACGATCACCGGCATCGCCGACCAGGGTGATGGAACCAGCGTGCTTTCGCTCGATCAACCGCTTCCTTATCGACACTTCGGTGAGGTCGAGACTTACCAGGCGCCAAACTCGGACGGCACGTTCACCGAGATGCCCCTGGATATGAGAGCGGAAGTCGCACTGCTGAACCGCAATATTGTTATCCAGGGACTTGCCGAGCAAGATACCGACATCGAACCGGGTGACCGGGCGCTGGCGGAATTCATGCCACGACAACACACCCCCTTTACTGCCCTGGACCCCGATATCCAGGACACTCAGGTGGCCAACGGCATCGGTGGCCACATCATGATCATGGGGTCGCCCATTCGCGATAACGTCATCGACGGGGTCCAGTTGAACCTGATGGGCCAGTCATCTCGCCGAGGACGCTATCCAATCCATTGGCACATCGCGGGTGATCGCGGGGCTAATCCGGACCAGAACCGCAGCGGCGATCTGATGCGCAACAGCGTGGTGACGAATTCCAACAATCGCGGTGTTGTCCTCCACGGCACCAGTGGCGTTCGCGTGGAAGGCGTCACGCTGTTCGATGTCCACGGCCACGGGTTCTTCCTGGAAGATGCCGTGGAAGTGGACAACGAGTTCATTGCCAACCTGGCCATTGCAATTCATACCGTCGGTGGCGATCCCGACATCGACATCTTCAATTCTTGCGCCGGCAGTCTGCCCTGCCGGCTGAGCGATCCCGTACTGGCCGAGGCATTTCAGGAGATGAATCGGGGCTTCGAGAGTGGCGGAACTCCCAGGCAACCCGCGAATGACCCATTCATCGTGGATACCCATGATCTGTTCCAGGTGTTCGAAAGTCGAGGTGCAGGTTCGGCGGCTTTCTGGATCACCAATCCGGACAACCGCTTCATCGGCAATATCAGTGCCGGGGCGTTCGGGAGCGGGTTCTGGTACATCCTGCCGAGAATGCCAATCGGCGAATCCGCGCACATCATGGCCAATACGGACTGGAGCGATGAAGACGGCTTGAACGCGGGCCAGCAATACCTGCGTAATTTCCTCAAAGGTGACGAGAACCCGCACGGTTACTCACCCAACGAACTGCCGACTGTTTTCGATTACAACACCTCGCATTCAGCGCCGACCGGATTCACGATTTTCAGGGGCGAGGATATTGAAGGCGGAGCCGTTGATCCGGACCACATCAGTCCGGAGGGGCTGACAATGGATGAATTGGGTCTGACGCCTAACAATCCTTCAGCCGGAATGTATCGAGCCGCCGCCCGGACCAACAATCAAAACCTGACATTCACCGGGTATCGGGGCTGGAAAGCACGGGGCGCGGCTACCTATATCCTTTACAACGGCAACCTGGTCTTCGAGGATGCACAAATTGCCGATTCCATGATGGGAATCTTTGCCCCCAGGGTGCGAGCGCGCAACTCCCTGCTGGTCGGAGATAGCCGAGGTAATGCTGATCACACCCTGCCTGTCAGCCTCATGACCTTCTATGACCGCTGGAATGCCATTGATAACAGCCATGTTGCCGGTTTGCAGCGGGAAGACGCCCACCTGTACATGTTTGACAAGCAACTGGTCTCGGCTCAGATCAGTGACTATGTGACCGGCGTGACTTTTGATGACGACGGCTCCCGCGACAGCGTCAGCATCGGTTTTGGCTACAGCGGGCCGCATTGGGTGACTCACTCATGGTCACGGTCAATACTTGATGCCGATGGCTCCCTTACCGGCCATGTGGGCGGTGGCCCCGGCACCGTGCTGGTGCCCGATATTCCCTTCATGGTGGGCAATGAACCTGAATTCACCCAGCCCCAGGGTTGGGGCGTTTACATCACGCCGATTACTCATGCCCGCATCTTCATCCTGGTGCCGAGAGAGAATTTCGCAGGAAACGATCCCAATCGAAACTGGACGATCACGTCGCCGGAGGGCGTCATATACAACGTTTTCCGGGGCGTCGGATTCAACACGCCCGGTCATGGGCAGTTGCAGGGAACCCAGTTCAATATTCGTTCGCGGCAGGATCAACCGCTGGACGAAACCTATGCCATTGACTTCAGTGAAGCCGATTCCAAAGACGGCAAGATCGTGATCTTGATGGACATGGATCAGGACAACGTGCCGCGCCCGGAATCTGATTTTCAAGGGGCAACCGTACTGAAGATCACCGGCGCCGGCGCTCGCGTTCCCTCAATCGGCACACAAAAGGCCAGTGAAATCGGCCTGTGCAATGCCAGCGATACCGCCTATTTCTGGGATGCGGACCAGGAAACGCTTTGGCTCAAGGTCTTTGTTGAAGAAAATCCGGTCATTGAACTCCTGAAGGCGGAGGACGTGTTCATCTTCAGCGATCGATTCAGCGAGCCCTGATTGGCCCATCAAGGCAGCATGACAGGAAACATGATGACCAAGGCCGCCAAAGACGGACGTGTGGTTTTGGAATCCATGTTCATGCTTCTGTTGATAGCGATTGGCTTCTACCTCGGCGCCTACTGGATCCTTCTGGCTTGCGCTTGCGGCATGTAGCTGGCCGACTTGTACAACCGAACTTCCCACGGCAAGCGGATTGGCGAAAGGCTACGACGGAACGCCGGTAAACGCCCTGGCGAATAAGTTGCTGCAGTTCGACGTCGGCGCATGACGACCCACGCGGCCCGCCAGAGCCTTGCTTTTCTGACAACGATAGAATACAGCGCCGCCAGCGAGGGTTTTGTGGCCGAAAGGCCGGGAGATGCGAGACGGAAGACGGGAGACGATTGAAAGGCGAAAACCTTTTGGTCGCCAAGCAGCCAAGCAAGAAAGCAGCAGCAAGCTGGAACTTACTGCTTCAGTTACCTTCGCTGCTTGGCTGCTTTGTTGCTTCGCGACATAAAGATTTTCACCAGCCAGCCGACGACTTCAGGACTCCGGCGCGGTCTCCGGGTAAAGGTGATGCCACCACTCGGGCTGGCCTTTCAGGTACTTGTCGAACCAGGCCAGCATGGTGTCCCACCAGACGTAGCGCTGTTCGCGATCGAGGATATGGTGATCTTCGCCAGGGAATTCGACCAGATCGACTTCACGGCCCAACAGCTTCAAGGCGGTGAACATGTTGTGCGATTCGCCCGGCGGGACGTTGGTGTCGGCATCGCCGGTGACCAGCAGCAGCGGAGTGGTGATCTGGTCGGCCGAGTAGACCGGGCTCTGGCCAACGTAGAGTTCCTGGTTGTTCCAGGGGAAAGAGCCGCGGCTGGCAATGCCCGAATAGCCATAGCCCCACCAACCCTCGCCCCAGTAGCTGGTGATGGCGCTGATGCCGGCATGCGAGATCGAGGCGGCGTACAGGTCGGTGAGGGTGGCCAGGTGCATGGTCATGAAGCCACCGTAGCTGGCACCGATGTTGCCAATGCGCTCGCCGTCAATGAACGGGTGTGCTTCAACAAATTTCTGCGTACCTTCGATAATATCGTCGGCGGTGTAGCGGCCCCAGGCGTTGACGTGCAGGGCCGAGAAATCCTGGCCGTAGCCAATGGTGCCGCGCGGCTGCAGCACGTACACCACGTAACCCTTGGACGCCCACAGGTGGAAGGGGTAGCGACCGGTAAACTGACGATTCACCGGTGTGGTGCCGCCGTAGTAGTAAACGATCAGGGGGTATTGCTGCTCGGCATCGAAGTCGGGCGGCAGGTAGAAGCGACCGTCGATTTCATCGCCCTTGCGGTTGTTGAAGGTCCAGCGCTCGACCGGGCCGAGGGCGACATCGGCATACTGGCTGTCCTTGCTGTCGATCAGCGTGGAAACGCGTCCGCGCTGAAGCTCGATGCGCTGGACGCGCTGCGGGTGGTCCATGTTGGTTCCACGAACAACGACCAGCGGCCGGCGGCCTTCCGAGGCGACAAACTGTTCGACGATATCCAAGCCGGTATCGACGATGGACAGGCGCTCACGATCAGCATCCAGGCGCACCAGCACGCTCTGCTCGGCGGCCGTGGCCGTGAGCAGGAGATCGCCATTGGCCAAGCGGTGCATGGCGCCGAAAGCCGGGTCGAACTCCCGGCTCAACGAGCGGGCCGATTCACCCTCGGCATCCAGCCAATAAAGCTGAGTGTCGTATTCGTTGGGGGTAAGCTCGTCGCGGCTGGTGGCACCATCACCGATAGGCAAGCCCGGGCCGGCCAGCAGCCAGTAGCCCTCGGGCGCGAAACGCGCGCCGTTGAACTGGCGAAGCTCGACAATGTCGCGCTCTTCCAGACTGTCTACAGTCATTTCGAACAACCGGAACAGGCTGTGCGGCGGCTCGGCATAGTCGATCAGGCGTTGGCTCAACAGCAGGCGCTCGCCGGTCGGATCGACGTCCAACAGACTGATGGATCGGTCACCCTGGGTCAGCGGGCGA
>PWYW01000064.1 GCA_003567685.1 Gammaproteobacteria bacterium
CGCCGCTTTCGCCGCCGCTTTCGCCACCGCTTCCGCCGCCGCTTCCACCGCCGCTTCCACCGCCGCTTCCACCGCCACTTCCACCGCCACTTCCACCGCCACTTCCACCGCCACTTCCACCGCCACTTCCACCGCCACTTCCGCCGCCGCTTCCGCCACCGCTTTCGCCGCCACTTCCGCTACCGATTGGCATCTGAATGCCGTTGTTCCGGCAAAGTGACGGTACGTGACTGGGGCTTCCGTCAATCAGTTCGCAGTTCCAGTTCAGAGACGCCATTGCCGTGTCCGGCCTCAATTGAATGATTGGGTCAACCTGGGCGCCGGTGTCACGGGTAAACATCTGGATGGTGCCGCCTTCGGCAATGCGTATGTCATTGCAGAAGCGCGTGCCGCTGAAGTCAAATTGGGCTTCCGAGTCATTGCCCGGGAACCTGCCCAGAATCTGGCGGCGGACACCGACGGCAGTCCTTGCGCTGCTGGCCATGGACAGACACTCTGACACCTTTCCCCGAATGGCGTAGTTCTGATACGCGGGAACGGCAATCGCAATGAGAATACCGAGCACGGCGGTAACCATCATGAGCTCAATGAGCGTGAATCCTTTGGATTGCGGCGTGGTTTGCATTTGATTTTCTCTGTTGCAGTTTCGAATATCTGGGTAATGCAACAGGCGTGCCAATTTGGCTGGTCAAATATCGCAGGGGCTGGCGGATACCTGTGTTCGAGCATACTGACGAGAAATGTCAGCGACGGTCGAAAGGTGGCACCGTCGGAGCGACGAATAATTCTGTCAGAGGCGGGCAAGGCCGGTCAGGCCCATGAAAGCGAGGGCCATCAGGCCTGCAGTGATCAGGCCTATTGGTGCGCCGCGGAATGCCAATGGGACGTCCGCGAGGTCGAGTCGCTCGCGCGCTGCTGCCAGCGCAATCAGGACCAAGCCAAAGCCGGCAGCGGCGCCGAAACCGAATAGGGCAGATTCAAGCAGTGTGTTTTGTTCACGCAAATTGAGCAGGGCCACGCCGAGGACTGCGCAATTGCTGGTAATCAGTGGCAAATAGAGCCCTAGAACACGATGCAGCAGAGGTGCGGAGTGGCGCATGAACAGCTCTGTCAACTGAACCAGCCCCGCGATAACCAGGATGAAAACCACGGTAGACAGGTACATCAAATCCAGCGGCACGAGCACCCACTGGGCGAGCAGGTAGCTGGCAACCGAGGCCAGCGTCAGCACAAACGCGGTAGCCAATGACATTCCCGCAGCCGACTCGACCGAATTGGACACCCCCATGAAAGGGCAAAGCCCAAGGAACTGGACAAGGACAAAGTTATTGACCAGCGCCGCGGAAACAATGATGAGGAAGAGATCCATCAAATTCGGTGAAAAGTCAAAGGTAAAAGGTAAGAGGTGAAGGCAAGAGAGCAGGAGAAAGGCATTCTTTCACCTTTCACCTCTCACCTTTTACCGCTTTATTTCACCTTCATCCCCGGTGTCGCGTCGCTGTCGGGGCTGAGGAGATAGGGACGGCCGCCGTCTTCGCTGGCCGCCAGGACCATGCCCTCGGACAGGCCAAAGCGCATCTTGCGCGGGGCCAGGTTGGCAACCATCACGGTCAGGCGGCCTTCCAGTTCAGCCGGGTCGTAGTGACCACGGATGCCGGCGAAGACCTGGCGGGTTTCGCCGCCCAGGTCGAGTTCCAGGCGCAGCAGCTTGTCGGCGCCTTCCACTTCTTCGGCCTTGGCAATTCGAGCGATGCGCAGGTCGACTTTGGCGAATTCGGGGAACTCGATGATGTCGCTGGTCGAATCCGGTTTGCTGGCTTTGTCGTTCACGGTTTTTTTCTCGGTCTGCTTGCTGTTTTTGGTAGGGGCGGGCGTCCTGCTTTCCAGCGACTCCCGGCTGGCTTGTAGAACCCTTTCAAGCTGTTCTGGTTCGACCCGCTTGAGCAGCGGCTTGAACTTGTTGATTCTGTGATCCAGAAGCGGGCTTTGGATGCTGTCGAAATGGTCGAGCGGGCTGTCGAGGAACTCGGCTGCGGTGGCCGCTACCTGCGGGATCACCGGGGCCAGCCAGGTCATCATGGCGCGGAACAGGTTGATGCCCTGGGTGCAGACCGCCAGCACCTCGGCCTCGCGTCCTTCCTCCTTGGCCAGGACCCAGGGTTTGTGCTCGTCGATGTAGCGGTTGGCCTGATCGGCCAGCGCCATGATGCGGCGGATGGCCAGCTGGTAGTTGCGGTTCTCGAAGTCGGCCGCGATTGCCTCGTGCTCGTCGACAAAGCGCTGGTAAAGCGCCGGGTCAGGCAGTTCGGCCGCCAGCTTGCCGTCGCCGAACTTGTGCACGAAGCCGGCCGAGCGACTGGCAATGTTAACCAGCTTGCCGACCAGGTCGGCGTTGACCCGGGCGCGGAAGTCGTCCAGGCTCAGGTCGATGTCGGCCAGGCCGGAACCGAGCTTGGCCGCGAAGTAGTAGCGCAGGGTGTCCGGATGGAGTTCATCCAGCCAGGTACGGGCCTTGATGAAGGTGCCACGCGACTTCGACATTTTGGCCCCGTTGACGGTCAGAAAACCGTGGGCGTAAACGCCGGTCGGGCGGCGCATCCGCGCACCTTCGAGCATGGCAGGCCAGAACAGGCAGTGGAAGTAGATGATGTCCTTGCCAATGAAATGGTGCATTTCGGTCGGGCTGTCGGGCCTGATCCACTCCTCGAAGTCCAGGCCTTCGCGTTCGCAGATCTCGGCAAAGCTGGCGAGGTAGCCAACCGGGGCGTCGAGCCAGACATAGAAATACTTGTCGGTGGTGCCGGGGATCGGGAAGCCGAAATAGGGCGCATCGCGGGTCACGTCCCAGTCCCGTAATGCCTCACCGAACCATTCCTCGAGCTTGTTGGCGACTTCGTCCTGCAGCGCGCCGGAGCGGACCCAGGCTTTCAGGCTGTCGCGGAAGCTCTCCAGGGTCACGAAGTAGTGCTCGGTCTGCTTCATTACCGGCGTTGCGCCGGAGACCACCGAGCGCGGATCGACCAGCTCGGTCGGGTCGTAGGTCGCGCCGCAGACTTCGCAGGAATCGCCGTATTGGTCTTCGGCACCGCATTTGGGGCAGTTCCCGCGGATGAAACGGTCGGGCAGGAACATCTTGCGTTCCGGGTCGAAGTACTGCTCGATGGTGCGGGTGCTGACCGCGCCGGCGTCCGTCAGGCTGGCCCAGATGCGCTTGACCAGCGCGCGATTACGCGCTGAGTGCGTTGAGGAAAAATTGTCGTGCGAGAGGCCGAAATCGGCAAAATCGCGCTGGTGCTCGGCATTCATGTCCTCGATCAGCTGCTCTGGTGAGACGCCTTTCTTTTCGGCGTGCAACATGATTGGCGTGCCGTGGGCATCGTCGGCCCAGGCAAACCAGACTTCGTTGCCGCGGGCGCGCTGGAACCGGGCCCAGATGTCGGTCTGGATGTATTCGAGCATGTGGCCTAGGTGAATCGAGCCGTTGGCATAGGGCAGGGCGGCAGTGACGAGAATGCGGCGCTTGTCAGACATGTAGTTAAAACGGAGTCAGTAAGAGGTCTTGCCGAAATTATCGCACGCCGGCCGGTGACGCCGTGCGGCGTTGTCAAGAGACGAACGATGGTCAAGGGCTTACAATACAGGACCAATCTTGTACGCTTTTGGAAAAGGTTCAGCATGAGTGGGAATGATCTGAATGATGCGCTCAAGGCGCTGGTGGCCGGCCTGGCCGATCCTCATACCGGACAAGCGCTGGGAGAAGCGGTGCGGGCCCTGTCGGTACGAGGCGAGAAGGTCGCTGTGGATATCCATCTGGGCTACCCCGCCCGGGGGTATGTTGACCGTCTTTCGGACCTGGTCAGGAGACAGTTGCTGGCCGAGCCCGGTGTCAACTCCGTTACGGTGGATATCGACTGGTCCGTGCCGTCGCACAGTGTTCAGGAAGGCTTGAGTCCTCTTGAGGGCGTTCGGAACATCATCGCGGTCGCTTCCGGAAAGGGTGGGGTTGGCAAGTCCACCGTGTCGGCGAACCTGGCGTTGGCGCTCCGTGCCGAAGGTGCTTGCGTCGGCATCTTGGATGCCGACATCTATGGGCCCAGCCAACCGCGCATGCTGGGCCTGTCCGGCCGGCCGGAAACCACCCAGGAAAGGCGCATTTTGCCGATGAGTACGATGGGGCTTCAGGCGATGTCCATCGGCTGCCTGGTCGAGGTCAACCAGGCAATGATCTGGCGCGGCCCCATGGCCACCCAGGCCTTGCAGCAAATGGTTTCCGAAACCCTGTGGCGCGACCTGGATTATCTGATTATCGACCTGCCGCCGGGCACGGGTGATATTCAGCTCACTCTGGCCCAGCGAATTCCGGTGGCGGCTGCCCTGGCGGTGACCACGCCGCAAGAGGTGGCGCTGGATGATGTTCGGCGTGCCGTTGCGATGTTTGCCAAGGTCCGAATTCCTGTACTGGGTGTGGTGGAAAACATGAGTACCCACATCTGCTCGAACTGCGGGCACGAGGAAGCGGTCTTCGGTGAGGGTGGCGGTGAGCGAATCGCCCGGGAATGCGGGGTCAACCTGCTGGGCCAGGTGCCGCTGGAGGCGAGCATCGGGCGTTCGACCGACCAGGGGATGCCGATCGTTGCCGCCGAGCCCGAGCACCCGGTCTCGCTGCGGTTCCGCGAGTTGGCTCGGCGCACCGCCGCACGTCTATCGTTGCAAACGCGCAACCAATCCATCCGGATGCCGAAAATTCGTATCGTCGATTAGGGAAATTTCAATGAAGCTTTGATCGATCAGACAGCTGCGGAGCGAGCCTCTGCCGGAGGCTTCGCCTGGCCAGCACTCCAGACGGTATTTTCCAGAGGTTTCTCAAGGGCCGCTTGCGGTTACCATTGTCACTTCGATTCGGGCCAGGGAGCCGCAAATGAGCATCAAGTCTGACCGCTGGATTCGGCAAATGGCCGAGCAACACGGCATGATTGACCCCTTCGAACCGGGCCAGGTGCGCCAGGCGCAGGATGGTCGCAAACTGGTGTCTTATGGCACCTCCAGCTACGGCTACGATGGCCGCTGTGCTGATGAATTCAAGATTTTCACCAACATCAATTCGGCGGTCGTTGACCCCAAGCATTTCGACGAAAACAGCTTCGTCGATTTCAAGGGAGACACCTGCATCATTCCGCCCAACTCATTTGCCTTGGCACGAACCGTTGAATATTTCCGCATTCCACGGAACGTGCTGACGATCTGCCTGGGCAAATCAACCTACGCTCGCTGCGGCATTATCGTGAATGTCACGCCGTTGGAGCCCGAATGGGAAGGTCATGTAACCCTGGAATTTTCCAATACCACGCCGCTGCCAGCCCGTATCCATGCTAACGAGGGCGTAGCCCAATTCTTGTTCCTGGAATCGGACGAGGCTTGCGAAACCTCCTATGCCGATCGCGCCGGGAAATACATGGGGCAGCGGGGGGTCACCCTGCCCAAGGCTTGATCAGGTATCGGGCAGCGGGGGTTGCTGTAGCAGACTGACCGCCGTGGTGTAAAGCTGGCCGCCACGCATTACCACCAGTTCCATGCGATCGCCCGGTGGTGTCTGGGCAATGCGCAGCATCAATTCGCGGGCACTGCCTACGGATTGATCGTCGGTTTGAGTGATGACGTCGCCGGAACGAAGCCCGGCTCGCCAAGCCGGGCCGGCAGGGTCGACGCGACTGATGCGGGCGCCGGTAATGCGCTGCCCGTCATGCTCAAGCGCGAAAGGCAGGTCCATGAGGTCAATGCCCATCCAGCCGCGTCGAACTTGTCCGTATTCGACGATCTGTTCCATGGTCTGGCGGGCAAGTGGGGCAGGAATAGCGAAGCTGATGCCCTGGGCGCCGACTGTCTGGCCCAGCGAGGCGCTGTTGATGCCGACAACCTCGCCACGAGGGTTGATCAGCGCACCACCACTGTTGCCGGCATTGATCGCTGCGTCGGTCTGAATGAAATCCTCCAGCGAGGCAAGGTTGAGCTGGCCCCGGCCGGTTGCGCTGATGATGCCCATTGTCACGGTGTGACTGAGTCCGAAAGCATTGCCGATGGCCAGGACCACGTCGCCCGTTCGCGGGGCGCGAGAAGGCTTCAGCCTGGCTGCTGGCAGGTCGTTCAGTGCAATCTGCAGGACAGCCAGATCCGTGGCCGGATCGGCACCAACCACGCTCGCCTCGGCCACGCGGCCGTCCCACAGCGCAACAACAATATTGTCGACGCCTTCGATGACGTGCAGCGTCGTCAGAATCAGTCCATCCGATGAGACGATGACGCCGGAACCCAGTCCCCTGCTGGGTCGGGTGATGGTGCGATCCTGGGTCAGTCGCCTGAACAACGGGTCTGAAAATGCGCTGCTCATCGGCTGGCTGATCAGGGTTCGGGTGTAGATGCTGACTACTGAAGGGGCCGCCAGGTTGACAGCGTCGGCATAGGAATCCACCGCTTTGGCCGGTGGCGGTTGATCCAGTGCCGGCAGCAGGTCGGGGCGGAAGAACACCGCGATAAACGCCACGGCCAGGCCGAGGACCGCAAAGCGGGCGATGAAGTTAAGCGTCTTGATCAAGGAAATGGCGCCGGGTTCTCAGGGGGCAGACGGAGGCTTGGCCAATCGGGCCGCATCGACTCCAGAGCGAATTCCGATCAGTATAATAGTGACTTATCTTAATTTTCCGCTAAAATGTTGGATTGAACCCTGACCTGAACGACGATGCGTTTCTCATCGCACCGTCTTAATGCGGTCGGACTTCAGATGTTTGCTGACCGTCGTCGGGTGCCACACCGGATGACCTCAAGAATCGCCAGATCGGAGAACCCCATGTCCGAAACCGAATCAGTGGATTCCCTGCAGAAACCTGCGGATCCATCCCGCCGCCGCTTGTTGACCGCCGCGACCGGCGTTCTCGGGGCCGCCGGCGTCGCCGCTGCCGCTTGGCCTTTTGTTTCCACGCTCCAACCGAGCGCTCGCGCTCGCATCGTGGGTGCTCCGGTCGAGGTTTTCATCGGTAACCTCGAGCCGGGCCAGTTGGCCCGTGTCCAATGGCGCGGCTCGACCATCGGCATCATGCGGCGCACGGATCGCATGCTCTCCCAGCTGGAAGGTCTGAATGCACGTTTGCGGGACCCGGATTCGGACAATGCCAACCAGCAACCGCCTTATGCCCAGAACCTCTATCGCTCGATCCGGCCGGAAATTCTGGTTCTGAACATCCACTGTACCCATCTCGGTTGCGTGCCGCAGGTGCTGCCGGAAGTTGGTCCGCAGCCTTTCGATGCCAACTGGCGGGGTGGGTTCTTCTGCCCTTGCCACCGGTCTACCTTTGATTTGGCCGGGCGAGTTTTCAGCGGTGTGCCTGCGATCGCCAACCTGCTGGTGCCGCCTCATTCTTTCATTGACGACGATCACGTCATCATTGGCGTTGATCCGGAAGGAGCTGCCTGATAATGGCCAAGATTGCTAATCATCTCAACCGCGGCGCGACAGCCGTCAGTGACTGGGTAAATGAGCGCGCCGGTGTTGGCGAGTTCTACAAGAAGCATATCAGCGAATACTACGCCCCGAAAAACTTCAACCTCTGGTACTTCTTCGGCTCGCTGTCGCTGCTTGTTCTGGTCAACCAGCTCTTGACGGGTATCTTCCTGACCATGCATTACAAACCGGATGCCGAGCTGGCGTTCGCGTCGGTCGAATACATCATGCGCGATGTCCAGTGGGGATGGTTGATCCGCTACATGCACTCCACCGGCGCTTCCTTGTTTTTCGTAGTGGTGTATCTGCACATGCTGCGCGCGCTGATGTACGGCTCGTACCAGAAGCCGCGCGAATTGGTCTGGATCCTGGGTGTCACCATTTTCCTGGTTCTGATGGCCGAGTCATTCATGGGCTACGTTCTGCCGTGGGGCCAGATGTCTTACTGGGGTGCCCAGGTGATCATCTCGCTGTTCGGCGCGGTGCCTGTGCTCGGACCCGACCTCGTCGAGTGGATCCGCGGCGATTATTTCGTGGCGGATGCCACGTTGAACCGCTTCTTCGCGCTTCATGTGGTCGCACTGCCGCTGGTGTTGCTGGCGCTGGTAGTCTTGCACCTGGCCGCCTTGCACGAAGTGGGCTCCAACAACCCGGATGGGGTCGATATCAAGGCCAACAAGGACGAGGCGGGCCGCCCGCGTGACGGCATTCCGTTCCATCCTTACTACACCGTGAAGGACATCTTCGGTGCGGCGTTCTTCCTGTTGATTGCTGCCTTCATCATTTTCTTCTGGCCGGAATTCGGCGGCTATTTCCTCAAGCCCGACAACTTCGTTGAGGCCAACCCGCTGGTGACGCCGGATCATATCCCGCCGGTTTGGTACTTCACCCCGTTCTACGCCATCCTGCAGGCAGTGCCTGACAAACTGATGGGCGTTGTGCTGATGGGCGCTGCGGTGTTGATTTTTTACCTGGTTCCCTGGCTGGATCGCAGTCCGGTTCGATCCATTCGATACCGCGGCTGGATGTCGAAATTCATGCTCGCGCTGTTCTGCCTGGCGTTTGTCAGGCTGGGCATGCTGGGCCTCTCGCAGGAGTCGAGCACGTTCGAGCTTCGCCTGTGGACGTTCGTCTACTTCGCCTTCTTCATCCTGATGCCGATCTGGACCAGCATTGAGAAGACCAAACCCGTACCGGAGCGAGTGACCCACTGATGAAAGCAAGATATATCCTCACCGGCGCGGTCTTGCTTTTGGCCGCTTTCGCCGCCCACGGAGCAAAGACCAGCGGGCTTGACCATGCCGGCAGCAATGTTTTCGACACTGCCTCGGTACAGCGTGGCGCAGCAGCGTTTGCCAACTATTGCATGGCGTGCCATTCGATGCAGTTCAAGCGCTATCAGCGGCTGGTCCAGGACCTGAACATGAGCGAAGAGGAAGTGCTCGAGTTTTTGGCCTTTGGCGAGCAGGAGCTTTCCGACTACATGGTGGCTGCCATGCGCGATGAAGATGCCGAAGAGTGGTTCGGCGTGGTACCGCCGGATCTGTCATTGACCGCGCGGTCCCGTAGTCCGGACTGGATCTATACGTTCCTGCGCAGTTACTTCCTTACCGACAATGGGTGGGACAACACCGTCAAGGAACTTACCGCCATGCCTCATGTGCTGGTTGAACTCCAGGGCATACAGCGTGCGGTGACTGAAACTCGCGAAGTCGGCGACGAGCTGCGTACCGAGGTGATCGGGCTCGAACTGGATCGCCCGGGTTTGATGTCGCCCAGCGAGTACGACGATTTCGTGCGCGATATCGTGGCCTTCATGGAATATGCTGCGGAGCCTGCTCGCCTGCAGCGCGAGCGCTTGGGTGTTTGGGTGCTGTTGTTCCTGTCGCTGTTCACTTTCGTGTCCTATCTCCTCTACCAGGAGTACTGGAAGGACGTCAAGAAGTAATTGTTGGCCCGGCAGGCACGACCCGCCGGGCAACCTAGCGCAAGAGGGAACGCGGCATGATGGCACTGTATTCATCCGAGAATTGTCTGGACTGTCATCGGGTCCGGTTTGTTTTGGCTGAGAAGGGAATCAATGTGGAGATCATCCACATTGAACAGGACCGGGCAGCCACGGCTGACCTGGCCGAACTGAACCCCTATGGCGAACCACCGACGCTGGTCGATCGCGACATGGTTCTGTACGGGACGCGCCCGGTGACTGAGTATCTGGACGAGCGTTACCCGCACCCCCCGCTGATGCCGATCGACCCGGTTTCCCGGTCCCGGCTGCGCTTGCTGATGTATCGGATGAAGCGGGATTGGATTGAAGCCGGAAAGATCATCGAAACATCCGGCGGAGAAAAGAAGGTTGCCGCCACTCGCAAAGCGCTGCGTGAGGGCCTGGTTTCCTCCGACCAGTTGTTTGGTTTGTCTCCTTTCCTGTTGAACGATGAGCTTTCGCTTGCCGATTGTGCTCTGCTGCCGCTGTTGTGGCGCTTGCCCCATTACGGTGTTGAGCTCACGCCACGTCAGGCACCGGAACTGCACCGCTATATGGATCGCATGTTCCGTCGCGACTCCTTCCAACGCAGCCTGACCGAGGTTGAACGTCGCTTCCGGATCGATGACTGATTCGATCCGTATGAAATCCAGTCGGCCCTACCTGATCCGCGCCATGGTCGATTGGATAAGCGATTCGGGTCTGACGCCACACCTTCTGGCCGATGCCGATCACCCGGGCGGGGTCAATGTGCCACCCCAGGCAGTCCAGGACGGCAAGGTGGTGCTGAATATCAGCCCGTCGGCAGTTCGAGATCTGTTCATTGACAGCGATATGGTCAGCTTTGTCGCCCGCTTTGGTGGTGTTTCCCGAGCTGTCAGCGTGGCGACGCCTGCCGTTATGGCCATTTATGCCCGCGAGAACGGCCGGGGAATGATGTTTTCCGAAGATCAGGATGGGCTTGAGGTAGATGAGTCGTCGGTTGATCGGCCCGAGTTGTCCAGGGTGTCCGGTCAAAAGCGCAAAACCGATCAGGACGACCCCGAGCCGCCGGAAGGCCCGGATCGCGGCGGCCCCCGACTGCATGTGGTCAAGTAGCGTCCGGCTTTTTCTAGTTTGACTGGATGTCGTTCGACTGAATCAGGCGGCTGCCATCGGGCTGCACGGCACTGATTTGTTCAACCGCTTTGCCGAGTAACCAGATTTCGCCGGGCAACCGGGCGGCCCCGTCCGGAGAGTAGTCAAAACGATAGGCCCTCCGCCACTGCCAGCTATCCACGTGTCGAACCGGCTTGAGCTTTTTCAGCGCGACGGTCTGGTCGAGCAGTTGCCAACCTTGCCGCTGACAGAACGATCGTGCCAGCAAGCGTGCACGCTCCCTGGCCTGGACCGATCCGTGCCACCAAAGTATCACTGCGCCCAGCAATAACAGGGCCGCTACGCCAGAATTGTCCATCCGCGTCGCATCAGCGTTTCAGTAACACGTAAACCGCGCCCGTTCCGCCGTCGCGAACCGGTGCCGAGGCAAAGGCGCAAACGCGCGGGTGACGACTCAACAGGCGGGCGGTCAGCCGTTTCAGGCGCGGCCCGTCCGGGCCCGATCGGAGTCCCTTGCCATGGATGATCTTGACGCAACTCAGGCCGTCCCGGTGGGCCAGGCCCAGAAACGTTCGGATGGCGCCCGAGGCCGCGTCGGTATTCATTTCATGCAGATCCAGCTCGTCCTGGATGCGCCAGTGACCGCGTCTGAGACGGCTCAGCACCCGTCGCTGCAGTCCTTCCCGCAACCAGCTGATTTCCTCGCCGGTTTCGACCGTTTCAAAGTCAATCGGGGCGTTGGCCAGTTCGTCGAGCACCATCGCTTCGTCCCGCTGACGCTGCCGCGGAAGTGGCTTGCGGCGGCGCAGGTTGGGCGCGACTCGATCACCCTGAATCCGGCGCACATCCTGCATTGCCTGACGAAACAGGTCTTTGTCGTCATCCTTGCCGTTCATGAACGATAAATTGCCTTCCGAGCGCTGCCGATGGGTGGTCTTTGATTTATAGTGAAGGCTTCCAAATCGGCCTCCCCGACATGCATATTCTCATATCCAACGACGACGGGCTGTATGCGCCCGGAATACGGCTTTTGGCCGAAAAACTGGCGGCGCTTTGCGAACGCGTCACCATTGTAGCGCCCGATCGCGACCGTTCCGGGGCCAGCAACTCGCTGACCCTCGATCAGCCAATTCGCGTCGAGCAGCAGGACGACAACCGTTTCAAGGTCTTCGGCACGCCGACCGATTGTGTCCACATCGCCATCACTGGCCTGCTCGGTGATGAACCGGACATGGTGGTCTCCGGTATCAACCATGGCGCCAACCTCGGCGACGACGTGCTGTATTCGGGAACCGTGGCAGCGGCCATGGAGGGCCGTTTCCTTGGTCTGCCGGCCATGGCCGTTTCACTGGTTTACGGCAAAGGTGGTCCCAGACATTACGACTCGGCTGCGCAGGCGGCATCAATTCTCATGCGACAGCTGGTTCGCGAACCGTTGCCGGCGGACACCATTCTCAACGTCAATGTCCCGGACTTGCCCTGGGATGAAATCCGGGGTTTTGAGACGACCCGGTTGGGTCATCGGCATCGCTCCGAACATGTCATACCGCTGGAGGACCCGCGCGGGCGATCGTTTTTCTGGATCGGCCCCCCGGGTGATGAATCCGACAGTGGACCCGGCACGGATTTCCAGGCCGTGCGCAACGGCTATGTATCGGTCACGCCCATCCACGTCGATTTGACCCGCTACCAGGCGCTGGACCAGGTCAGCCAATGGATCGAGCGGCTGAACAGCGCTGGAGAAACGGGCGGCTGATGCAAACAGGGCGGGCGCACAAGGGGGTCGGCATGACCTCCGACAATACCCGCCAGCGTCTGGTCAGGCGTCTGCGGGAGAAGGGTATTCACGATGAGCGCGTGCTGTCGGCCATTGCCGCCACGCCGCGTCATCTGTTTGTCGATGAAGCCTTGTCGTCGCGCGCCTACGAAGACACCGCCCTGCCCATTGGCCGGGGCCAGACCATCTCGCAGCCTTACGTCGTCGCCCTGATGACCCAGGCGGTACTTGCCGGCGACGCGCCGCTGGGTAAGGTGTTGGAGGTTGGCACAGGGTCCGGTTACCAAGCGGCGGTCCTGGCTCGCGTGGCCGGTCAGGTCTTTACCACCGAACGAATTGGCGAATTGTTACGCAGTGCGCGACAACGTTTCCACCTTCTGGGCTTGCACAATGTGCTGACCCGTCATGCTGATGGGTTGAATGGCTGGCCAACCCAGGCCCCGTTTGATGGCATCGTGGTAACCGCGGGCGGCTTCGTTCCCCGCTCGCTGGTTGATCAGCTTGCCATGGGCGGCACATTGATCGCGCCAGAGGCCATCGATGGCCAGCAGCGTTTGATTCGAACCCGCCGGCTTGAATCTGGCCTGGAGCGGCAAGATCTCGGTGAGGTCGTTTTCGTGCCCCTGCTGGAGGGATTGGATTAACCATGCGATCCATCCTATGCCTTTCCAGCGATCGGGAGCTCCCGATGGATTCCGCCAATGGTGCGATGCCGGCTGGTCGTCTGGGTCGCTTGAGCTGATGCCCAGCCTTTTCAGTGGAATGTACGATTGGGTGCTGAAGCTTGCCCGTCATCGCCATGCGGAGCGTTATCTGGTCGGCGTGACCGTCGCCGAGGCGGTGATTTTTCCCATTCCCCCTGACGTCATGCTCGCACCCATGGTGCTGGCCGAGCGCCGCCGCGCCTGGCGATTGGCCTTCAAGACCACGGTTGCGTCAGTGACCGGTGGTCTGATCGGGTATTTGCTGGGATGGATGGCGCTGGAGCTTGTCCTGCCCTGGATCGAGCGGGCGGGTTATCTGCCTGCCTATGAACAAGCGGTTGATGCGTTCCGGCGTTTCGGCGTCTGGTTCGTGATCCTGGCAGGCTTTTCACCCATTCCATTCAAGGTCATTACCGTGGCCGCCGGCGCCTTGGGGATGTCGTTGCCGGCCTTTGTGCTGGGCAGCGTGATTGGTCGCGGCTCGCGCTTCTTTCTGGTTGCTGCCATTATCTATGCGGGAGGCGAGCGGGCGGCCGAGCGATTGCGAGACTGGATTGATTTGCTCGGTTGGGTAGCGGTGATCGGTACGGCCCTGGCCCTGCTGGTCTGGTGGTTCTGGTTTTGAGGCGGCAGCCATGCGTGGCGTAACGAATGTCCTGAAATTATTGGCAATCGCGGTTTTCCTGGTTGCATGCGCGCCTTGGCAGCCAGCGCCGGTCGAGGATCGACGGGACTCCGCCGGGAGCGCGTCGCCTCAAGCGGGTAGTCCAGCGCGTCATCGCGCCAGCGGGCCGGTGCCTCCTTTTCATGAAGTTGGCCGCGGCGACACGCTCTACTCCATCGCTTTTCGCTACGGTTTGGACTGGCGTTCCGTGGCCCAGTGGAATCGTATTCAGCCGCCGTATACCATCCGGCCCGGTCAGGAGTTGCGCCTGAGCGCGCCGCCTGATGCGGTTGCAACCACGAGGCCTGAACCTTCTCGGCCGTCGCCGGCGAGTCGAGAGCCGTCCTCACCACCCGACCCGACGCCGGCTACCCCCAGCCCGCCCCGGGATACGACGCCCGCCCAGCGTCCGGCGCCGGCGTCGACGGGTAGCGCAGCGCCACCGGCCGCGTCAGCCGCGACACGTGACGTGGCAGGAGTTACCTGGCGCTGGCCGACCACCGGCAACATCGAGCGTCGATTCGATCCAGCGGCCACCCGTCGGGGTATCGGCATCGCGGGTGAAGTGGGGCAGCTGGTGCTGGCGGCAGCCGATGGCCAAGTGGTCTACAGCGGCACTGCCTTGATTGGCTATGGCGAACTGATCATCATCAAGCACTCGGATACCATGCTGTCGGCCTATGGCCACAATCGGCGGCGTCTCGTCACGGAAGGAGATCGTGTTCGTGCAGGCCAGCCGATTGCCGAGATGGGCATGAACGAGTCCCAGCGCGCCCTGTTGCATTTTGAAGTGCGCCGCAACGGGCAACCGGAAGATCCCATGGCCTTCTTGCCGCCCCGATAGCTGGCAGTACGTAGAATTTTTCTCTCGAACTAGCGCTATCTCCCCGTTTTACTTGCAAAAAAACCTTCTTTTGTGCAAGATGATGGTAGGTGCAGGGCGACTCCTGCGCAGGGCTAATCGGGTCGGGAATCATGCGCGCGATCACTAAAGTACTGATTTTGATGCTGATTTCGTCGTCGATCTGGGCGACGGAGGTGGAGAATCTCCGGATATGGGCCGGGCCGGATAATACCCGAGTCGTGCTGGATCTGGCCGACCGGGTTGATTACCGCCTTTTCACGCTCGAAAATCCTGATCGGGTGGTCATCGACATTGATGCCAGCCAGATTAGTGGCGAGTTGCCCTTTGATTCGGACCGAAGCGGTGTCGTTTCCGGCTTCAGGCACGGTATTCGCAACGGCAATGACCTGCGGGTCGTTCTGGACCTGAATGACCAGGCCAAGCCGCAAAGCTTCCTGCTTGACCCCGCTGGCGAGTACGGCCATCGCCTGGTGATCGACCTGAAACCGGAGGGCGCACAGACGCCTGCCGAGCGTGTACGTGAGGTGGTTCGGACTGCTCCGGACGGTGAAGGCGACATGGTGGTCGCCATCGACGCCGGCCACGGTGGTGAAGACCCCGGTGCCATTGGACCGGGGGGAACCTTTGAAAAAGAAGTAACCCTGGCGATCGCCCGGGAACTTGAACAGCGCATCAACGACATGCCTGGCATGCAGGCCGTGCTGGTGCGTACCGGCGATTACTTCGTTCCCTTGCAGGAACGATATTCACGGGCCCGCCAGGCGCAGGCCGACCTGTTTCTCTCGATACACGCCGACGCTTTCCGTGATTTTCGGGTGCGCGGCAGTTCGGTCTATGTGTTGTCCCGCAGCGGTGCATCCAGCGAGGCGGCACGGTTGCTGGCCCAGCGCGAGAACAAATCCGATTTGATTGGTGGCGTCAGCCTTGACCGCGGGGATGACATGCTTAGCTCCGTGCTGCTGGATCTCTCACAGAGTGCAGCGCTGGAATATTCGAACAGCGCCGCCGAAAAGATCCTTGGCGAGTTAGGATCGGTGGGGCGGCGGCACCGAAACCGGGTCGAGCGTGCCAATTTCGTGGTGTTGCGCTCGCCGGATGTCCCATCGGTATTGATCGAGGTTGGGTTCATCAGTAATCCCCAGGATGAGCAGAATCTGAATAATGCCCACCATCGGCAGCAGGTGGCCAACGCCATTGCCACCGGGGTTCACCAGCATTTCCATCGCACCGCCCCGCAGGGCACCTGGTTCGCGGCCAACCGCGAAGGTTACCGCCATATCGTGGCTCGCGGCGACACATTGGGCGTCATCGCCCAGCGTTACTCGGTCAGCGTCAATCGCATTCGCGAGGCCAACAACCTGAACGGCGACGTCATTCACCCCGGCGCTGTCCTGGTCATTCCGGCTGCCGGCGGCTGATTTCCGCCGGCGTTTGCCGGGCGCTTCGCCGGACTGCGAGATCTGCCTCCGGGTTAGAATCGGCGCATGTCGATTCGTCAACTCCCCACCCACCTGGTTAACCAGATTGCTGCCGGCGAAGTCGTCGAGCGGCCCGCCTCCGTCGTCAAGGAATTGCTTGAAAACGCCTTGGATGCGGGTGCCTCGCGCATTCGCCTTGAAGTAGAGCAGGGCGGGCTCAGGCGTCTTCGAATCAGTGATGATGGCCGCGGCATGGGTGCCGAAGATCTGCCTCTGGCGCTGTCGCCGCATGCCACCAGCAAGATTGAGAGCCTGGATGATCTGGAAGCGGTGTCCAGCTTTGGATTCCGTGGTGAAGCCTTGCCCTCGATTGCCTCGGTTTCCCGATTGCGCCTGGCCTCTCGTCCGGCCGAGGCCGACAGCGGCTTCGAGGTTCGATCGGAAGGCGGGCAAACCAGCGAGGCGGTGCCCGTTGGCATGCCGCAGGGCACCGTGGTAGAGGTGCGCGATTTGTTCTACAACACGCCCGCCCGGCGGAAATTTCTGAAAACCGAGCGCACCGAGTTCAATCACATTGACGACACCATTCGTCGCCTGGCGCTGGCCAATATGACGGTCGGCTTTGAATTGTTCCACAACGGTCGCGCCGTGCGACGCCTGCCGCCCGCCGATAACGAGGCTGCGCGCAGCCGGCGAGTGGGCGAGGTTTGTGGTGAGGCCTTTCTTGACCAGGCCCTGGTGCTGGATAACCAGCATGCCGAGTTGCGCCTGAGCGGCTGGATTGCCCGCCCTAGTTTTTCGCGCAGCCAGGCCGATTTGCAGTTTTTCTTCGTCAACGGTCGACTGGTACGCGATCGACTGGTGGCCCATGCGGTAAAACAGGCCTATCGCGACGTGCTGTTCCACGGTCGGCACCCGGCCTTCGTGTTGCGCCTCAGTCTCGACCCTCGGCGAGTCGACGTCAACGTCCACCCACAAAAAACCGAAGTGCGGTTCCGCGACGGACGGCTGGTGCATGATTTTTTGTTTTCCACCATCAACCGGGCGCTGGCCGACACCCGGCCCGGTCAGGGCCATTCTGCGCCGGCCTCGTTGCCGGCCTGGCCGGGAACATCGGCGGCTTCTGCATCGCCCTCCAGCCCCATGGCCTGGCCCCGCCAGGACGGCCAGGGCGGTCTGGCCCTGCCGGTCAGCGAGCAGCTGGAACGCTACGCTCAATTGGCTGGCGGGTCCGGGCAAGGGGCCGGCCGTGATGCCGAGGCACCCATTCCCCCGCTGGGCTTCGCGGTAGCGCAAATCCACGGCGTTTATGTCCTGGCCGAAAACGCCGAAGGGCTGGTCATGGTGGACATGCATGCTGCCCATGAGCGAATCGTTTATGAGCAGCTCAAGCAACGCTGGTCGGATGATCGTGTTCGATCCCAGCGTTTGCTGGTGCCCGAGCGTCTGGCGGTTTCCTCGCGCGAAGTCAACGCGCTGGAACGCCACCTCGACGCGTTGGGCCGCCTGGGTTTTGAACTGGACCTGGCTGGCCCTGAAACCGTGTTGCTGCGGGCGGTACCCAGCCTGCTGGCCCAGGCCAATCCGATCGGCCTGGTTCGCGATGTGTTGGCCGATCTGGTTGAGCTTGGGGACAGCAGTCGGGTCGAGAGCGCCATGGATGAGTTGCTGTCGACCATGGCCTGCCATGGTTCGGTACGCGCCAACCGCCGGTTGAACCTGGAAGAAATGAATGCACTGCTGCGGGACATGGAGCGCACCGAGCGTAGTGACCAGTGCAACCATGGCCGGCCCACCTGGGTTCAGCTGGACATGAAGAGCCTCGACCGGTTGTTCCTGCGTGGCCAGTGAACTGCCGCCGGCCGTTTTCCTCATGGGGCCGACGGCGGCCGGCAAGACGGCCGCGGCCATGGCGCTGTTCGATCAACTGCCCGTGGGGCTGATCAGCGTCGACTCGGCCCAGGTTTACCGAGGGCTGGATATCGGATCGGCCAAGGCCACGCCTGCCGAGCTCCAGCGCTATCCGCATGCCTTGATCGATATTCGCGAGCCCGAGGACGTCTATTCCGCGGCCGATTTCGTTCGCGATGCCGAACAAGCGATGCGACAATTGGCTGCCCAGGGGCGCCTGCCGGTTCTGGTCGGTGGAACCGCGCTGTATTTTCGCGCCTTACTCTATGGTTTGGATGACCTGCCGCCGGCCAACCCTGCCATCCGGGCCCGTCTTCAGGCGGAAGCTGAGCGGGAGGGCTGGGAAGCCTTGCATCAACGATTGGCGGACCGAGATCCAGCATCGCTTCGTGTTATCAAGCCGGCCGATCGACAACGCATTCTGCGGGCACTGGAGTTGATTGAGCTAACGGGCAAGGGGCCGGGGGACCTGTTCAACCACGCGCGCCAACCGCGATTTCCTGCACTGCGTTTCGTGTTGACGCCAGCTGACAGAAGGCAGCTTCACGATGCTATTGCCCGCCGACTGGAGTGGATGTTCGAACAAGGCTTCCTTGCCGAGGTTGAAGCGCTTCGACGTCGACCTGGCTTGAGCCCGACCACGCCTGCCATGCGCGCGGTCGGCTATCGTCAGGCGTGGATGCATCTGGAAGGTGAGTATGACCAGGCAGAGTGCCGGGTCCGGGCAAAAGCAGCTACTCGGCAGTTGGCCAAACGTCAGTTGACGGCATTCCGACAGTTTGGCGCAACCCTCTGGTATGATTCAAAAACAAGGCAATCGCTCAAACGAGTTGTTGAGCGTGTGAAGGGGTTCGCCGGCTGCTGATCAGGCGGCCGACGTGTCATGGGGCGGGCTTTCGGGCCCGAGACGAGGCGCAAAATCGAATCCAGGCGACCCAATTCCATACCAAGGCAGTACCAAGGAGTAAAACAACATGTCAAAGGGTCAATCGTTGCAGGATCCGTTTTTGAACGCACTGCGACGCGAACGCGTACCGGTGCACATCTACCTGGTCAACGGCATCAAGCTCCAGGGCCAGATCGAATCGTTCGACAATTTTGTCGTGTTGCTGAAAAACCAGGTCAGTCAAATGATCTACAAACATGCCATTTCGACGGTGGTGCCGAGCAGGAATGTCCGGCTCCAGCCAGACGATGAGGACTGACCACTCTGATTGATCAGCCAGCGCCGGGACAGCTTGCCCGGTCATCGAAAGCTGTCCTTCTTCATCCGGTTATTGGGTTGGAAGGTGATGAAAACGCGCGCGAGGAGTTTTATCACCTGGCCGTGTCGGCCGGTGTTGAGGTTGTTGGCCAACTGAAAGCCCCGCGTGATCGGCCAGACCCGCGTTATCTGGTCGGAGGCGGCAAGGTGGAGGAAACGGCCGCCTTGGTCAAAACCGAGGGCGCGGATTTGGTGTTGGTCAATGCTCGATTGACTCCGGTGCAGGAACGGAACCTTGCTCGTCAGCTCAAATGCGGTGTCCTTGATCGGACAACGCTGATTCTCGATATTTTCGCCCAACGTGCGCGGTCTCACGAGGGCAAGCTACAGGTAGAGCTCGCCCAGTTGCGCCATCTGTCAACCCGCCTTGTGCGGGGCTGGACCCACCTCGAGCGTCAGCGCGGTGGTATTGGTTTGCGAGGCCCTGGCGAAACCCAGCTGGAAACCGACCGTCGGCTCCTAGGCGACCGGATTCGCCAGCTTACCGCCAGACTGGGCAAGGTCGCCCAGCGGCGCGAACAGGGCCGCCGCGCTCGCAGTCGCAGTGATATCCCGCTGGTTGCCCTGGTGGGTTATACCAATGCCGGCAAATCGACCCTGTTCAACCGCATGACCAGCTCGACGGTGATGGCGCGCGACCAGCTGTTTGCCACCCTGGACCCCACCGTACGGCGCATTGAAGGGCTGGACGGCTCGGCCATGCTGTTGAGCGACACGGTGGGCTTCATTCGCGACCTGCCGCCCGAGCTGATCGCTGCGTTCAAGGCGACGCTGGAAGAGACACTGTCGGCCAACCTGGTTGTGCACGTGATTGACGGCGCTGATCCTGATCGCCTGGGTCACCAGGCCGTCGTCGACGAGGTGCTGGATGACATCGGCGCCGGCGACCTCCCTAGACTGCGAGTTTTCAACAAGGTCGACGCCACCGATCATGCCACCGGACTGGAGCGTGACGAGGACGGCATCGTGACCTCGGTGTGGGTCTCCGCGTTGACCGGCGATGGGCTCCCCGCGCTGGAACAGGCCCTGTTGGAGCGGGTGGGTGGGGGGCTGATTCGTCGGCGAATTTGCCTGCCGGTCAACTGCGGCCGATTGCGCGCGCAACTGTTCGAAATCGGGGCGGTCAGAGAGGAAAGTATCGATGACCAGGGCGACAGTCACCTGACTGTTGAAATCAGCCGCCGCGATGCCGAGCTGTTGACGCGGCTTGACGGTCGTGATGGCAAACTGGCGTTTGATCTACTGTTACACTAAACGGCTGAATCATCCACCGCTCGGTGGACAGGCTTGTTGGTACGTTCCCGAAGCGGTTCGGGGATGACCCACGCAACGATTGACGGAGAATTCAATGCCCTGGAATGAACCTGGACGCGGCAGCGGTGGCGGCGGCGGTGGTGGTGATCGAGATCCCTGGAAAGGCGGCAACGGACAGCAGCCGCCCGACCTGGACGAGGTCTTTGCCAACGTGCAGCGGCGGTTGAAAAAAATCATGGGTGGAGGCGATGGCGGCAGTGGCGGCCAGTCGTCTGGCGGCAGCGGCCCCTCAATGGGCGGATTACTCATTCTGGTTGGGGTTTTGCTGGCCCTTTGGGTGGTCTGGAACTCGATCCACATTATTGATGAATCGGAACGTGGGGTCGTTCTGCGTTTTGGTGAATATTCCCGAACATTGAATCCGGGCCTGAATTTCACCCTGCCACGCCCGATCGAGGAAGTGCTCAAGGTGAACGTCAGCCAGGTTCGTTCGCTGGAAAGCTCCAGCCGGATGCTGACCGGGGACGAAAACCTGATTGATCTGGCCTTTGCCGTGCAGTTCCGCGTTTTCGAGCCGGAAAAGTTTTTGTTCAACGTGGCTGATCCGGAAGATTCCCTGTCCCAGGCGGCTGACAGCGCCATGCGCGAGATTGTCGGTACCAACAACATGGATTTCATCCTTGAAATTGGTCGAGGACAAATCGCCCTGGATGCCCAGGAGTTGCTGGAAGAAATCATTACCCGCTATGACCCGGGTATCGAGATTACCTCTTTCAACCTGCAGGAAGTGCGTCCGCCGGCTCAGGTTCGATCTGCGTTCGACGATGTGGTTCGTGCCCGTGAAGACCAGATTCGTTTCGCCAATGAAGCCCAGGCCTACGCTAACCAGGAAGTGCCGGAAGCGCGCGGTCGCGCGGCACGCGTGATCGAAGAAGCTCAGGCCTACCGCGAAGCCATCATTGCCCAGGCAACCGGTGAATCCGATCGGTTCGTTGCCATCCTCGAGCAGTACTCGCTGGCTCCGGAAGTCACCCGAGAGCGTATCTTCCTGGAGACGCTGGAAGCCATCTACGGCCGTTCGTCGAAGATTCTGCTTGACGTCAGCGACTCAAACAACATGTTCTACCTGCCGCTGGATCGCATGGGCGGCGGCAGCGGTTCGGCAAGCGCGCCACCGCCGGTGCCTCTGATGGCCCCTCAGGAACAACAGCGCATTACCAGTCAGGCTGACCCACGCGCCCGTCGCGGCCGGGAGGGACGTTGATCATGAAAATTTCTATTCCCGTCATTATTGGTATCGCGCTGGCCATTTTCATTGCCATCAACAGCGTGTTTGTGGTCAAGGAGACCGAGTTCGCCATCAAGTTCCGTCTTGGTGAAGTCGTGCGATCGGACTTCGAGCCTGGCCTGCATTTCAAGATGCCGTTCATCAACAACGTGGTCAAGCTCGAGCGTCGAATCATCACCCTGGACATGCGTCCGGAGCAGATGAACACCGCCGAGCAGAAATTCGTCGAGGTGGACTACTACGTCAAGTGGCGCATTACCAACCCGCGTGACTTCTACGTGGCCACGCAGGGTGGTGACATGCTGTTTACCGCCTCCCGCCTGGGCCAGCTGATCCGAAACGATCTGCGTGACGAGTTTGCCCAGCGCACGCTCAGCGAAGTGGTGTCTGAACAACGTCGCGAGATGATGGAAGAGCTGGTCGTTCGTGCCGATCGCCGTTTCCAGGACTTCGGTATTGACGTCGTCGACGTTCGAATCAAGAAAATCGAGCTCACCGAAGACGTACTGAACTCGGTGTTTGAACGTATGGAAACCCAGCGTACCGAGTTCGCCAACGAGCTGCGTTCGCTGGGTCGTGAACGGGCCGAGCGCATCCGCGCTGACGCGGATCGTCAGGTGCGCGTGCTGCTGGCCGATGCCGAGCGTGATGCCCAGCGCATTCGCGGTGAAGGCGATGCCCGCGCGATTGAACTCTATGCTGACGCCTTCAACCGTGACCGCGACTTCTTCTCGTTCTGGCGCAGCATGAACGCCTACGAGGCGAGCTTCGGCACCGAGAACGATCTGCTGCTCATGGACACCCGTTCGGAGTTCTTCCGCTTCTTCGATCAGCAGCGCGCTGACGACTGACGGAGATCTCAATGTCCAGATCGGTAGTCATTCTCGGCACCCAGTGGGGTGACGAAGGCAAGGGCAAGATTGTTGACCTGCTGGCGCGAGATGTCGATGCCGTCGTTCGCTACCAGGGTGGCCACAACGCGGGCCATACCCTGGTCATCAACGGCGAAAAGACGGTCCTTCATGTCATCCCGTCGGGCGTGCTCACCGAGCGCGCCCGTTGCCTCGTCGGCAACGGCGTGGTGGTTGCCCCCCAGGCTCTGATGAAGGAAGTGGAAGGTCTGGAAGCGCGAGGTATCGAGGTGCGTTCGCGGCTGGGCCTGTCGCCGGCGTGTCCGGCCATCCTGCCGTTTCACGAGGCGATGGATCGGGCGCGTGAGGCGGCCCGTGGCAGTCGAGCCATCGGCACCACCGGCCGCGGCATTGGACCGGCTTACGAGGACAAGATTGTCCGTCACGGCCTGCGACTGGCCGATCTGGCAGACCCGCAGCGCCTCAAGGACAAGCTCGAGTCCGTTGTCGATTACTACAACTTCCTGCTGGTGAACTACTACAAGGCCGAAGCGGTCGTGCTCCAGGCCGTGGCCGACGAGGCGGCTCGTCTGGGCGAAATCCTCAAGCCCATGTTCACGGACGTGACCGGCGACCTGCACGATCTTCGTGCGGCTGGCGGCAAAATCCTGTTCGAGGGCGCGCAGGGCAGCTTGCTGGACATCGACCACGGGACCTACCCCTTCGTGACCTCGTCCAACACGACCGTCGGTGGTGTGTTGACCGGTGCTGGCGTAGGCCCGCGCGATATCGACTACGTGCTGGGTATCACCAAGGCCTACACCACCCGCGTTGGTGGTGGACCGTTCCCCACTGAGTTGGATGACGCGGACGGCCGGATGATGGCCGAGCGCGGCGTGGAATTCGGTGCCACTACCGGACGCCCTCGGCGTTGCGGCTGGCTGGATGCCGTTGCCATGAAGCGCATGGCACGCGTCAACGGCGTAACCGGGCTTTGCATTACCAAGCTCGACGTGCTGGATACCTTCGAACAGGTCAAGATTTGCACGGCATACGAGGGTGTGGATTACTTCCCGGTCGGCGCCGAGGAATGGCAAAGTGTGCGCCCGGTGTATGAAACCCTGCCGGGTTGGAAAAGCCAGACCAAAGGCCTGACCGATGTGGGTGGGCTGCCGTCGGCAGCTCGCGCCTACCTCGACCGGCTCGAAGAGCTGATCGGCGTACCGGTGCATATGCTTTCCACTGGTCCGGAGCGAGACGCCAACGTGATCCTGCAACACCCGTTCAGCGGCTGACTTTTCCTGGCCGTTCTGCTTTGCCGAAAACGCGCCCGCCGGGCGCGTTTTTGCGTTTGGACTCTTCAACGCTGATGGGATGCTCGTACCGAGGCGTTTTGTTTGGTTCTGATTGGCCAAAAGGTTTCTGGGTCATGTCGAAAGTTCGACTACCGGCAAGGATGCTTTGATTTAAGGTGGAAGGCGGCGAGTGGTGCCGGCTGCTGGCGAGCGCTGGCGCTATCCGGCGGTGTCGATTCTGCAAGTTCAAGGGAGCCTGGGTGCCAATGAATATCACCGAAGGCATTGAAGGCTATGGGGCTTCGGCTTAGGTCCCGGGCGCCTGAAACGGCTGAACCACCGTGCCCGCCGCCGCGCGCCAGCGCTCGCCATCAGCCAACACCATTCCCCGCTGATGGCTTTGAGGAAAAGGCGGGGAAGCCCCCCTGCGATCTTTCAGCCTGCTGCATCGGGGGGCGTTAGGTGCTTCGGGCCGGCCGGGGCGCGGCCGGTTCTCGGTAGCTTTCAGCGTCCATCCGATTGATCGCTGCTCAAGGAGGTCGAGAATCCATCCGCTTGGACAGTGCGATCTCGAGGTCACCCAGGCTCCCCTGAACGTGCCCCTGGCAAGCCGGCCGAACGTCCCGGTTGGCCCGAAGCACCTGGCGTCACCGGATGCTAGGAACCATCGACAGGCACTTAAATCCTGAACCAAGGCCCTGCCGACAGTTGGCCATTAAGGATGGCTGTTGCGCCGACTTGATCAGGAATTGGGTCGACGTTTGATTATTCAGCGTTTTTTGCCGAATTTTTTTGCGGACAGACTGCGTTGGTGCTATTGAAGACAAAATAGGCGCGACTCTGGCGTGCGTCTCGGTCTTGTCGGGCGCTTCGGGCTAAACTATGACGTTGCCTTTAATGACTGCGGAATTGACCGATGCTTGACCCTCAGCTGCTGAGACACGACCTTGAGACCGTTGCCCGAAAGCTGGCCCGCCGGGGTTATCACCTGGACATCGAAAGTTACGCCGCGCTGGAAGAAAAGCGGAAGTCGCTTCAGGTTCGGACCGAAGAGCTTCAGAACCAGCGTAACGTCAGCTCCAAGTCGATCGGTCAGGCCAAGGCCCGTGGAGAGGATATCGAGCCGTTGCTGGCTGAGGTGGCCCGTCTTGGCGATGAGCTGAAGGACGCCAAGTCGACTCTGGAAACGCTGCGCGCCCAGCTTGAAGAGCTGTTCCTGGACATGCCCAACCTGCCGGCGGACGAGGTGCCCGACGGTAAAAGCGAAGACGACAACGCCGAGATCCATCGCTGGGGCGAGCCCGCGCCACTCGATTTCGAGCCGCGTGATCACGTCGAAATCGGCGAGTTGCTCGACGGCATCGATTTTGAAGCCGCCGCCAGGGTGGCCGGCAGCCGTTTTGCCGTGCTGGGTGGCTCGGTGGCCCGGCTGCATCGGGCGCTGGCCCAGTTCATGCTTGACCAGCACGTTGGCCAGAACGGCTACCGCGAGATGTATGTGCCCTATCTGGTGCTTGATACCGCCATGCAGGGCACCGGGCAGCTGCCCAAGTTTGCCGAGGATGCCTTTCACTTTGAAGGCGAGCCGCAGCGGTTCCTGATTCCGACGGCCGAAGTGCCGTTGACCAACCTGGTGGCCGACCAGATCGTCGAGGCTGGCCATCTGCCGCTGAAATGGGTGGCCCACACGCCGTGTTTCCGGCGCGAAGCCGGGGCCTACGGCAAGGACACCCGGGGCATGATTCGTCAGCACCAGTTCGACAAGGTCGAGCTGGTTCAGATCAGTCTGCCGTCGGAATCCGAAGCCTGTCATGAAGCGCTGACACAGCACGCCGAAGGCATTTTGCAGGCGCTGGGCTTGCCCTACCGGCTGATGCTGCTGTGTGCCGGCGACATGGGTTTTTCGGCCCGTAAAACCTATGATCTGGAAGTCTGGCTGCCCGGGCAGGGCGCCTATCGCGAGATTTCGTCGTGCTCGAATTTCGGTGATTTCCAGGCCCGCCGCATGCAGGCCCGCTGGCGCAACCCGGAAACCGGCAAGCCCGAGCTGCTGCACACGGTAAACGGCTCTGGGCTGGCAGTTGGCCGGACCCTGGTGGCCGTGCTGGAGAACTACCAGCAGCGCGATGGTTCGGTACTTATTCCCGAGGCGCTGCAGCCCTACATGGGCGGTCAGACCACCATCGAGGTGTCGGCGCTTCGCTGACACCATGGATCATCAAGGCATGAGCCGCGTGCATAACTTTTCTGCCGGTCCGGCCGCGCTGCCGCGAGCCGTTCGCGAGCGCTTGTCCGAGGCGTTGAAGCCAACGCCGGATGGCCAGCCTTCCGTGGCGGAGATTTCCCACCGTGGCCCGCGTTTTGCCGCCATCGCCGATGAACTGGTTGAGCGGCTGCGGCATCTGATGCAGGTGGGTGACGAGCACGAGGTGTTGTTGCTTCAGGGCGGTGCCAATCTCCAGTTCGCCTGGTTGCCGATGAATCTGGCGGCGGGTCGGGTGGCTGCCTACACGCTTACCGGCCACTGGGGCGAGAAGGCCCTGGCCGAAGCCCGGCGCGTCGGGCAGGCCGTGTCGGTTGGCTCAAGCGAAGCCTGCAGTTTTACCCGGCTGCCGGCGCTGGAGGCATTGCCGCCGGACTGTGCCTATCTGCATTACACGGGTAATGAAACCATCCACGGCGTTCAGCACCCCTTGCCGCCGGCTTGCGAAGTTCCGCTGGCCGCCGATCTTTCCTCGGAGTTCCTGTCGCGGCCCTATCCCTATGCCGATCTGGCCTTTGCCTACGCCGGGGCCCAAAAAAACCTGGGCATTGCCGGGCTGACCGTGGTGCTGATTCGTCGCGACCTGCTAGAAACCATTCCGGACGGCTTGCCGAAATACCTGGATTACCGAAGCTGGGTGGCGTCCGACTCGATGTTCAACACCCCGGCTACGCTGTCCTGGTACGTGGCGCTGGAAGTCTTGCGCTGGATTGACAGCGTGGGTGGCCTTGGCGCGCTGGAACAGCGCAACGCCCGGCGCGCCCGGCGCTTGTACCAGACCATTGATGCCAGCGATTTCTGGTCAAACCCGGTCGATGACGACTGCCGATCGGTCATGAACGTGCCGTTTTTCGCCGCCGACGAACGCTTGACCATGGCGGCCGTGGAAGCCGCCGAGGCGGCTGGACTGCTCGGCCTGAAGGGCCACCGCGCCCTCGGTGGCTTGCGGGCCAGTCTGTACAATGCCATTGACGACGATGCCGTGGAGAGCCTGATTGACTTCCTCAAAGACTTCGAACGCCGCCGAGCCTGAAGCGGCGCTGGCCGGCGTTCGCCAGCGAATTGACGAGCTTGACCAGCAAGTGCAGGCGCTGATTGCCGAGCGGGCGCACCTGGCCGCCGAGGTGCGCGCGGCCAAGGGCGAGCTGGGCGGGGCGGCGGCCTATTACCGGCCCGATCGCGAAGCCCAGGTGCTGCGAAAAGTGATCGAGCGCAACGAGGGACCGTTGAGCGATTCGGTGATGCTCCGGGTGTTTCGGGAAATCATGTCGGCCTGCCTGGCCCAGCAGGAGCCCATGCGGATTGCCTACCTGGGACCGGAAGGCACGTTTACCCAGCAGGCCGTTTATCGTCAGTTTGGTCATTCGGTCAATGCCATCAGCCAGCCCAGCATCGAGGACGTATTCCTTCAGGTCCAGGCGGGTGAGGCCGATTTCGGCGTCGTGCCGGTCGAGAATTCGACCCAGGGCATCGTCTCGCACACGCTCGACATGTTCATGCATGCCGATCTGAAGATCGCGGCGGAGGTCGAGCTTCGGATCCACCAGCACCTGCTCACCCAGGCGCGCCGGCTTGATGAGATCGAGCGGGTTTACGCGCATGCCCAGTCGCTGGCCCAGTGCAAGCATTGGCTGTCGGCTCACCTGGCGCATGCCGAGGTGCTGGCCGTGTCCAGCAATGCCGAGGCGGCCCGTCGGGTTCGTCATGCGCCGGATGCTGCGGCCATTGCAGGCCGTCATGCTGCCGAGGTCTATGGACTGCCGGTGCTGTTTGCCAACATCGAGGATCACGTCGACAACACCACGCGCTTTCTGGTGCTGGGTCGTGAACTGTTGTCGCCCTCGGGCGAAGATAAAACCACCTTGATGGTGGCCGGTCGAGACGGCCCTGGCGCACTGTTCCGCCTGTTGGAGCCGCTGGCCCGTCATGGCGTCAACATGAATCGGATCGAGTCCCGGCCTTCCCGACAGGGGCGTTGGGACTACGTCTTTTTCATTGATGTCGAGGGTCATGTCGAGGATGCCAACCTGGCTGCCGCGATGGCTGATCTGGACAGTGAGGCCCGCCTGGTCAAGGTACTGGGCTCCTATCCCAAGGCGATTCTGGGGCGGCTGCCAGAATCCACCGGCGCTGCCTGAAACCCACCGAGAATTTCGAGAAGACGCGATTCCATGAAACATTACGACTTTACCGATCTTGCCGTTCCCGGCGTTCGCCAGCTCAAGCCCTACATTCCCGGCAAGCCCACCGCCGAGCTCGAGCGCGAGTACGGGGTGAGCAATTCGATCAAGCTGGCCTCGAATGAGAATCCGCTGGGGGCCAGCCCGCGCGCCATCGAGGCGATGCGCGGTGAACTGGACGATCTCTGGCTCTACCCCGATGCCAACGGCTTTGAACTCAAACAAGCGCTGGCCGCCCGCCATGGCGTCGATCCGAGCTGCATCACGCTCGGCAACGGCTCGAACGACGTGCTGGTGTTTCTGGCCCAGGTCTTTCTCCAGCCGGGGCTGGAAGCGGTGTTTTCGCAGTACTGTTTTGCCGTCTACCCGATTGCCACGCAAATGGTCGGCGCCACGGCCAAGGTTGCACCAGCGCTGCCGGCCGATCACGTCATGCCGCTGGGTCATGACCTGCGCGCGCTTTATGAGCAGGTCGGGCCGGATACCCGATTGGTCATGGTGGCCAACCCGAACAACCCCACGGGTACCTGGCTGGACGGTGCCCGTCTGAAGGATTTCGTCGCCTCATTGCCGCCGCACGTGATCTGCGTGGTTGATGAGGCCTATACCGAATACGCCGAAAGCGACCGTCTCGGCGATGCCTCGACCTGGCTGGATGAATGCCCCAGCCTGGTCGTGACCCGCACCTTCTCCAAGGCCTACGGCCTGGCGGGATTGCGAGTGGGCTATGCGCTGAGCAACCCCGGAATCAGCGATCTGCTCAACCGAGTTCGTCCTGCCTTCAACGTGAACTCGCTGGCCCTGACGGCTGCCCGTGCTGCGCTCGACGACCAGGCCTTTATTGATCACAGCCGCGAGGTGAACAGCGCGGGCCTGGTTCAGCTGGGCGAGGGCCTGGGGCACCTGGGCGCGCGCGTCGTGCCGTCGGCGGCCAACTTTGTCCTGGCCGAATTCGACCGCTCGGGCGCGGAACTGAACGAGCAGCTGTTGCGGGCCGGCATCATTGTCCGTCCGGTGGCCAACTACGGGCTTGAGAACTACCTGCGCATTACCGTCGGTACCGAGGCGCAAAACCAGCGGGTTCTGGATGCCCTGGGCACGATCCTCGGCCAGTCGTCTGGCCAATGAGCAGGCTGCTCGTCAAGCCGTGTCGGCACGGGCTGAAAGGCCGCTGCCAGCCGCCGGGCGACAAGTCGATCTCGCATCGCCTGGCCATCCTGGGCGGACTGGCCCAGGGTGAAACCCGCATTCGTGGCTTCCTGGAGGCCGAAGATACCCGGGCCACGCTGGCGGCGATGGCGGCGATGGGTGCCGAGGTCAGCGAACAGGGTGATGTCATCCGGATTCGGGGCGGGCGGCTGCGTGCGCCGGACTCGCCGCTGGATCTGGGCAATTCCGGTACCGGCATGCGCTTGCTGTGCGGGGCGCTGGCTGGCCGTCCGGAACTGCTCGGTCAGCGGCTGACGCTGATTGGCGATGCCTCGCTGTCCAGCCGTCCGATGGGGCGGGTTTGCGATCCCTTGTCGCTGATGGGCGCCTGTATTCGTTCCCGCGAGGGCAGGGCGCCGCTGGACATTGAGCCGGCCCCGCTCCAAGGCATCGAGTATGCACTGCCGGTGGCCATCGCCCAGATCAAGTCGGCCCTGTTGCTGGCCGGTTTGGTCGCCGAAGGCACGACGACCTTGCTGGAACCCGGCCCCAGTCGCGACCACAGCGAACGTCTGCTGCCGGCGTTTGGCGCCGCAGTCAAGCAGAGTCCGGGACAGGTTGCCATCCAGGGTGGCCAGGCGCTGACTGGAATCGAGTGCAGGGTGCCGGGCGATCTCAGTTCGGCCACCTTTGCCATGGCCGCCGCCCTGCTTGTGCCCGATTCCGACGTGGTTTTTGACAACCTGGGCATCAACCCGACGCGTGATGGCATTCTCAGGATTTTCCGGGCCATGGGCGGCCAGGTGGTCATTGAGGAAGAGTCCAGTCTGGGCGCCGAGCCAGTGGCCCGTTTGCGGCTGAGCAGCGCGCCGCTGCGCGGCATTGACGTGCCTCCTGAGTGGGTGCCTCTGGCCATTGACGAATTCCCGATGCTGATGGCCATGGCTGCAGCCGTTGAGGGGACCACCCGCATTCGCGGCGCGGAGGAACTTCGGGTCAAGGAGTCGGACCGCCTGGCGGTGATGAGCGAGCAGTTGCGGCACTTGGGCGTCAACGTCGAGGAAACGCCGGACGGCGCCGTGATTCAGGGTGGCCGGGTTAGCGGTGGCCGGGTCGATTCGCACGGCGACCATCGGATTGCCATGAGTCTGGCCGTGCTCGGCCTGGTGGCCGATGCGCCCGTGGAAATTGACAACGCCCAGTGGATCCGGACCAGTTATCCCGTTTTTGTCGATGACATGAACGCCCTGGGTGCCGGGATCGAATGGCAGGAGGACAACTGATGGCACCGGTATTGACCATCGACGGGCCAAGCGGGGCCGGCAAGGGCACTATCGCTCTCAAGGTGGCGCAGGCTTTGGGCTGGAATCTGCTGGATTCCGGTGCGGTGTATCGTGCCGTTGCCGCCAGCGCCTTCGACCACCAGATCGGGCCTGAGGATGTTGACGGCCTGTTGCTGCTGTGTCGGGATATCGATTTGTCGTTCAAGCTGAAGCCTGAGGGCGTCGACGTCTTGTTGAACGGCGAGTCGGCCGACGCCCGGATACGTCGCGAGGAGGTGGCCGTGATGAGCTCGCGGATCGCCTCGCTACCGCCAGTGCGTTCGGCTTTGTTGACGCTTCAGCGCAGCTTTCGGCGCCCGCCTGGCCTGGTGGCCGATGGACGGGACATGGGCACCGTGGTGTTTCCGGATGCCGACTGCAAGATCTTCCTGACTGCGAGTGTGGAAGAGCGGGCGCGTAGACGCTTCGAACAGTTGAAGCAAAGCGGGAAAGATGTTATCTTTGACCGTCTTTTTCAGGACCTTCAGGAAAGGGACAGGCGAGATCGCGAACGCGCCGTTTCCCCGACCGTGGCGGCACAAGATGCCGTGGAGATTGATTCGACCACCCTCACGATTGACGAGGTGGTTGCCATTATCATGAATAGCGCCGCCGCTCGGCTGAGCTGAGCACTGGCCCCGAAGAAGTAATCGCCGCTGGCCCCGACCGGATCGGGAGCCGGCTTTTTGTGAACGAGCGCCGTGTGTGTGGAAACTGGCGCAGATGACCAGGAACCGACGGGATGGCCACGCCAGTCCCCGAAAGAACCTGTTTTCTCAGGAACCCTCAACCGTAATGACCGAAACATTTGCTGAACTGTTTGAACAAAGCCTGACCGAGAAAGAGCTCCGCCCCGGAGCGATCATCATGGGTCGGGTTGTCGAGATCCGCGACGACGCCGTCGTCATCAACGCCGGACTCAAATCTGAAGGCATCGTCCCCATCCACCAGTTCCAGAAGCACGATGGCGAACTGGAAGTGGCTGTCGGCGACGAAGTCGAAGTTTCCCTGGACGCCGTCGAAGACGGATTTGGCGAAACGCGCCTGTCGCGCGAAAAAGCCAAGCGCTCGCGCGTCTGGACCACCCTCGAAAAAGTGTTCGAGGCCGAAGAAAATGTCATTGGTCAGATCTCTGGCAAGGTCAAGGGTGGATTCACCGTCAACATCGACGGCATCCGCGCCTTTCTGCCGGGTTCGCTGGTTGATGTCCGCCCGGTGCGTGATCCGGCCTACCTCGAAGGCAAGGATCTGGAATTCAAGATCATCAAGCTTGACCGTCGCCGCAACAACCTGGTTGTGTCGCGTCGCGCCGTGGTCGAGCACGAATATGCCGCCGAGCGTGATGACCTGATCGAGCGCCTGACCGAAGGTGCCGTGATCAAGGGTGTGGTCAAGAACCTCACCGACTACGGTGCCTTCCTGGACCTGGGCGGTATTGACGGTCTGCTGCACATTACCGACATGGCGTGGAAGCGCGTTCGTCACCCTTCTGAAGTGGTGGAAGTGGGCGATGAGCTGGAAGTGCGCGTGTTGCGCTTCGACCGAGAGCGCATGCGCGTATCGCTGGGCTTGAAGCAGCTGGGCGATGATCCGTGGAGCAATATTGACCGCCGTTACCCGCCGACCTCGCGTCTGTTCGGTAAAGTCACCAACATCACCGACTACGGCTGCTTCGTTGAGATCGAAGACGGCGTCGAAGGTCTGGTTCACGTGTCCGAAATGGACTGGACCAACAAGAACGTCAACCCGGCCAAGATGGTCCATGTCGGCCAGGAAGTCGAAGTCATGGTGCTGGATGTCGACGAAGAGCGTCGTCGTATCTCGCTGGGCATGAAGCAGTGCACGCCGAACCCTTGGGAAGCCTTTGCCGCCATCCACAACAAGGGCGACAAGGTGGGCGGTGCGATCAAGTCGATTACCGATTTCGGTATCTTCATCGGCCTGGACGGCGGCATCGACGGCCTGGTTCACCTGTCCGACATCTCGTGGATGACGGCGGGCGAAGACGCCATTCGCAACTTCCGCAAGGGTGAAGAAGTCGAGGCCGTGGTTCTGGCGGTTGATCCCGAGCGCGAGCGCATCTCGCTGGGCATCAAGCAACTGGAACAGGACCCGTTCGCTACGTTCATGGCCGAGCATCCGCGCGGTTCCATCGTCAACGGCAAGGTCAAGAGCGTCGATCCGCGTGGTGCGGTCGTTGAGCTCGCCGACGGCGTCGACGGTTACATCAAGGCGTCTGACCTGGCCAAGGAACGCGTCGAGGACGCGACCAAGATCCTGTCCGAGGGTGATGATATCGAAGCCAAGTTCGTGGCGCTGGATCGCAAGACGCGTAACCTGACCCTGTCGATCCGGGCCAAGGATGACGATGAGCTGGCCGAAGCGCTGGACCAGTACCAGTCGCGCAGCGGCGGTGGTGGTACTACCTTGGGTGATCTGCTCAAGGAACAGCTCGGCAAGGACTGAGTAAGTGACACGCCGGCCGGCACCGCGGTGCCGGCCGGTTTTACCGAGGGGAGTCGGGACCATTGACCAAGTCTGAATTGATCGAGCGGCTTGCCGCCACCCAGCCTCATCTCAGCCAGGCCGATGTTGAATTGGCCGTGCGTTGTATTCTTGAACAGCTCAGCAAAGCCCTCTCCGAGGGTGACCGTATAGAGATTCGCGGCTTTGGCAGCTTTTCACTCCACTACCGCCCGGCGCGAATGGGACGCAACCCCAAGACCGGCGAGCCGGTTGCTCTGCCAGCCAAGCACGTGCCTCACTTCAAGCCCGGCAAAGCGCTTCGCGAACGAGTCAACGACGGCCTGCTCTGACGCCTTTCATGTTAGCTACCCGGACAGTGCCGGGTATCACCCATCAAGGCCTGCCTCGGCCATGGCGCCCCATCCGGCCCGCATCGGTATAATCCGGGCTTGAGTAAATCGATGATCCGGGGCATTCATGTATCGCTGGTTACTGTTGTTGGCTTGTTTGATCGCCGCCGTGGCGGGTCTTTCTGTCGGGGTGATGAACCCTGATCCTGTGACACTTCGCTTGCCGGGCTATGCCGTCGAGCTGGCTCTTGGCCCATTGATCATGCTGGTGTTCGTCGCTGGTACTGTCATTGGTCTGGTTCTTTTCATGGTGCTGTTTCATCTGCCATCGCGTTGGACGCGTCGGCGCAAGGCCAGTGGCTCTGATCTGAGCCGTATTGATGAATGAAATCCTCTGGCTTTTCCTGCTCTTGCCGGTGGCTGCTGCGAGTGGCTGGTATCTCGCGGCCTTTCGGTCGCGCGGCAAGGTGCGGCAGAGCTCCCGTCTTTCCCGAAATTATTTTCGCGGCCTGAATTACCTGCTTAACGAAGAGTCCGACAAGGCCATTGAGCTGTTCATGGAAATAGCCGAGGTCAATCGGGATACCGTCGAAACTCATCTCGCGCTGGGTAAGCTGTTTCGCCGTCGCGGGGAGATGGACAAGGCCATTCGGTTTCATAAACACATCATTTCCCGGCCTAATCTGAGCGATGACCAGCGTGGCCAAGCGCTTATGGCGCTCGGTGAAGATTACATGCAGGCGGGCCTGCTTGATCGCGCAGAGCGTTTGTTCAGCGAATTGCTGGTCATTGCCCCCGGTGATCCTGCACCCGTGCGCCAACTGCTGGCCATTTACCAGCAAGAAAAAGACTGGGCCAAGGCCATTGATATGGCGGCGCATCTGGGCACGGAAAAAGACGACGTTCGCCAGATGGTTGCCCAGTTTCACTGTGAGCAGGCCGAGATGGCCTTGGCCGATGACGACGCGGACCGGGTCATGTCTGCATTGAGACAGGCCCGTCGCTATGACCCGAAACACCCCAGGTCGCGCCTGCTGGAGGCCGCATTGGCGCATCGCCGAGGGCAGTGGCTCAAGGTTGGACAGCTGTTACGTGAGGCCTGCGAGCTGGAGCCCGGCTGCCTGGTGGGTTCAATAGACAAGTTGCTTGAGAGTCATCGTCGAACTGACATGCTTGACCAACTGATGAGTTGGCTGGGCTCGATGGTCGATCGCCACCGCTCGACGACCGCTACACTGGCACTCGCGGAGCTGCTGCTTGACGATGACCCGGAAGCAGCCCTCGCCGTTTTGCTTGAGCAACTGGCTCATCGGCCCTCGGTCAAGGGGCTTGAACATCTTATGGCGCTTTTGCATGAGCAAAAAGTGGGCTTTGATCGGGTTGAGCCGGAGCGGATCCGGGATCTTGCCCGGTCGTTGCTCAAAGGCCAGCCCAGCTATCGCTGCAGTCAGTGCGGTTTCAGTGGAAACTCGCTTCACTGGTTATGCCCGAGCTGCAGGCAATGGAATACCACGCGCGCCATAACCGGGGTGTTGGGCGAGTGATCGATTCCTGGTTCCCCGGTCTGATGCTGCCGCCAGCGGCTTTGATGCTGATGCTGGCCGTGTTACCAGGGTGGCGGTCCTGGCTGTTATCCCGTCAGGTTGTCGACCAACCCGACGCTCGTCGAAGTCACAGCCGGGCGACTCCACGGGGTGGCGGTGTCATCATGGCGCTGGCTTTGATTCTCCTGGCGCTTGGATTGTCGTTGAACAACGTTCACGTCGCAGGGATCTTGCTGTTTGTTGTCCTGATGACCGCGCTACCCGGCTGGATGGACGATCGCTCATCCCTGCCGGTGAGGCTCAGGCTGATGATTCAGTGCGCTTTTGCCGCCGGACTCATTATTTTCCAAGGGTTGCCGGCTATCGTCAGTTTGGGGCCTGTGAGCCTGTCTTCGACGTTAGGTATCGGTTTCCTGGCGGCACTGGCCATTGTCTGGATGGTCAATCTGCATAATTTCATGGACGGTTCTGACGGCCTGGCCGGCCAGCAGGCCGTGGTGCAGGGCGGCTTGTACGCGCTGTTGTTCTGGCAATCCGGTCAGCCCGCCCTCGCCACGGTAGCGCTTGGCCTTGTGGCGGTTGCGCTTGGCTTCCTGCGCTTTAATTGGCCTCCGGCCAGCCTGTTCATGGGCGACAGTGGCTCACTGCTGGTTGGCGGCTTGGTGGCGTGGTTCGCGTTGGCCTCTCTTCAAGGCGATTCCGCGGGCCTGTTGATGTGCGTGCTGATCAGTAGCGTCTTCGTGGTTGACAGTACGCTGACTCTGTTGCGCAGGCTGGTCAAAAAGCAGCCGTGGTATACTCCGCACCGCGAACATGCCTACCAGGCACTGTTGGCTCGGGGGGCGAGCCACGGTCAGGTTCTGATGATTTACGTCTCGATCAACCTGGGGCTTGTCGTTCCGGCCAGTTTGTTGGCAATGCGTTTTCCAGCCTGGCAAGGCTGGATTGTTGCAGGGGTGATGATAGTGCTGATTGCGGCCTGGATTTCCACTCAGGGCAATCGCCACGGAGAAGCCTGAAATCATGGTTGATCAAGTCGAACGCCGCGCTCCGCTGTTGAACCTGCGCTTGCTGGTTATCTTGCACGATCTTTTCATGGTGGTTGCCGCCTGGGTGAGCGTTCGCATGGCAACCGGCTGGTTGGCGGGTACGCCAATGATCGGTTGGCAACAAATTGCCATCGAAATCAATCTCATTCTCCTGGCACAGGGTTTTCTGCAGTGGCGAGCCGGGCTCTATCGCGGAGTCTGGCGATTTGCCAGCCTGCCCGACCTGGCCAACCTGCTCAAGGCCGGCATCATGGGGGCAGCCGCGGGAGGCGCCGTATTGTTGCTGCTGGACGCACCGATTGAGAGCACGGTACTGGTAGTCTGGGCCTTTCCTGCACTCCTCTTAGTCCTTCTCGGGCTGCCGCGTCTGGCGTATCGTATTTTCAAGGACATGCGCCAGGAGGCGCATCGGCGCCGGGTGACACAACGCACGCTGGTGTTGGGTGCCGGCCGTTCCGGACGTTTGCTGGTCCCTGAGCTCAAGCGTCGCGGTGGTTATGACGTGGTCGGCTTCCTTGACGACAGTCGGCGTCTTCGGAATACCGAAATCCGCGGCATCCCGGTGCTCGGGGCGATTAACCACCTGCCGAGAGTGGTCAGGGAGGCGTCCGTCGACCTGGTGGTCATTGCCATCCCCTCGGCCACCAATCAGCAGATGCAGCGTGTCGTCGAAATTTGCGAGCAAGCCGAGGTTGAATTCAAGACCCTGCCTACGTTGACCGAACTTGGCAACAGTGTGACTCGCTTTGATGATCTGAAGCCTGTCGCCATTGATGATTTGCTCGGGCGCGAGCCGGTATCACTCAACTGGGAATCCATTCGGGCGGGCTTGACTGGCAAACGGGTGCTGGTCACCGGCGGCGGCGGCTCGATTGGTTCGGAATTGTGTCAGCAGATTGCCCGTCTCGCGCCGGCATCGCTGGTTGTGCTTGATCACAGTGAGTACAACCTCTATCGCATAGAGCGCCGACTGCGCCAGCACTTTGGCGACCTGGTCATCGAGGCCGTGCTGGGTGATGTGGCTGATTCAGCGACGGTCGAACAGGTCATGCAGCTCAACCGCCCGCAGGTGGTGTTTCACGCCGCTGCCTACAAGCATCTGCCGATGCTCCAGAACCAGGTGCGCGCGGCCTTTCGTAACAACGTAATCGGTACCCGGCGGATGGCAGACGCCGCCGATCGACACCGCGTTGAAACGTTTGTACTGATTTCCACCGACAAGGCGGTCAATCCGAGCAACGTGATGGGGGCCAGTAAACGCATGGCTGAACTCTATTGCCAGGCGATCAATGGCCGTTCACCGACCCGATTCATAACGGTGCGATTTGGCAATGTTCTTAACTCGACCGGCTCGGTAGTTCCGCTGTTCAACGAGCAGATACGCCAGGGTGGGCCGGTGACCGTGACGCACCCGGAGATCACCCGCTACTTCATGACCATTGCCGAAGCGGGCCAGTTGATTCTACAGGCCGGTGTGCTGGGCGAGGGCGGTGAGGTTTTCGTCCTCGACATGGGAGAGCCGGTCAGGATCAGCTACCTTGCCGAACAGCTCATTCGCCTGGCGGGCCGAGAGCCGGGCCGGGATATCGAGATTGTCTATACCGGCCTGAGGCCGGGAGAGAAACTCTTCGAAGAATTGTTCCACCAGCACGAATCCTACGCAAAAACCGCGCACGAGAAGATCTTCCTCACCCGCAGCTCGGCACCGATGCTGGACGGGCTTGATGAGGCGCTGGTCAGGGCTGAACAGGCGGTGCTTCAGTATGAGCCGGGCGTCTTGCGCGCTACGCTTGAGCGTTTTGTTCCGGAGCTTCGTCGTTCCAGTCGGGCGGAGTCTGACAGCAAGATCAGCCGCCTGCAGGCGGGCCCGGCCAACAAGGCTGGCTGACAACGGTCCCAGCTGCGCAACCAGGCGGTATGGCGCGGCACTTTTGCCACGGCGGCGCAGGCGGTTGTTAAACTGACGGCGTCCATCTCGAAGCACCTTTCGCCAACCCCGCCTGAACCCTGCCAGGAGACCCCATGAGCGAATCGCTGAAAAGCTTGCGCCCAACAACGGCTCGACCGCAAGGTCGGCTGGTCATGCTGAAACTGCGTTCCCGGATATTGCTCGACAATCCGCTCGGCGATCCGGCAGAACGTGAGCACCCCGTTTACCTTCCAGCCGGCTACGACGACCACCCGGATCGTCGCTACCCGCTGTTTTGCAGCCTGGCGGCTTATACCAACGCCGGCCCTGGCCAGGTGGCATGGCGCAATCATGGAGAAACGCTGCCTCAGCGGCTGGACCGTCTGATTGATGAGCAGCGCCTGCCGCCGCTGATCATGGTGTTCCCGGACTGTTACACCGCTCTGGGCGGCAACCAGTACGTCAACACGCCGGCGATGGGTCGCTATGCGGATTTTCTGACTGAAGAATTGATTCCGGCCGTGGATGCGCGCTTCCGAACGCTGGCCACACCCGACAGTCGTGCCGTGTTTGGCAAGTCGTCCGGCGGCTTTGGTGCGCTCCACCTGGCCATGAGCCACCCCGGCACCTTTGGCGCTGTGGCAAGCCATGCCGGTGACGCGGGCTTTGACCTGGTTTACCGTCGCGACTTCACTGTGGCCTGTGACGTGCTGGCTCGCCACGATGGCAATCTGGAACACTTCGTGCGTACCTTCTGGCGCGATCGCAAGCCGGGCGGTGCGGCGTTTCATACGCTGATGACCCTGTGCCTGGCAGCCAGTTACTCGCCGGATGCCACTCGCCCCCTTGGCCTGGCGTTGCCGTTTGACCTGAAGTATTGTCGGCTGGACGAGGCGGTCTGGAATCGCTGGCTGGCCTTCGACCCTGTTCAGCAAGCCCCGGCTTGCCGGGATGCGCTGGCCGGGCTCAAAGGCCTCTGGATTGACGCCGGATCCCGTGATCAATACTTCATCCACTACGGTACCCGCCAACTGGCCCAGGCGCTTTCGGACGGCGATGTGGCGCATCACTTCGAGGAGTTTGACGGCACGCACTCAGGGATTGACTGGCGCTACGACCATTCATTGCCCTGGCTGGCGGAGCGCTTGAATCTGGCCTCCGCCGCCGCTACGTAAACTCTGTAAGAACGGATTCGAACCAAGGAAACCCCCTGTCATGCTCACCATTACTCCTGCTGCCCGGGATTACTTCACCGGCTTGCTCGAACAGCAGACCGACGGCACCAATCTTCGCCTGCGAACCGTCAATCCCGGCACCCCAAGGGCAGATGTCGAGCTGACCTTTTGCCCACCGGGCGGTGAGAAAGCGGGTGACCAGGCCATGGACTGCCAAACGTTTACCCTGTTTGTCGACGAGCCCAGCGTTGCCAGCCTGGAAGGCGCCATGATTGATTTCGAGACCAACGCCATGGGCGGCGAATTGTCAATCCGAGCGCCTGGCCTGAAAGGGCAGCGTCCGGGCGACGACGCGCCTTTGCGGGAGCGGGGGATCTGGGTGCTGGAATCCCGGATCAACCCGATGGTGGCCTCGCACGGTGGTTCGGTTGGACTGGTCGAAGTGACCGAGGACAAGGACGTGGTACTTCAGTTTGGTGGTGGCTGTCACGGCTGCGGAATGGTGGACGTGACCCTGAAACAGGGCATTGAAACCACCATGAAGCAGGAAATCCCCGAGGTCCGCCAGGTGATTGACGCCACCGATCATGCGCAGGGCGAAAACCCCTATTATTGAGTGCCTGAATGCTTTGCAAATGGCACAAAAAAGCCGGCATTCAAGCCGGCTTTTTTCATCATTACAACCCGTAGAATCAGCGAAGACGCATGACTCTGAGGACGCTGTCCTGTCGTGCATACCACGCAGCCAGGGCGCGAATGTCCTGATCAGACAAATCACTGGCGAAAGGAGACATGATGGCGTTGTCCCGATCTCCGGAGCGATAGGCACGCAGCGCAAAAACCAGGTAGTCCTCGTGCTGGCCGCCGATTTTCGGGTAGTCATCCACTAGCGCCAGATTACCGTCCATGCCGTGACAGGCCGCGCAAACGGCTTCTGCCAGTTCCTGGCCACGGGCGAGATTCCCGCTTGCCTGGGCGGTTGCTGAAACCGTGCCCAGCGCAAGGAAGAGTGCGATCGTCAGGGCTTTCATGGCTGTTCCTCCCGTTGCTGGGCAAGAAATGCTGAAATGTCGCGGATATCCTGTTCAGACAGCGTGGCGGATTGAGCCTGCATCGTGGGGTGGCGACGTTCGCCGCTCTGGTAGGCCTGCAGCGCTGAAACCAGGTAGCCGTAGCTCTGGCCGGCAATCAGAGGAACAGAGTAGGTCGGATACACGTTCTGGTGAAAGGGGATGCCGTGGCAGCCATGGCAGGTTCGGGCCAGCCAGCGGCCGTTTTCCGGGTCGCCCTGTTCGGCCAGGGCCGGCTGCGAAGCGCCGGCAATCAGCACGACGGCGAAAAGAAGTCGTTTCAGCATTTCCGTAAGGCCAAGTGTGGGAAATCAAGCCTTGTATTATAGCCACGCTGGTGCCAAAGGGGAAACCTCCCTGGCGACTCTGGTGGTGTATTCGCTCTCTTCACCGGGACGGAAACTTCCGGCTGATCAGTTAAAATGCACCTTGTATTCAAAGAACAAGACCGACTCCCATGCCCATGCGCCCGCTTGATCCCACCGATCTGTTCGATATCAGCCAGGACCTCACCGAAGAGGAACGGATGATCAAGGACAGCGTTGCCCGTTTTGTCGATGAAAAAGCCCTGCCGTTGATCGCCGATGCCTTTGATCGCGGCACCTTTCCGATGGAACTGATTCCTGAAATTGCCGATCTTGGCCTGTTCGGTTCCAGCCTGGAGGGTTATGGTTGTGCCGGCCTTAATGCCGTCAGCTACGGCTTGATCTGCCAGGAGCTGGAGCGAGGCGATTCCGGGCTGCGCAGCCTGGTGTCGGTACAGTCGTCCTTGTGCATGTATCCCATTTACGCCTTCGGCTCCGACGAGCAGAAGGAGCGCTGGTTGCCTGACATGGCCGCTGGCAAGGTGATTGGCTGCTTCGGCCTGACCGAACCGCATGGCGGCTCGGACCCGGCCAACATGAAGACCCATGCCAAGCGTGACGGTGACGACTGGATTCTGAACGGCGCCAAGATGTGGATCACCAACGGCTCGATTGCCGACATCGCTATCGTTTGGGCGCGCACCGAAGACGGCATCCAGGGCTTCATCGTCGAGAAGGACTTCAAGGGCTTCGAGGCGCGCGATATCCGCAGCAAGATGTCCCTTCGGGCGTCGGTCACCTCGGAGCTGTATTTCGACAATGTTCGCATTCCCGACAGCAACCGCCTGCCGAATGTGATTGGCCTGAAAGGCCCATTGTCCTGCCTGAGCCAGGCGCGCTATGGCATCACCTGGGGCCCGATCGGTGCGGCCATTGCCTGCTTGACCGAAGCTCTCGACTACACCGCCGACCGGGAACTGTTCAAACGACCGCTGGCGGCCAACCAGGCCGTCCAGATTCGCCTGGCTGATCATGCGCGCCGGATCACCCTGGCCCAGTTGCTCAGCCTGCGGCTTGGTCGTCTCAAGGACGCCGGCAAGGTGCATCCCACGCAGATCTCCCTGGCCAAGTGGAACAACGTGCGCATGGCCATTGACATCGCCCGCGACTGCCGTGACCTGCTGGGCGGTTCCGGCATCACGCTGGAGTACGTGGCCATTCGCCATGCGCTGAATCTGGAGTCGGTGATTACCTATGAAGGTACTGAAACCGTGCATCAACTGGTCGTGGGGCGGGAGCTGACCGGTTTGAACGCGTTTTAATTGTCGAACGTCAGTGTCGGGCGTTCGGCTTTGGAGGGAGCCAGCCTATGAGTCAAGCTAATCGTCGGGCACGACAACTGAACCGTGCGCAAGTGATCGACGAGGCCTTCCTCGACTACGTGCGGGCGTTGCAACTGGGGCTCGACCGCGAGGAGGCCGACGACACGGCACTGGCTGATTCCGCGTTGCTGGAACTGTTCGAAAGCCAGATGCTGTCGCGCCAGATTGACCTGATGGCGCGGGTCAAGCGGTTGGAAAACAAGGTTTTCTACACCATCGGTTCTTCCGGTCACGAGGGCAATGCGCTGGTTGGGCGCCTGACCCGGGAAACGGACCCGGCGTTTCTGCACTATCGCTCGGGTGCCTTCATGGCCGAGCGCTATCGCAAGCAGCCAAAGCTGGATTTCCTGCGCGATACCTGCCTGTCGTTTGCGGCCAGCAGTGACGACCCGGCCTCCGGCGGGCGTCACAAGGTCTGGGGCTCACAGCCGCTGTGGGTATTGCCGCAAACCTCCACGATTGCCTCCCACCTGCCCAAAGCCGTAGGCACGGCGCTGGCGATTGCCCGCGGACAATCCGGAGGTCACGAGCCGCCGGTCCCGTCCGACAGCCTGGTGGTGTGCTCCTTCGGCGATGCCAGCCTCAACCATGCCACGGCCCAGGTGGCGCTCAATACCTGCGCCTGGACGCGTCATCAAAACCTGCCCCTGCCGGTGCTGATGGTGTGCGAAGACAACGGGATCGGCATTTCGGTACCCACGCCGCGCGACTGGGTGGCCCGCGGCATGGCCGAACGCTATGGCTTTTCCTACCATTTTGCCGACGGCCTGGATCTTGAGTCCGGCTATGTGTCGGTGGCAGCGGCTGTTGATGAATGTCGCCGCAAGCGCCGTCCCGTGTTTTTGCACCTGCGCACCACCCGCCTGATGGGGCATGCCGGCACCGATTTCGAAATCGAGTATCGGGCGCCTGAAGAACTGGCCGCTGCGGAGTCGCTGGATCCGCTTTGGCGGTCGGCCGAACGCGTAGTTTCCCGTGGGCTGATGAGCCCCGGCGAAATCATCGAGCGCTACGAGGGCTATCGCCAGCGTTGCCTGGCCGAGGCCGACCGGGCTGATCAGCAGCCGCGTCTGAAAACGCTGGCCGATGTCGTGGCCCCGCTGGCCCCGCTGTCGGTCGACGCGGTCCAGGCCGAGGCACGCAGAGCGCCGGAAATGGCGGATCGAGTGGCCGCCTTCGGCAGCGACAAGCAGCTGCCGGAAAACCAGCCGCCGCGCCATCTGGCCATCCAGATCAATCGTGGTCTGACCGATCTGATGGTCAAGTATCCGCAGGCCCTGGTGTTTGGCGAGGACGTAGCACGCAAGGGCGGGGTCTACACCGTCACCAAGGGATTGTGGCAACGCTTCGGGCGCAGCCGGGTGTTCAACACCCTGCTGGATGAAACCACTATCCTGGGCCTGGCGCAGGGCTTTGGCAGCATGGGCTATTTGCCGATCCCCGAAATTCAGTACCTGGCCTACTTCCACAACGCCGCCGATCAGATTCGCGGCGAGGCCTGCTCGCTGCAGTTTTTCTCCAATGGCCAGTTCCGTAACCCGATGGTGATGCGAATTGCCAGCCTCGGTTATCAGAAAGGCTTCGGCGGTCATTTTCACAATGACAATTCCATTGCCGCCCTCCGCGATATTCCCGGCCTGGTGATTGGTTGCCCCTCGCGAGGCGACGATGCCGTCAACATGCTGCGCACGATGATGGCCATGGCCCAGGTCGACGGCCGGGTCTGCGCTTTTCTGGAGCCGATTGCGCTCTACATGAGCAAGGATTTGTACGCCGCCGATGACAACGGCTGGTTGTTCGACTACCCGGCAGCGGATGACTGCCTGGTGCCGTTCGAGCCGCGCGTTTATCATTCTGAAGCCAGTGATCTTGCCATTGTGACTTATGGCAACGGCGTACCGATGGCGCTGCGGGCAGCCCGTGCGCTGGAGAAATCTTCGGGCGCCAAGGTGCGAGTGGTTGATCTGCGCTGGCTCAAGCCGCTGGACATGCCGGCGATCGCTGCCAGCCTCGCTGATGCCCGGGCGCTGGTGATTTTTGATGAAGGACGACCGGATGGTGGCATCGGGGAAGGCCTGGTCTGCGGCCTGGTCGAGCAGGGCCTGGCTGACCGACCGATAAAGCGCGTCACCGGCGCGGACTGCTATATCCCGCTGGCCGATGCTGCCAACCTGGTGCTGGCATCAGAATCGCAGTTGCTGGAGGCCTGCGTTCGCGCCTTGCATGCCCGAACACATTAAACCTTTGATACCGCCCGCTTTCGCTCGTAGGCTTTAGGGTCGAAGCGGCGCGTCAGCAGGGCGAAACGCCAGGTCCAGCGTGGCCAAAGCGTGGCATTGCGACCGCTCACCGGGTGCCGATACCAGCTGGCGCAACCGCCGCGGTTCCAGACCGTTCGCGCCAGCCGCTGCTGTAGCGCATCGTTCCACGCGCTTTGATCCCAAAGACGCACGTTCAGGCTGCCTGTGCCGGATTGCTGCATGAAATCCAGGGCATCCAGCACGTAGCGAATCTGGGCTTCGATCATCAGAAGAACCGAGTTATGGCCCAGCGCGGTGTTTGGGCCGAGCAGGGTGAACAGGTTGGGAAAGCCGTTGACCGTGCTGCCCTTGTAGGCCATTGGGCCTTGCTTCCAGATCTCGGCCAGGTCGCGGCCATCCCGGCCAATGATCAACCCGGCGGGTACCGGCTCGGTGGCCTTGAAGCCGGTCGCCAGAATCACGCTGTCCACCGCCCGTCGGCTGCCTTCGGCATCGACCACGGCGCCGGGCTCCAGGCGGGCAATCGGCGTGGTGATCAATTCGCAATTGTCGGCGGCCACCGCCGGGTAAAAGTCATTGCTCATGAGCACGCGCTTGCAGCCCATCGCGTAGTCGGGCCTGAGTTTTGCTCTCAGTTCCGGGTCCTTCACTTGGCGTTCCAGCCAGCGCCGGGCCTGGCGTCGATGCAGGCCGGAAAGCCACGGGAAATGGCTGAAAGCCGGCAGCCGGGTTTCCAGTAGCAGGTAAATGGCCAGGCGACGAGCGAGGCGCAGCACCGGCAGGCGTTCATACGCCGTTTGCCAGCGCGGCGAGATCGGTCGATCTGGCTTGGGCAGAATCCATTGCGGGGTTCGCTGGTAAAGATCCAGCCTGGCCACTTTGGGCTGAATCCGCGGGACAAACTGAATGGCCGAGGCACCGGAACCGATCACCGCCACGCGTTGACCGGTGGGGTCAAAATCGTCCGGCCATTCCTGCGAGTGAATCACCGGCCCGGCAAACCTGTCCAGCCCGGGGATGGCTGGCCGGTTCGGCCGCGACAGTCCGCCAATCGCCGACACCAGCACCGAGCATTCGATGGTCTCGCCGGCCCCAGTGACGATTTGCCAGGCTTGTTTGCCTTCTTGCCAGCGGGTCTGGCGCACCGGCGTGCCAAGTTGGATATGTTGGCGCAGTCCGCTGCTGTCCACGATTGTCTGCAAATAGCTCTGGATTTCCTCGCGCGGCGCGAACTGCCTCGACCAGTCGGCCTTGGGCGCAAATGACAGCGAGTACAAATGCGACTGAACGTCACAGGCACAACCCGGATAGCGATTGACCCACCAGGGGCCGCCAATGCCGTCGGCCTGGTCAAGAATCAGAAAATCGCGCTCTCCGCGCTCCAGCAGTTTCAGGCCCAGACCGATGCCGGCAAAGCCGGCGCCGATGATGACCACCCGTACAGACGATGATGGCGGGGAATGGGCTGACAACAAAGAGGCTCTCTCGACAGATCGACAAAAAGCTTAGCGCAGATTGTGTCATGTAAACCGGCAACGAAATACCTACGGTATTCGTTGCGCGGCATTTGCGGCACATGTCCGCAAATGCCTTCGCTCATAGGTCCCGTCCGTTCCGGCCGGGCATTAACCCGGCAACCTGTTTGGTTGCCGGGTTAATAGTAAGTCAGTGCTACTCTTTTCACTCATGATCCTGGCGTCCCGCTTTTTCTTTCGAACCTTGCTCGGCAGTCTTCGTGACCTGGCGCCGATCTTTCTGGTGATCGCCGTATTCCAGCTCTTGGTCCTTGGCCAGCCAATCCCCGACCCGGGCGGTCTGTTAATGGGTGCGTTGCTGGTTGTCGTTGGGTTGACGCTCTTCGTCATGGGTCTGGAGTTGGGCCTGTTTCCGATTGGCGAGTCCATGGCCCACGATTTCGCCCGCAAGGGCAGTCTGTTCTGGCTTTTGGTATTTGGCTTTGCTTTGGGGTTCGGGACCACCATTGCCGAGCCTGCCTTGATTGCGGTCGCTGCCGAGGCGGCCCGGGTGGCGGCTGACGGGGCCTGGATTGCGTCCGACGAACACAGCCTGCGACAGTACGCCCTGGGCTTGCGCCTGACCGTCGCTTTTTCGGTGGGCCTGGCGATCCTTGTTGGCCTGCTCAGGATCATTCATGGCTGGCCGGTCCATTACCTGATCATCGCAGGCTACCTCGGCGTGGTGGTGATGACCCGTTTTGCGCCCGCTGAAATCATCGGGATCGCCTACGATTCTGGCGGCGTGACCACCTCGACGATTACTGTACCGCTGGTCGCCGCACTGGGCATCGGGCTGGCCAGTACCATCAAGGGGCGTAACCCGGTCGTCGACGGCTTTGGACTGATTGCCTTTGCCTCACTGACACCCATCATTGGTGTCATGGCCTACGGTGTGCTCTGGTCATGAATTGGCTGATCGAATTTCTTCAAACCCTGCTGCTGACAGTGCTGGATGTGCTGCCCATCGCCGCCGTATTGATTGGTTTTCAGTTGCTGGTGCTGCGCCGCCGGATTGCCAACCTGGGCCGTGTGCTGATCGGTTTTGCTTGTGTGATCGTGGGCCTTGCCTTGTTTCTGCAAGGCCTGGAGCAGGCACTGTTTCCGCTTGGCACCCTGATGGCGGCCCAATTAACCGCGCCGGAGTTTCTGGTGACCGATGGCTCGGCAGTGCTGGATACGATTCCCTGGCAGGATTACTTCTGGGTGTACGCCTTTGCCTTCTGCATTGGCTTTTCCACCACGATTGCCGAGCCGGCACTCATTGCCGTTGCGATGAAGGCCGAGCGTATTTCCGGCGGCGCCATCAGTGTCATGGGGCTGCGCCTCACCGTTGCCTTGGGCGTGGCCGTCGGCATCGCACTGGGCAGCTGGCGAATTGTCACTGGAGCGCCGCTGGAACATTTCATCATGGCCGGTTACCTGATCGTGGTCGTCCAGACGGTATTCGCGCCGCGCATGATCATTGCGCTGGCCTACGATTCCGGCGGCGTGACCACCTCCACAGTGACCGTGCCCCTGGTCGCCGCGCTGGGTCTCGGCCTGGCAGCCGGTGTGCCTGGCCGGAGCCCGCTGCTCGACGGATTCGGCTTGATTGCCTTTGCCAGCCTGTTTCCTATCATTGCGGTATTGGCCTATGCTCAGATTGGCGCCGTCGTCAAACGCACTCGAGGAAGCGAGGACAAACCCTGATGAATCGAAAATTGCTGGTGGTGACGGTCGAAGCGGCCGAGACCGATCAAGTGATAGCCGCGGCCCGGGAGGCCGGGGCAAGCGGGGCAACCCTGATTCATCAGGCGCGTGGCGAGGGGCGCCGAGAATTGGGCCAGCTGATGGCGCTCAGCCTGGACGCCAGTCGCGACATTGTTTTGATCATCGTCACGCAGATGCAGTTACCGATGGTGATTGATGCGATCGCAAAAGTCGCCTCGCTCGACGACACGCCGGGCACTGGCGTGCTGTTCGAGTTGGACATCGAGGATGCGGTTGGTCTGGACAAGCCGACCATGGATGCGGGGTATTCAGCATGAATTTCAAACTCATCATGACCGTGGTCGAAAGCCGCAAGACCCGCAAGCTGCTGAAAGCGGCGCGCGAGGCGGGTGCCAGCGGCTCGACGGTCATTGCCAACGTTCGCGGCGAAGGCGCGACACGATCCTTCGGTATTCTGGGACTGGAGGTTACTGACGTACGTGACGTGCTGCTGTTTCTGGTCCACGCCGATCAGGCGCAAACCATCCTGCATACGCTTGCCGAGGTTGGCGAGTTCGATCAGAAATCCGGGACCGGTATCGCTATTCAGCTGGATGTGGAACAGGCACTCGGTATTGAGCGCCAGTTCGGGGCTGGGAAAGGCTGAGGTTGGGAAGGGCCGGTCGATCCTGGTGGATTCGACCGGCGGATTTCGATGAATTGGCGATCAGTTGGCGATCAGCCGAGCACGCCCAGGCGCTTGCCAACCCGGGTGAAGGCATCAACCGCCTGCTCCAGCTGCTCGCGGGTGTGAGCCGCTGAAATCTGGGTGCGGATGCGGGCCTCGCCCTTGGGTACAACGGGATAGAAAAAGCCAATGACGTAAACGCCTTCCTTGAGCAGCTCGTCGGCCATCTTCTGGGCCAGCGGGGCGTCGTAGAGCATCACCGGCACGATCGGATGGTCGCCTGGCTTGATGTCGAAGCCGGCCTCGGACATGGCCTGGCGGAAAAAGCGGGTGTTCTCTTCCAGTCGGTCGCGCAGAGCGGTGGAGGCATTCAGCATCTCGAACACTTTCAGGCTGGCCGCCACCAGCGGCGGTGCCAGCGAGTTCGAGAACAAATACGGCCGCGAGCGCTGGCGCAGCATGTCGATGATTGGCTGGCTGGCCACGGTAAAGCCGCCCATGCCGCCGCCCAGCGCCTTGCCCAGGGGGGAGGTGTAGATATCGACCTTGTCGAGCACGCCGTGGTATTCGGCCGAGCCACGACCCGTTGGGCCGAAAAAGCCGGTGGCGTGGCAGTCGTCGACCATGACCAGTGCGTTGTATTGCTCGGCCAGGGCAGTGATTTCGTCCAGTTTGGCCACGTAGCCGTCCATCGAGAACACGCCGTCGGTGGCGATCAGTCGCGTGCGCTTGTCCTGGGTTTTTTTCAGCGCGCCTTCCAGCGCGTTCATGTCCGAGTTCGGGTAGCGATGACGCTCGGCCTTGCACAAGCGAATGCCGTCGATGATCGAGGCATGGTTGAGCTGGTCAGAGATGATCGCGTCTTCCGGTCCCAGCAACGGCTCGAACAGGCCGCCGTTGGCATCAAAGCAGGCGGCGTAAAGAATGCTGTCGTCCTTGCCAAAGAAATCGGCAATGGTGCGCTCAAGCTGCTTGTGCAAATCCTGGGTGCCGCAAATAAATCGAACCGAGGCGACGCCAAAGCCATGCTGATCCAGTGCCTGTTTGGCAGCGGCGATGATCTCCGGGTTATCGGCCAGGCCCAGGTAGTTGTTGGCGCAGAAATTCAGTACGTCGCCCCCTTCGGCGGTGTTGATGGCGACTCGCTGCGGCGTGGTAATCGAGCGTTCGCGCTTGTACAGTCCGTCGCGCTCGATCTGGTCCAACTCGTCCTGAAGGCGCTTCAGCGTGGCTGCATCATTCATGCCGCAACCTCGCCGGTCCAGTCACAGACCACCTTGCCGCACTGGCCGGCAGCCATCAGGTCGAAGCCGGTCTGGAAATCGTCGATGGCAATCTGGTGGGTCAACACTTTATGCAACGGGAAGCCGGTCAGCAGCATCTGGGTCATCTTGTACCAGGTTTCATACATGCGCCGGCCGTAAATACCGTGCATTTCCAGGCCCTTGAAGATGACCTGGTCCCAGTCAATGCCGGTGTCCTTGGGCAGGATCCCCAGCAGGGCAACCTTGCCGCCGTGATACATGCAGTTAAGCATGTCGTTGAATGCCTGCGGGTTGCCCGACATCTCCAGGCCGACGTCGAAGCCGTCGATATTGAGCGACTTGACGACATCGGCAAGTTTTTCATTGCGCACGTTGACGGTTCGCGTCGCGCCCATCTGACGGGCCAGATCAAGGCGCAGATCGTTGAGGTCGCTGACCACGACGTGTCGGGCGCCGACGTGGCGGGCGATGCCGGCCGCGATGATGCCGATAGGGCCGGCACCGGTAATCAAGACGTCCTCGCCGACCAGGTCGAATTGGAGCGCGCAGTGGGCCGCATTGCCATAGGGGTCGAAAAAGGCGGCCAGCTCGGAGGGAATCTCGTCGGGAATCGGCCACAAATTGGTGGCCGGAACGCTGATGTACTCAGCAAAGGCGCCATCGCGGTTGACACCAATGCCCACCGTGTTGGGGCACAGGTGCGGCTTGCCGGCGCGACAATTGCGGCAGACGCCGCAAACGATATGGCCTTCGGCCGAGACGCGTTGGCCTTCCTGGTAACCCTTGACCGCGCTGCCCAGCTCGACAATCCTGCCGACAAATTCATGGCCGATCACCAAGGGTGTGCGGATGGTGCGCTGGGCCCAGTCGTCCCACTGGTAGATGTGCAGATCGGTACCGCAAATGGCGGTTTTTTCCAGCTTGACCAGGACATCGTTGGGGCCGATCTTGGGGACGGGCACTTCCCGCATTTCGACGCCAGGGGCTGCCTGAGCCTTGACCAGCGCTCTCATTGTCGCGCTCATACCATCTCTCCAATAGGGGTGGGAAAACCTGACAATTATAACGAATCAGGGTGCAGGCTCGTCTGTGCGCGCAGGCTCAGGTGGATTGTCGTACAACCTCTTGCAGCTTGGGTACACAGGCTGCAGCCCGGCCGGCAAGGCGCCAAGTGGCCAGTCTCGTCAATTCGCTGGGCATGGGGTTGATTTCAATCAGGTGGGTGCCTCGTCGAGCGGCCTCGACAGGAATGCTGGCGGCCGGTTGAACCAGACCGGCCGTGCCTATGACCACGACCAAATCGGCCGATTCAGCGAACTGCAAGGCCCGGTCAAGCAGGCGGCTGTCCAGTGCCTCGCCGAACCAAACGACATCGGGCCTTGCGAGGCCTTCAGGGTGGTGAGGCGATGGCGGCGGTTCCCTGTCGGCATGCCGATCCAGCCAGGCCTGATCAATGGCCTGGCGTGTCTCTGAACAGACAGTCTGGTGAATGTTCCCGTGGAGGGCGACGACCGGGTCGCTACCGGCGCGCTGGTGAAGGCCGTCGACGTTCTGGGTTATCAGCAGACTGCCGGGGCATGCGGCCTGCCAACGGGCCAGGGCGTGGTGGGCGGCATTCGGGCTGACCTGGCTGATCAACCTCCGACGCCATTGATACCAGCGCCAAACCAGACCCGGGTCATCGGCGAAACCTTCGGGCGAGGCCAGTCGCATCGGTTCAAATCTGGACCAGAGTCCGCTTTGTGCATCACGAAAGGTCGGGATGCCGGATTCTGCCGACATGCCAGCCCCGGTAAACAGCAAGGCACGTTGCGATGATTGGAGGCATTCAACCAAATCGGTGGGCAAAGCCTCTTCGGGTTCAAGGGTATGCGCCATCAGTCCAGGGAACCGACGTCGGTATAAGGGAAATCGTCAGCTTCCAGGCTGTCCTGGTAACCCTCGACGCGTTCATGGGCCAGATCGGTACGGTGGAAGCGGGCCACGTGGTAAATGGCATCGCCCTCGTTGACCAGCGGCAGCTTCAGGCGTCCAATGACCAGCCCGCTGAAGGGCGCGCGTATTTCCTGCTCGCGTTCGCCAAAGGGGTCGCTGACCATGCCGAGCACGGTTTCTCCACGCACTACGCGTTCGCCGAGGTCTACGTAGGCTCTGAACAAGCCGCTGTCCGGGGCGCGTATCCAGCTGCTTGATCGGGCAACAATGGGTTCCTTTGGTGGTTTGCGTCGACCCGGCGGCAACATGTCAAGCAGGCGCATCACGCGGATGATCCCTTCAACGCCACCCCGAATGCTGAATTCGTCCAGGCGCAGGGCTTCACCGGCTTCGTAGAGCAAAATGGGGATTTGCTTCTGCATCGCGGCAGCCCTCAGGGAACCGTCGCGAATCGCCGAATTGAGTATTACCGGTGTCCCGAAGGCCTGGGCCATGGACAGCACGGTGGAATCATCCAGGTTGGCCCGAATTTGCGGCAGGTTGGATCGGTGGATGGCACCGGTGTGCAGATCGATACCATGAGTGCACTGGCTGACGATTTCGCGCATGAACAGATCGGCAATGCGCCCGGCCAGCGAGCCCTGTTCCGATCCCGGGAAGCTGCGATTGAGATCGCGACGATCGGGCAGGTAGCGGCTCTTGTCGATGAATCCATGCAGATTGACGATGGGCACCGCAACCAGCGTGCCCCGCAGTTTCCCAAGAATGGGCGCCTTGAGCAGCCGGCGAATGATTTCTACCCCATTGAGTTCATCACCGTGGATCGCTGCGCTGACAAACATGACCGGGCCTGCCTTGCGGCCACAGATAATTTGCACCGGCAGGGTGGTGGGCGCATGGGTGTAAAGCCTGCCGGCCTCAAGATCGACGCTCTTGCGTTCACCCGCCTCCACCAAAACCCCGCCAATGCGGATGCCCGGGTTGCGAGCGCGTTTGCCCGTTTTGCTCATTGGAATGCTGTCTTGTTTCGCTGACCAAGGGTTCAACATCTTCGCTGATATTGCCGTCCCTGTCTTTACGTAATGCTGATTACGCAGATGACTTGACCGTCGCCACGGATGAGGTGAGTGGAGGTTGCCAGCGGCGGGCGCTGGCCTTGGCCTGTCGATGGTTTACTAAGACCTTCGTATTCAAAGGTCTTGGTAACGATGGCTCTGGCGAGCCTCGACTGGCGGTGGTGATGCCCAGGCAAGGATAAGCATGTGCGGCACGGTCAGCGCGGCAAGGCCGATGAATATCAATGGCACCAGCCGCTGCTCCAGGCTGGCCCCGGACAATAGCCAGACAAAGGCCGCCAGGCCAAGCACCAGGGTCGCCAGCGAATAGCCAATCAGTTCTTGCCAGAGCCGGCGACGCCGTGAGGCGGGCGTTTGGTGCCAGCTGCGGTGGAAATGTCTCAGACTGTGCAGGCAGCAGAAATACACGGCAAAGTAGACCAGCGGCGGGGTAAGCCAGGCCAGCACCAGCAGCAAGACCAACTCGATGGCGAAGATTGGACGGAAGCGGGCGAGTGCGGCCGCCAGAATCAGCCCGCCAACCGCCAGACCGGCGACGGGCAGGGCCAGCGTTTCAGCGAGCCACGCGCCACCGTTGCCTGACAGCATCTCAAAGAGCCCGGCGACATCGGCGGTGTGAAAGGCGATGGGTAACAGCAACAGCCAGGCGCCAGCCAGCCACTGCCATGACCTGGGTGCCGGCTTGAAATCCCCGCCGAAGTGAATGGCGCTGATCAACAGGAAAGCGGCCAAGGAGACCGTCGGCAACCACCACCACAGCACTACCACCCCGAAGGCCAGCAACAGGTAGCTAAGGTGAAAACCAAGCAAGCCGTGTCGCCTGGGCCAGTGGCCACTGTTGCGAAGCAAAAGTCCATCGAGGGCACCGTGCGGAATTCCCAGAAAGACCACCCCCAGCGACAACAGCACCAGCGGCAGCCAATCCGGCACCCAGGCTGCCAGCGGCCAGTACAGCAGAACGGCCATCAGGGCAGCGGCACTGAACAGCCTGAACGCCGGATCGCCGGCATCGATTGCGGGTCGGGCTTGCGCGCGGCGTGCCGGCATCAACTACTGCCGGCAACCGACCACGAGCGATTCGGCGACAGACAGAGACCGCGCAGAAACGGCCGTCTCGGCAGGCTTCGGATCACGTTGAGATAGTCACCCGGGCCGGCCTGGTCGCTGAGGAAGCGCACGACGGAATCGGGATGTGCCCGTTCGAACAGCTGGCTGAACAGCGCCGGCGCCAGGGACAGATCGTCGGCCAGTACTCGCAGAAACAGGCCGTCCATCAAGGATTGCAGGCGTGGATCTCTTGCCTGACCCAGCAAAGGGCCGCCGCTTTGCAGCCGCTGCAGGCAGCGCGCGGCCCAGGCCTGGATGCGCAGGAAGGCATAGCCGCTGGAAGGGCGCAAGGCACCGCCGGCCATGCCGGCACGGACGATACCCGGCTGGCTGGCTTCAGCGTCCGGCAGGCCCATTGGCAAGCAGCCGGCTTCCCGCCTGATCTGCCGGTGGCGGTCGAGTCCACGCTGAGCCAGCACGGTGTGCAAGTCGTGATCGAGAACGTCTTGATCCAGCGGGCGGTTCGAGAAACGGGTCACTTCAACCAGCGCGCGTCGCGTCCCGAATGGCAACAGGTAAGTGAAGTACAGACCATCACGGTCATGGCGCAGCTGGGTCATCAGCTCCACGCAATCCGGCTCAAGGTGGCCATCCTGGTCCAGCTCGATTTCCACACCTTTGAACGTCTGCAGCAGCATGGCCGATTCCAGATGGGCGCGTCCCGGTGGGCGGGTATCCAGCACTTCGGCTGCGGTCAGACTGCCTCGGCTGGTTTCAATGCGCCAGCCCTTGCCCTGCCGCTCGATCGCGTTGACCGAGGTTGAGCGATGAAGATCGATGAGCGGGTGGCGCTCGATCGCGGCCAGATGGGTCTGGTAGAAGTCCACGGAGCGGACGTACTGGTAACTGAAGCGCCGGCTCTGGCGCTCGATCAGCGCCCGGTTTTCCCGGCCGACCAGCCAGCGTGACCAGCGATGACTGACCAGTTGCTCATGGCGATGGCGCGGTGGCGCAAAAAAGCACCAGCTGCGATCATCGCGATAGTCGCTGCGCGTTTCGAGCACGGCAACAGACAGTCGACTGCCCTGACTGGCCAGGCGGCCGGCCAGCGACAATCCCGCACAGCCTCCGCCGATGATAACGAGATCATGCTCTGCGCTGCCTGATCGCTTGGTGTTGTTCATGCGTTCACCTTCCTTAAGTCACTGAAGGCCCGGTGCAGTTCCGCCTGGTGCGGGGGAGGTGCGTCGGGTGGGGTGATATCGGCCAGCAGGGTCCGGATGGCCAGTCGCCAACGTCGGTGAGAAGGGACCACGGTCCGGTGCTGCCAGCCGCGAGCCTGGCGCCGCTGAAGATCCCTGCCGATTTCACGATAAACGGCCGCCGCCACGCCGATGGCGCGGCGTGCCCGAGCCGGCAGGAAATACAAGCCGGCCCGACCGCTGGCGTAGTAGTACTCGGCCAGCCCAAGCAACTGCAGGATGGCCGAGCGGATGTTCTCATCGTCCCGCTCAGGGTCTTCCAGGCAGCGGGCCGGACGAGTGTCGCCCAGCCAGGATGCCGGCAGATAGACCCGCCCCATGCTGGCGTCTTCGGCAACATCACGCGCAATGTTGGTCAGCTGCATAGCAATGCCCAGGTCGATGGCGTAAGGCAAGGCCTGTTTTTCGTCGTTGCAGCCGAGCAGGGCCGTCATCATCTCGCCGACGGTGCCGGCCACCTTGTAGGCATAGCGAAGCAGTTCGTCGACGCTGAATAACTGGACAGGCCCAAGGTCACCGAGCAGGCCGTCGATCAAGGCCAGAGTCGGCGACCGCGGGATGGCCATTGAAGCTGATAGATCCAGAAAGTCGGCGGTTTGCGGGCAGTCGGACTGTCCCGCAATGATGTCAGCGGCCACTTTTTCCAGTTGAGTGCGTGCCTGCAAGCGGTCGTCGGGTCGGTCGGCCAGATCATCGACGTGTCGGCAAAAGGCATACAGGCGTGTGGCTGCCTGCCTGGAATCCTTGTCCAGGAACAAACCGGCCAGATGAAAGGTGCGCCCATGCCGCTGCAGAATGGCCGCCGCATCCACCGAGTCAGCGCTCAGGTCATCAACCAGTTCAGCGGGCCCGTTCATGAGGCGACCGCCCGCGCGACCGGCTGGGACAGGCTCTCGGTATACGGCTCGATGAGCCGGTCGACCAGTTTGGCCGAAGACAATACGCCCGGCACCCCGGCGCCCGGGTGTGTTCCGGCACCTACCAGGTAGAGGTTGGCCGGGCCTTCGGCCCGGTTGTGGAATCGGAACCAGGCTGATTGGCGGAAATGCGGCGCAATGGAAAAGCCCGCGCCGTCGGGCGACAGGTAATCGTGCTCGAAGTCGTCCGGAGTCATTTCGAAGTCGGCGCAGATGTTCTGCTTCAGGCCGGGCAGAATGCTTTGATCCAGCGCCTCGATGACCCGGGCCTTGAGTGCAGGGCCGGCGCTTGCCCAGTCGATGCCTGCCTGGCCGTTCGGTACCGGCACCAGCGCATAGAAGCTGTCGCAGCCGGCCGGGGCGAAGCTCGGGTCGCTGGCGGTTGGCCGATGAAGATAAATCGAGAAGTCCTCGGCCAGCCGTTTGTTGTGGAAGATATCCTTCAAGAGTGCTTCGTAACGCGGGCCCAACCAGATGGTGTGGTGGGCAACGTCCGGGTATTGCCGACGGGTTCCGAAGTACATCACGAACAAGCCCATGGACCGGTCGGCATGGCGGGTTTTCAGGCGCGCCGACAATTTGATGTCGCTTTGCTTGAGTACATTGCGGTACAGATGAACCGGGTCGGCATTCGAGACGACCAGGTCTACCGGCTCCACGCGTTGGCCGTCAATCTCGACTTCGTGGATGCGTCCGGCGCGAGTCGCCATGCCGGTGACCGTGCTGCCGGGTTCCAGCGAGATGCCCTGGCGCTTCATCAGGTCGCTCAGCGAATCGACCAGGGCGCCGGTGCCGCCGCGCGCGAAATGCACGCCGTAGGCGCGTTCAAGAAAATGGATCAGGGCATAGATGCTGGTGGTATCGAACGGGTTGCCTCCGACCAGCAGCGGCTGAATCGAGAAGGCCTGGCGTAGGTGGTCGCTTTCAAGGTGCTTGCAGACCAGTTGCCAGACGGTGCGCCAGGCACCCAGTCGGGCCAGGTTGGGAATCTGTCGAAGCATCGTGCCGAACTGGTGAAACGGCTGATCGGACAGTTGTTTGAAGCCGACATCGAAGATCGCTCTGGAGTGTTCGAGCAGGGCCCGATAGCCATCCACATCGGCCGGGTTGATTCGCTCGATCTCGGCCAGCGTTTCTTCCAGGCTGCCGCCGTAGTCGAAGCGCGTGCCATCGCGGTACTCAAAGCGGTACCAGGGTTTGAGTGGCATCAGCTCGATGTGGTCGGACAGTCGTTCGCCGAACAATTCGAACAGCTCTTCGAACAGGAAGGGAGCGGTCAGTACCGTCGGGCCGGCATCATGGCGAAAGCCTTCCCGCTCGAACACCTGGGCCCGGCCACCGGGCCGCTCGCAGCGATCCACCAAGTGAACCTGATAGCCCTTGGCGCGGAGTCGGAGCGCGGCCGCAATGCCGCCGAAGCCAGCGCCGATAACCAAAGCGCGGTTCATGGAGAAGAAGCCTCGGTTGATTGGTCGCAGAGCGCATCCAGAAGATGCGTTGCCATCTCCGCCAGGCAGCCTCCGATAGCCCTTGGCAATGTCTCAGCGCGTTGCTTGGCCTGTTCCAGGGATTGTCTGGCAATCGATTCGGCGCGCCGCACCGGGTTGGCGTAGCGTTTCGCCAGTGCGTTCACCAGATTTGGGCTGCCAACTAATTCGTCGTCGCTTTGATCATGGATGTCGTCCATGGCCTGGTATCCGACCGCCAGGTCCTCGGCAATATCACGCACAGTCTGTCGATGTTGGGTTTTGCCAGCGCTCACCAGGCACAAATCCACCGGCAATGCGATCAGATCGGCCGATTTGGCAATAGCAATTTCTCGGCAGCGGGCCGGCCCACAAGCCGCGCGACGGCGCTGGTCAAGATCCTGACATTGCCCTCTGATCAGGCGAGCGACGGCCTGGTGGGTGATACTGATCAGTTCGGCCGGATTACGCTTGGTTTCCGCCAGCAAGCTGTAGGCACGGGAAAGAAGGTAATCGCCTGCACAAATCGCAACGTCAGGTCCAAAGCGTTGCCATAGTGCCTCCTGGTCTCGACGGCAGCGTTGGCGGTCCTGCAGATCGTCGTGGATGAGTGACGCATTGTGGATGATCTCGCAGCTGGCGGCAATGCGAAGCAGGCAGTGCGTGTCGATGGCCAGGGCGTTACCGGTTTCGAGTGCCAGACGCATCCGCTTCTGACTGCCTTGCTTGGCAAAGTGGAAGGCGAGGGCCCGGTCAAGCGTGGTTCGCGAGCAGCCGGCTCGACCCTCCAGGATTCGTGCTCGCAGCCAGGCGCTGGCTTGCCGACATTGGCGATCCGGCGGGGCTGTCGCCTTCGATTGTTTCGATGGAGCGTTTACCCTGCGTAGAGCCTGGGGGCCCGTTTCATTCAACAATACCTGCATCATCCCTCTCCATCTAGAAGCTGACCAGGTCAGCGATGGCGCGGCTCGATGGCCGGTTGCTTTCAACGCTACGCTCGGGATGTGGAGGGAAGGTCAAGGTCTTGTTCACAAACCCTTGATGCAAGTCATCTTTTTGTTCACGCAACACTCACTGTGATCTCACGAGACGAGCGCACTGTTTCGCTCAAGCCCGACGCTGCTGTTGGGCTCCATTAACTACAACGACGAAGGGATAAATCATGGACCTGGACGAGCTAATCAGTGCCCTTGGTAATGCCACGTTTGAAAACTACGTGGGTGCCTCGACGGGCTTCTCTGAAATTGCCTATCAGTTTTCATCACATGTTCTGACCTTTGGCTTCGCGGTCATGCTGGCCGCGCTGCTGTATTTCGTGCTTACCATCAAAACCGTTGCCCCCAAATATCGGATTTCTTCGGTGCTATCGGTCGTTGTCATGGTGTCTGCATTCCTGCTGTTGATGATCCAGCAGCAGAATTGGACCAACGCCATGGTTTATGACCTCGAAGCAGGGCGTTATGTGCTGGGCGACGGTCGCGACCTGTTCAACAACGGCTATCGCTATCTGAACTGGCTTATCGACGTTCCAATGTTGCTGTTCCAGATTTTGTTCGTTGTTACGCTGACCACGAGCAAATTCAGCTCCGTACGCAATGGCTTCTGGATCTCGGGTACCTTGATGATTCTGACTGGCTACTATGGCCAGTACTTCGAAGTGACCAGCCCCGGCACGTTCTTCTTCTGGGGCATTGTCTCGACGTTGTTTTTCATTCACATCCTTTACCTGATGCGCAAGGTCATCAAGGAAGGTCAGGTCGGCGCGCCGCCCAAGGCGCAGCAGTACCTTGGCCTGATCTGGATCATCTTCCTGTTCTCGTGGATGCTTTATCCGATCGCTTACGTCATGCCCTACATCTTCGGGATCACCGAAGCAGCGTTGAACGAGTGGGCCGTGATGCTGCGCCACGTCACCTACACGGTGGCTGACATTGCCTCGAAGGTGATCTACGGCATCCTGCTCACTCTGACTGCGCAGGAAATGTCCAAAGCCGACGGTTATGATTACGAAAAAATGGAAAACGCCATCTAATTTCGGCGGACACTCCAGCCCCAAAAGCCCCGGTGCATCGCCGGGGCTTTTTTTGTCGGCTTGATATCAACTGCGGTCCCTGTCGTTCTGCAGGGGCAGAGGTGCGCTGTTTCCGTGGCCGAGTGCGAACGTCTTAGGTACACTGAGGCCCCCAAAACACGGATACGCCTCGGGATGCTCGGATTGTTTGGTCTGGTCTTTGCCGTTCTTGCCTTGATTTTGATGGCCCTGCGTGGCGTCAACATTCTGATTGCGGTTCTGGTAGCCAGCCTTCTGGTGGCGTTGACCAACCAGCTTGGAATTGCCGATACGCTGCTCGTGCATTTTCCGACCGGCCCCTTGGGTGCGTTTAGTTTTGCCGGGCAATTCTTCGTGCTCTTCCTGACCGGCGCTATTTTCGGAAAAGTAATGGCTAACAGTGGCGCGGCGGCGGCAATTGCCTTCGGCATCATCAGTGCCCTCGGGCCACGACGGGTGCTGTTGGTCACTGTCCTGGTTTGCGGCTTGCTCACCTATGGAGGGGTGGTTGTTTTCGTCGTGATATTCACCATGTATCCGCTCGGAATTGCGTTGATGCGGGAAGCCGACCTGCCCAAACGTCTTTTTTGTGGCGCCATTGGACTGGGTGCCGGTACATTCACGATGACTGCGTTGCCGGGCACTCCATCCGTCCAGAACGTTATCGCTGCATCGGCTCTCGGAACGGATCTGTTTGCCGGCGCAATGATTGGTTTACTGGCCGGTCTGGTGATGGCGGCTTTGGGATGGTGGTATCTGGAAGATCAGTGGCGTCGCTCCCGCAGGCGCAACGAGGGTTACGAACCCAATCAACAGGATGCCGCGATGGAAAAAATGGCTCCCGAGCAGGCTCGAATTCCCTCGCCTTTCCTGGCAGTCATCCCCCTGGTGGTGGTTCTGGGTACCATTCTGGCACCGCGATTGCTGACGTTGCTCGGGTCGGGAAATGCTGATCCCAGCGAGGCGAACGGACTGTTGGCATTCGCGCTTACCCAGCCCATTGTCTGGCCCAGTTTCGCGCTGGTCATGGGAACGGTCTGCAGCATCCTGTTGTTCCCGGTCTTGCGCCAGCAGCTTCTTGACCCCCTCGGTACGGGTGCCAACGACAGCATCATGCCCTTGTTGAATACCGCAGCGGTCATTGGTTTCGGCGGTGTCGTGACCCAGACGGCTGGTTTCGAAGGCTTTGCCCAGTGGGTAGTCGGGCTTGATTTGCCGCCGTTGGTTTCGATTGCCGCATCGGTCAGCGTGATCTCCGGCACCGTCGGTTCAGCCTCGGGTGGACTGCAAATTTTCATGCAGACGTTCGCCGAAACCTACCCGGCCATGGGGGTTGACCCCTCCAGTCTCCATCGTATTGCTACCATTGCTTCCGGGGGGCTAGACTCCCTGCCGCACAGCGGGGCGGTCGTTGCGATGCTGACGATCATGGGCCTGCGACATGCCGAGGCCTATCGGGATATTTTCATCGTGACCGTGCTGGTGCCGGTGGTTGCCACCGCGGTTGTCATCGTGGTCGCTCAGTTAGTGCTGATGTGAGCGCCAACATCAACCTGCCGGGCTAGTGGCGTGCGTTCACCTTCTCCAGTGAAAAGCGGCTGAGGAATTCGGTCAACTGACTCGCCGGCAGAGGCCGGCTGAACAGGAAGCCTTGAGCATAGTCGCATTTCATTCTTCGAAGGGTTTCAAGTTGTTCGAAGGATTCCAGCCCTTCGGCGATGACCTTGAAACCAAGCTCGTGAGCGATCGAGACGATACCTCGTGTCAGGCTGCGGCGTTTGCCGGAATGAACGCTGTTGGTGAACGACTTGTCTATCTTGATGAAGCGAGCGGGCATTTCGGCCAGATAGTTCAGCGAAGAATAGCCCGTCCCGAAGTCATCAATGGCTAATTCGAAACCGCAGTTCACCAATTTCTGCAGGCTGGCGAAGTCTTCCTGACGGTCGAAGATCAGCTGGCTCTCAGTCAGCTCGATGACGATCGGGCGGCAGCTCTCCTCACGTGCAGTGGGCTGCAGCAGGCGATTGACCAGACGCTCTGATTTGAGGCACTGTCCGGTCAGGTTGATTGACATTTGCAGGTCCAGACCGGCTTCGCGCCACAGTCGGCACTGGGCCAGCGCTTCGTCGTAGGCCCAACAGGAAATTTCGTCAACGATACCCAGCGATTCGGCCAGCGGGATGAAATGCATGGGTTCGATCAAGCTGTTGTCACTCTGTCGCCAGCGGATCAGTGCTTCAATCTTGTCGACATGCCCGCTTTCAAGGTCCACGATCGGCTGATAGTGGAAAACGAACTCGGAATGATCGATGGCTCTGCGAAGCGCCTGTTGTTTATGAAGGCGTTCGTCGGCAAGTTGTCGAAACTCATGGCGATAATGGCGGGCTTGTTTGCGCCCGGCTGTTTTCGCGCTGTACATGGCCAGATCGGCTGACTGCATCAGCTCTTCGACGGTTGCCCCATCGTCGGGGAAACGGCTGGCACCGAGACTCGCCGTCAGGCTGATTGGCTGCTGGTCGAGCTCGAAGGGCGCGCTGACCGTTGCAAGCAGGGATTGGCAGACCTCGGTCAGGTTGCCATCTGTCTCGGCCAGCTTGATCATGATCAGGAATTCATCACCGCCGAAGCGAGCCACCAGGCCCTTTCGGCCAATCGTGTTTTCGAGGCGTTGTGCCATCATTTGCAGTGTGTAATCGCCGGCTCGATGTCCTTTGCTGTCGTTGACCGTCTTGAATAGATCCAGATCAAGCATGATGATGGCCAGCGGATCACCGGCTCGAAGAGCCTGACCCAAGTGTTCCTCGAACTGATGGCGGTTGGCGAGGCCTGTCAGGCTGTCATAACGGGCCTGCCGGACAATGGTTTCTTCAAAGGCCTTGCGTCGGCTGAGGTCTTCGACAAACGACCAGACCAGCTCTTCATCGTCGCGATCCTTGATCAGGTTGCCACTTAACAGAACAGGCCGTTGCGTCCCATCCTTGCATGTAAGCATCCGCTCAAAGGAATGGTAGAAGCCTAGTTCCTCGAGTTCCTGCATGGCGCGCAACGTGCGCCAATCATTGTCGACCGGGGTAGTGGTTTCCACCGGTTGGCCGAACAGTTCATCGGCGGTGTAGCCCACCATTTTGAGATAGGCCGGGTTAGCGGCCTTGAAACTTCGACTTGCGCGATGAACCAGGACAATCCCGATTGGGGATTTTTCGAACAGCCCGTCGAGAAGTTGTCGGCGATAGTCCGATTCACGCGCCTCAATGACCTTTTCGGTAACGTCGGTGACCATGCAGACGACACTGCCGCCCAACCGACGGGTGGGGAGTACCGGCGCAGAATTGATGGAAACGAAGCGCCGCTGTCCATTCGGCCAGGTGATGGAGTGACGGAAATCCCTGACTGGCTTGCCGGTGGCCTGGACGCGGGCGAATGGCAGTTCCTCGGCGGCCAGCGGTCTGCCGTCGAGATCGGTGATCTGCCAGGCGTCATCGGCAAAGCTGCGGTTCTTCAATTCATCCTGCGGCAACTCGAAAAGCCGTTCGGCTTCGCGGTTGGCATAGATGATCTGGCCTTCCTCGTTCAAGACCGTGACGCCGGACGCATTGGCGTTAAGCAGGCTTTTCAGGAAAGCTGCCTCGGAATTCGGGTTCTGGCTGGCCTGGTCGCTGTCGGTCAGGCAGGCAAGAATTCCGAGAATCCTTGCTGGACGGCCTGTTTCGTCTCGCCCGGCAACGCGGCCACGATCCAACATCTGGACGTAGTGGCCGTCTGCATGGCGAAGCCGAACCTCAAATCGGTATTCGTCGACGGTCGACTTCTGACACGCCGCGAAGGCCTGTGCATAGGCAGCGGCGTCTTCGGGGTGGCATCGTTCCAGCCAGTCAGCGGTCGTCTTCGGGGGATTGCTGGTAGAAAGGCCCAGCAGCTTCAGGCAACGTGGATCGAGTTGGATCTGATCTGTGAGGACATCCCATTCCCAGAAGCCGAAGGCGCCGGGGCCCCATTGCTCGAAAAGGAAGCGGGCCGCTTCGGCGATGGCTGCTTCCGTCATCAGCGCATTGGAATGGTCCATTAAGTCCCCCGGTTTCTGATGCCTGCTGGCTTATCCAGCGGGCTCAGTCTTGACGTCTTGCGCCCCTGTCCCGTTAGTATACGCACACTGATAAGCATTTGGAATCTGTATGAATTCTCTCCTTCGTCCTGGCGCTTGCCTTGGCCAGCCAAGCGGGACCCGATGCCTTTAGAGCGAAGCAAGCAACACGCGGAGCCACGCTTCCAACGGCGGGCACGGCGGGTTGCCTCGGTTTTGGTGGCTGTGCTGGGCCTCGTTCTGCTGGCCGATCGAACATTTGTCCTCTCGCAGGGCCACGCCAGTCTCGACTGGCCGCAGGTGGAAGGGGTGGTGTTGCTGTCGGAATCCTGGCCGCTGGGCGCCGCACGTGGCGGTGAGCGCTATGGCTTGAACGTGCTTTACGGCTACACCGTGGATGGTCAGGATTTCGAGGGACGACGTCTTGAATTCAAACGATCGCTGGCGCAACGCGATGAGCAGGCCGCACTGGAAGCAATGACGTTGCTCGAGGTGGGTGCGCCAGTCACTGTGTTTCATCATCCGAGCTACCCGGAGCTGGCCGTTCTTGCGCCTGGTACAGATCCGTCAGCCTGGGTGGGTCTGGGGTTCGCTGTGCTGCTGCTGGTCGTTGCGACGATTGCCTGGACGGTGCCGGTCAGGCGTCAAACCAAATCATGATCGTTGCTGCCGGCCGGTCAGGCGATGCTTTTTGAGAATGCCTCGAATCTGGTCGTAGCTCAAGCCGAGACGAGTGGCGGCTTGCTGCTGGTTGCCGTCGGTCAATTTCAGCGCCCGACAGACCAACTCTTTCTCGACGTCGTCCAGAAAACCTCGCAGGTCATCGGGTAAGGTCCCGGGCAAGCCATCGGTGGCGTTGGACACCTTGGGCTGTTGACGCCATGGTGAATCGAAGGGGTCGAAAACCAGATTTTCGAGGGCTTGGTCGACGTCCTGGTGACGATAGACCGACCGTTCGACCACGTTTCGCAATTCGCGGATATTGCCTGGCCAGGAGTGGCGAAGCAGCTGTTCAGCGGCGCTGCGGGCAAAGCCGGCAAACAGCGGGCGACCAAGTTCGGCAGTCATCCGCATCGCGAAGTGCTCCGAAAGCGGCAGGATGTCTTCAAGCCGTTGGCGAAGTGGGGGCAGGGTGATGACATCGAAGGCCAGACGGTCGAGCAAGTCGGCACGGAAGCGGCGCTGGTCGACCAGCGTGGGCAGGTCATCGTTGGTGGCTGCGACCAGACGGACATCCACTTTGATGGTCTTTTGGCCGCCGAGGCGTTCGAACTTTCCATACTCAATGATGCGCAGCAGCTTTTCCTGCACCGCAGGGCTGGTTGTCGCCAGCTCGTCCAGAAATAACGTGCCGCCATCGGCTTGCTCGAAGCGGCCCCGTCGCAACGCCTGCGCGTCGGTGAACGCACCGGCTTCATGACCGAACAGCTCGGATTCGAGCAGGTTTTCGTTGATTGCCGCGCAATTGAGCTTGACCAGCGGAGCATCCCAGCGGGCGGACAGGTAATGAAGACGCTCGGCAATCAGTTCCTTGCCTGTGCCGCGTTCGCCGACAACCAGTACCGGGCGATTGATATCAGCCAGGCGCGAGACCGCTTCCAGAACGGTGAGGAATACGGGCGACTCACCAATGATGGGTTGTTCTTCGCGAGCCATGTTGGGCCTGAAAGCCAAGACAGACGTCCACTGTAGCGGAATCCGGGGTGGAGGGCAGATCATCCTGCCGGCACTGGACGTTTACCAAGATATTCCCATTCAATTTTGAAAAGGAATGTCTTAGGGAACCTCTGAACAATTATGCGTGGAGCGCGTTTCAGTCGGAAAAGCCGCAGATCGTGTGGTGCGACGCGAGTGACAGTAGCCGTAGCTACGGCCGAGTGGCGCAACGCACGAGATGCGGCTTTTCCGGCGAAACCCTTATGGGACGGGCCTCTGCGGGGTCTCCGCCTTGTTTGGACTCGCTTATTTGGAATGACCAAACCACGATTGTCCAAGCCGAGCCGGAGCCTCCCGCAGAGACCCGTCGCGCCCACGCATAATTGTTAAGAGGTTCCTTAGTAAGATACGGCCTCCAGTTTCTGAATTGACGCCGGGAGTGCCCATCGCGATGTCCAAAGCAAAAACCACCTACACCTGTGGCGAATGCGGCGCCAGTTTCCCCAAGTGGTCTGGCCAGTGCCCGGAATGTTCGGCCTGGAACTCAATGGAGGAAACCGTCTCGGTGGCCAGCGCAAGCAAGGCCGGACCCAAGGGACGGGGCAACTGGGCGGGTACCGCAACGGCCGATGTTGTCCGCCTGTCGGAGGTAAAGGCCGAAGACACTGCGCGCCGTCTTTCGTCCGGCTTGACCGAGCTGGATCGGGTGCTGGGTGGTGGTCTGGTGCCTGGATCTGTGGTGCTGCTTGGCGGTGATCCGGGTATTGGCAAGTCGACGCTGTTGCTGCAGGCCCAGGCCCATGTCGGCGCTGGCCAGGGCACCTTGTACGTGACAGGGGAGGAGTCGGCTGGCCAGGTGGCGATGCGGGCCCGACGACTGGATCTGGACCCGGCCCGGCTGGACTGCCTGACCGAGACCAGCCTGGAGGTCATTCTGGCCACCGCGGCCGCCAGACGCCCCGCTTTCATGGTGGTGGACTCCATCCAGACAGTCTGGACCGAAGCGCTGCAGTCGGCACCCGGTGCAGTAGCCCAGGTGCGCGAATGCGCTGCTCGCCTGGTTCAATTTGCCAAGCAAACGGGCTGCAGCGTGGTGCTGGTGGGTCACGTGACCAAGGAAGGCGCGCTGGCTGGACCCCGTGTGCTGGAGCACATGGTCGATGCCGTGTTGTATTTCGAATCGGATTCCGGCAGTCGCTTCCGACTGGTGCGCGCGGTCAAGAACCGATTCGGTGCGGCCAACGAACTGGGCGTATTTGCCATGACTGACAAGGGGCTGAAAGCGGTCGGCAATCCCTCGGCGATCTTTCTGTCGGGCCAGGCCGAACCGGCGCCGGGCAGTTGCGTGCTGGTGACGCGCGAAGGTACTCGTCCGATGATGGTGGAAGTGCAGGCGTTGGTGGCACCCAGCACCTTGTCCAATCCACGCCGGGTGGCCGTGGGGATTGATCCGAACCGTCTGGCCTTGCTGCTGGCCGTGATGCATCGCCACGCCGGCATTCAGATTGCTGACCAGGACGTGTTCGTCAATGTTGCCGGCGGCATTCGCGTCAGCGAAACGGCCAGCGACCTGGCCATCGCGTTGGCCCTGCAATCGTCGCTGCGTGAGCGGCCGTTACCGCGCGGCCTGGTGGCTTTTGGCGAGATTGGCCTGGCCGGTGAGCTTCGGCCGGTTTACAACGGCGAAGAACGCCTCAGGGAGGCAGCCGGGCAGGGCTTTGACCAGGCCCTGGTACCCGACGGCAACCTCAAGGGTGTCAAGGCCAGAATCAATGCCCGTGGCTTTCGTACCCTGGCCGATGCACTGGCCGCCGATTAAGGAATCTCTGAATAATTATGCATGGAGCGCGTTAAAGATCCTCAGCGTCCCCAGTCGTAGTAGGGCGGGCGAGCGCCAAAGGCGTCGCTGGCCGGTTTGTGCTTGACAATGCAGTGCAGGGCACCGCTGGCGCCGATGATGCCGGAGCAGTTGACCGGGACAATGGTGCGGTCTGGAAACGCCTGCTCGAAAGCGGCCTGCGCCTGGGCGTTCTCAGTGGCGCTGTTGTTGAAGGCACAGGTCAGAACGATGTCGTTGACGATGACGGCGTTGGTGTAAGTGAAGTGGGTGCCGTTGGCGCGCCAGCCAGGCGTGCGAATGACCTGGTAGCCGCGATCTTCCATCACCGAGACCGCGTCTTCGGTGACTTCGTGGGGAATGCCGTTCCATTCCGAGGGCGAGTATTCGCCAATCACCACGGTATTGTCGTCGATGGGCAGGAACCACATGTCGAGGTGGCCGGTGCCGTCATACCAGCTTGAAAAACCGCCTCCGGTATTGCCGTTGGGGTCAACCGACAAAGTGCCAAAAAAGGTCAAATCGACGCCCTGGTAAGCGGCGAAAAGTTGTTTCATTTGCTCGCGACTGACACCGGGATTCTCTCTCAGGATGTGATCGGTGATGAACGCCTCACCATTCGCAAAACTGTGGTAATTCCCGCCGCCCTGGGCCAGGGGCAGTTCATAGATGGGCAGGTCCAGGGCGTTGGCGACCTGGGCTGGCACCTGGTTGTCCTGCGGCCGCGGCCGGTCATAGTCGTGATCAATGATGATCGGGCGGAAATTGGCGCTGGCAAAGCGCGGGCCGTAGTCGCGAATCCATACCGAGTTACTGGGAGCCTGCAGGAAATCCACCCGGCTCAGGTCGGCACCGGCGTTACTCAGGCTGTTGGCGGCTGTTGTTTGTTGGTTGGGCCCGGAAACGATCAGTTTGACGCGGGCGCGCGAATCGCCGGTGGTAATTGGCACGATCATGCTGGTCAGCACGGCACTGAATTGGCCCCACCGCATCAGGATGGCATCGTTGCGCTCGTACTCGGCCTGGGGGCGCAGGAAGCGATAGTTCGGGATGGCCTGCGGGGCCGGCAGGCTCAGCGCGTCGGGTTGCCTCTGGCGGCGCTCGCGGGCGGTCAGGTGTCGGGGCAGACCGGGATTGGCTTCGTCCTGCTTGCGGAGTTGTTCCAGCACGCGTGGGTTGGCCAGCCTCAGGTTGGCCGGGGAGGGACGAGTTGTTCGATCGTTGGCTGAAAGGTCTGTTCCGGCGGCCTCCCGTGTATTGGCGGCAACTGACGGCAAGGAGAACAGCGTGGAAGCCAGGACGATCAGGCTGAGTTGAACCAATCGCTTGAATAGCATTTTTTTGATTAGGGTCTGTTTCATGACTGGAGGGCAAACTCTATCGGCTGCCGGCCGCAGGTGCAAATGCCGGTCGAATTCATCCGGCTGGCGGTTACACTATTCAGCCTGGATTCAAGCCGGGCGGTCCAGGCTATCGCCACACCCAACCCCGGGTTCGTTCACAGGAGAACTCTCATGTCACGTGTTTATTCCCTGCTGGCCATCGGGCTTGTCATGAGCCTGAGTGCCTGCGTCACCATCAATGTCTATTTCCCCGAAGCAGCTGCCGAGCGCGCAGCCGATCGTTTCATCCAGGATGTTATCGGTGATAACGGACGTGACGGTAATGCGGCCTTGACGCCGCCAGCCTCCAGCACCTGGCAGTGGTCGGATCTGTTCATTGCCCGCGCCCATGCACAGACACCCAACATTGATATCGATACGCCGCAGGTTCAGGCGATCAAGGCCCGAATGGCTGAGCGCCATCGCAATCATCTCTCGGACTGGTTTGGTGCTGGCGCCATCGGCCTGACCAACAACGGTTTGGTCGAGATTCGCGATCGGGCTGCTGTTCCGTTGGCCGAGCGGCGCAATCTCGAACGTATCGTCGGCGAAGAAAATGCCGACCGGAATGCGGTGTACCGCGAGATTGCCATTGCCAATGGCCAGCCGGATTGGGAGGCGGATATTCGTCAGACCTTCGCCCGGCAATGGATCGCCAATGCCCGCGAGGGCTGGCATTACCAGCGCACCGATGGTAGCTGGACGCAGAAATAAGCCTCGTACAATCGGAAGCGCAGGGAGTCATTGATGGGAAAGCGACGCCGCCGGAAGCTCCCGGTCGAGCCGATCATTGTCGAGATTACCGACCTGGCTCACGACGGCCGGGGGGTCGGTCGCGTCGACGGCAAGGCGGTGTTCGTTCATGGCGCGCTGCCCGGCGAGACGGTCAGCGCGCGGGTGATCGACGTGGCTCGCAAGCACGATGAAGCCGTCTGCCAGGAAGTGCTCTCGGCATCGGCTGAACGGGTCGAACCCGACTGCCAGTGGTTCAATGACTGTGGCGGCTGTGCCTTGCAGCACCTGGCTCATCCGGCGCAGATCAAGTGGAAACACAAGCGGCTGGTTGACAACCTGGAACGTTTGGGCGAGGTGTCTCCCGAGCAGTGGCTGGAGCCAATCAGCGACGAGCCCTGGTTCTACCGGCGGAGGGCCCGCTTGAGCGCGCGCTGGGTCAAGGGCAAGGGACGCGTGCTGGTGGGGTTCCGCGAACCTCAGGGGCGGTTTGTGGCCGATGTGGGTCACTGCCGCGTGCTGCATGCTGATATCAGCCACCGGCTCGACAGTCTGTCGGCACTGCTTGGGCGGCTGAGCGTGGCGGGTGCGGTGCCGCAAATCGAGACGGCCAGCGGCGATAACGGTTCAGCCATTGTCATTCGGCATCTGGACGCCCTGACCGACGAGGATATCCAGATACTGCGTGACTGGTCGGCCGCTGAAGGCATTGCTGTCTATCTCCAGCCCAAAGGCCCGGATACCGTCTTCCGGCTGTGTCCCGATGAGCATCAGCTGAGCTATCGGATCGACGAGTTCGATCTGGAACTGGCCTTTCATCCGCAGAATTTCATCCAGGTCAACGCGCGCATCAATCGCCAGATCATCGGCAAGGCGCTGGATCTACTGGCCCTCGATGGCAGTGAGCGCGTGCTGGACCTGTTCTGTGGCCTGGGCAATTTCACCTTGCCGCTGGCCACCCGCGCCGCCCACGTGACCGGCATTGAGGGGGCCGCCGAATTGATCGAAGCCGCCCGCGCCAATGCCCGGCGCAATGGCCTGGCCGACAAGATTGAACTGGACGTTGCCGACCTGACCGAGAGCGTGGCCGACCGTGCCTGGTACCGGGCGGGTTTCGATGCGGTGCTGATTGACCCGCCGCGCTCGGGTGCGCTGGAAATTCTGCCGGTGGTGGCCGGCAGCGGCGCCGGCAAGGTGGTGTACGTTTCCTGCAACCCGGCGACCCTGGCGCGCGACGCCGGTGTCCTGGTGCGTGAGCACGGGTTCCGGCTGGTCAGCGCGGGCATCGCCGACATGTTTCCGCACACCGCGCACGTGGAATCCATCGCTCTGTTCGAGCGTGACGCATGACTGAGCTACCAACATGACTGGACAACCACTGGGCCCGCTGATCATTGGCATTGACGGCCTGGCGCTGGATGCGCGCTCGGAAGCCGCGTTGCGCCATCCGCTGGTCGGTGGCGTCATCCTGTTCAGCCGCAACTATGCCGATCCGGCGCAATTGTCGGCGCTGTGCGAACAGATTCGCGCCTTGCGTTCGCCGCGCTTGTTGATCACGGTCGACCAGGAAGGCGGGCGCGTTCAGCGCTTCCGTGAGGGGTTTACCCGCTTGCCACCCCTGGCCACGCTTGGCCGCTGGTACCAGACCCGGCCGGACCGCGCGCGTGACCTGGCTTACCGGCACGGACGAGTGATGGCGGCCGAGGTGCTGGGGCACGGCGTGGACCTTAGCTGGGCGCCGGTGCTCGACCTGGGCGGCATCAGTACCGTGATTGGCGATCGGGCGATGGCCGAGTCTGCCGAGGCGGTGGCTGACCTGGCCTCGTATTACCTGGCCGGCATGCGCGATGCCGGCATGGCAGCCTGCGCCAAGCATTTTCCCGGCCACGGCTCGGTCGAGGCCGATTCCCACTTGGAGGTGGTCACCGATTCACGCCCGCTGGAATCCCTGGCGGACGATCTTGAGCCCTTCGCGCGGCTGCTCGATCAGTGCCAGGCGGTCATGATGGCGCATGTCTGCTACCCGGCTCGCGACCCGCAACCGGCCGGTTTTTCGCCCTGCTGGATTGGCGAGATCTTGCGCAGCCAGTTGGGCTTTTCCGGACTGGTGGTATCGGATGACCTCGACATGGCCGGTGCCGCCCCGGCAGGCGATCTGAACCAGCGCCTGGCCATGGCCTTCGACGCCGGCTGCGATATTGCCCTGGTCTGCAAGGCCGAATCGGCCGAAACTGTCCTCGAACAGGCTGGCGGCCTGCCCATGCCGGATGCCGACGCAATGGCACATCTGTACGGTCGGCCAATAGCTACCCTTGACGAACAATTGCTGGTGCCCGAGTTTCGAGCCTGGCGCGACACACTCAACGCATTGTCTGACTCATGATTGATTACCTTGACCAAATCGGTGGTGTCATCGGCATCCCCGGCTGGATTCTCCAGGCCTTTCTGATCATCCTGGCGGCTTTGCTGCTGGAATTCGTTTACCGCATTTTCGTCAACAAACTCGCTGGCCTTGCCGAGCGCACCAGTCATCTCTGGGACGATGCGGTGGTTTATGCCGGCAAGCGGCCCATTTCCCTGCTGATCTGGTGGCAGGGCATTGTCATGGCGGCCCGCGTGATGGAGCCGCACTCCCAGACCATCGGTTTTTCGACTGACTTCCTGAACGCCCTGCAGCAACTTGGCCTGGTGGTGGCGGCTACCTGGTTCTTCTTCCGCCTTGCCAGTGGCTTTGAAAAGGCCTTTGTGGCGGAGCGGCGCAAGCGAAACGAATCGGTCGACATTACCACCGTCAGCGTGCTCGGGCGCATTGTGCGTATTGCCGTAGTCCTGACCGGTATCCTGACCATTTTGAGCATCCTTGACATTCCGATCTCCGGCTTTCTGGCCGCCGGCGGTGTGGGTGGCATTGCCGTTGGCCTGGCCGCTCGCGATCTGCTGGCCAATTTCTTCGGGGGCTTCATGGTGTTCATGGACCGCCCGTTTTCCGTGGGCGACTGGGTGCGGTCGCCCGACAAGGAAATCGAGGGCACGGTGGAAACCATCGGTTGGCGGGTGACCCGAATCCGCAAGTTTGACCGTCGCCCGATCTACGTGCCAAACGCAACGTTCACCACGATCACGCTGGAGAACCCCTCGCGCATGACTCACCGTCGAATCTTTGACCACATCGGGATTCGCTATGACGACTTCAGCCGGATGCGCGCCGTAGTCGACGACATCCGCGCCATGATCAGCACGCACCCGGACATCGCCACCGACCAGATCATCATGGTTCATTTCGACGAGTTCGCCGCCAGCTCACTGGACATCATGGTGTATGCCTTCACCCGCACGACCAACTGGGCCGAATATCACCGCGTGCGCGAAGACGTGCTGTTGAAGATCGGCGAAATCATCGAGTCGCACGGGGCTGAAGTGGCCTTCCCGACCCGGACATTGAAACTGGAAACGGCCGAAAAAATGGCTCAAGAGCAAGCCAATGATCCAGCCCTCTGACCACGGTCCGGAGCGCTGGCCGGAGAATGCCGAGCGGTTGATCGACGCCCGGCAGATCGCCCAGGCATTGGACGAGCAGGCCAGTCGGGTGGATCGCTGGTGCCAGCAGCACGATCGGGTGACCGTAATGGTGTTGATGAACGGCGGCCTGTACCCGGCCGTCGAGCTGGCCAGGCGCCTCCGGCAGCCGATCCTGATGGACCATCTGCATGCGACCCGCTACCGCGGCGAGACTCGTGGCGGTGAGCTTCATTGGGGTCGCTGGCCTGATCGGGTCGACGGTGCCGTGGTTCTGGTCGATGATATTTTCGACGAGGGCCACACCATGGCCGCGGTTCGCGAGCGTCTCCTCAAGGACGGTGCCGAGGCCGTGCTCACCGTGGCACTGACCGTCAAGCAGCACGACCGCGGCCTGCCGCGCGACTGGATTGACGATGCGGCCCTGAGCGTGCCCGATCGCTACGTGTTCGGCTGCGGCATGGACTGGCAGGGTTACTGGCGTCAGCTTGACGATATTTGGGCGATATAGGCAGGAGATGCGTTCATGACATTGGGCATTATTGGCGGCACCGGCGCACTTGATCTGCTCGAACCCGGCGAAACGCGCGCTATCGACACAACCTTCGGCCCGCCATCATCGGTGCTGACGCGCTACCGAGTGGGCGAGACCAGCGGCTGGTTCCTGGCCCGCCATGGCCAACCCCACGTCATTCCGCCACATCGGGTGAACTATCGGGCCAATATCGATGCGCTGCGCCAGGCTGGTGTTACCGGCATCGTGGCGATCAACGCCGTTGGCGGCATTGATCCGGCCTTGCCGGCCGGCGCGTTGGTTGTGCCGGACCAATTGATCGACTACACCTGGGGGCGAACCCAGAGCTTCAGCGACAGCGCCGACGATGAGTTGATGCACATCGAATTTGCCGACCCCTTTGCCGGGCCTACCCGGGACCGATTGATTGCGGCCGCCGACCGGGCTGGTGTGCCGCTGTTTCCGGGCGGCTGCATTGCCGTCACCCAAGGCCCGCGTCTGGAAACCGCCGCTGAAATTCGCCGCCTGGCGGCCGATGGCAACACACTGGTAGGCATGACCACCATGCCGGAGGCCGCGCTGGCGCGCGAAGCAGGTATCGACTACGCCTCGCTGTGTGTCGTGGCCAACCTGGCGGCCGGCATCAGCAACGAGCCGATCACCATGGAAGACATTGCGCGCACATTGTCCCTGGCCATGGGGCAGGTGCGTCAAGTGCTTGAAAATTTTGCGCTTTGAATGACGAATTCTCGGTAATGTGACATAGGTCAAGCGGATTTCCCTTGGGCCTTGACATGATCAGCGCTATGCTTAACGCAACGGTCAACTGCCCCGGGGTCCGTCGATGACAAAGAAAACGCTATCTGCATTGAATGTTGGTCCAAAGGACTTGATGGTCATGCGCTCGCTGATCAATCTTTCTCTGGGGCGAGGTGGCGACTCTCAATGGACCATCACTGAACAGCCAGGCGGCGATCTTACGCTGATTGATGTCGACAGCGAACCCGGTCAGGCGCTGCTTGAATCCATGAATGAGCGCGGGTCCCGGATCATTGCTTTCACCCGTGATCGTGATTCCTCTTTCCCCGTCCGTTTGGGCAAGCCCTTGCGCTCTCGCGAATTTCTGAGTCTTCTGCAAAAGCTGATTGAGGGTGGATGGCCTGGGGCAGATGCCCCGGCAGAAGATGCCGAAGATGCTGGGGTGGGCAATGCCACCGGCCCATCGGGAGAGCATGGCACACGGCGCGATCGCGCGGAAACCATGGCATCGGGTCCTGGACGATCATCCGATTCGGGCGCTGGCACCAACCAGCGCTGGAAAACGATGCAGGCCGAGACAGCGTCGGGCAGTCGTACCTTGGCTGAGCACCTGCGGCGGAATGTCTGGAGAAAACCGGGGGTTCTTACCCATCCCGGCTGGCCGTTGCTTGTCATTGATCCGGGCTCTGGTGCCTGGTTTTTTGACGGTACCATTACGGATTTGGAACCACAGCAGTTCGCTGAACTCATCCCGGAGTCGGCGGTTGTGCCCATCAGCAATGATGAGCTGGTCGAACGAATCCAGGGACATCGTCAACGTCCCTTGAGCGAACTGAAATGGTTTGCTGGTCTTGCCCAGTCGCGCGGGCAGCTGCATCCCGATCTGGTGGGCGAGGTTCAGTTCATGCTGACCCAAGTGCCCACCGAAGCGATGAAGTCGGAAGCGCTTCATGCTCTGGCTCGCCTGCTGATTCGTGGGCCGATGACCGTGGATGCCCTGCTGGAAGAATCCGGACATAGCCGCGAAAACGTCAGTGCATTCCTTAATGCCTGCTACACCAGCAACAAGCTGCTGTTGAACCGACTTGCCCAGGTGTCAAGTTTCTGACGCCGCGGGTGGCGCCGCCGTCGAATTCACTAACGAGTTCGAGACAAAAAGAAACCGGCCGAAAGGCCGGTTTGTTCGGGGATCTGGTGGAGGCGGCGGGAGTCGAACCCGCGTCCGCTAACCTTCTGATCCTGGTTCTACATGCTTAGCCACTCGATTATTTCTCGTTATTGCACCGCCCGAGTGGCAGGGCACATGCAACAACCAGCCTCAGTGTGATTTAACATTCAGCCCTGATGCACGACCGAACGCGATTCTGCTGAATGATCCCGATCCAGAAGCGCAGACTCAACTGGTAGGGAGCAGGCTGGTTTTTAGGCAGCCAGTGCGTAGTTGTCGTCGTTGGCAACTAACTTTGGTACAGCAGGTTTTACGAGGATTGC
>PWYW01000090.1 GCA_003567685.1 Gammaproteobacteria bacterium
ACGCACAGCCTTTCTCGATTGGCCGTTTGATTGACCGAAGTCACCATAGCGTTTACCTGGGCCAGGAGCGCCTGAGACAACACATCCTGGACAATCGCAGGCCGGTCAACCCCACGCGGCCGGCATTGACTCCGCAAACCACGCTGGCCAACCTGCCGGAAGGCTCGTTCCTGCCCAGCGGGCGGATGTCCCGCAATCAGATCAGTTCTTTCCATCGGATTGGCGTTACCAACGCTGGTGACCTGGCCGAAGCCAACCTTCAGCGAGTGGCCCAGATCATGCGCTTCTCGACCGACGAGGCGCGCGCCGCCCAGGGTCGCCTCCAAAAAGCGCTGCATGACTAAGATGCCAACGCGTGTCCCTGTCGTGACTGCCCCGCCCCTGCGAGAGGCGGGGCAGTCGACGTCTTCAAGTGGTGATTTCATGCAGCTGAACAGCAACAACAAGCAGCGATTGGTTCGACCGCTGTCGTTACTGGCCCTCGCCGGACTGCTGGCCGGCTGCGCGACCATGAGCGCCGACGAGTGCCTGGTCGCCGACTGGTACCAGCTAGGCCAGTTCGATGCCCGGGAAGGCCGACAGGCCAATTACCTGGCGCAGCGTTCCGCCGCTTGCGCAGAGGCCGGCATTACCGCAGACAACCAGGCCTGGCACGCTGGCTACCAGAACGGTCTGCAATGGTTCTGCACTACTGAAAACGGCTTCCGTCATGGGCAATCAGGCCAACTCTACCGGCGCATCTGCCCACCAGCGCTCGAGTCCGCTTTTCTTGACGGCTACGATGTCGGCTTTGGCATGCATTCGGTCAAGCAGCGCATGACCCGGCATGGCCATCAGCTTGATCGCGTTCTGGGTTCCCTGGAACAGGCGCTTGACCAACCTCGCGTTGACCGGCAGCAACTGCGCCGCCTCGAGGCCGAGCGGGACCGAATCGAGCAAGCCCTGCGAGCTGACGAGCTGGAGTTGGCCGGCCTGCGTGGCGTGGCGATCGGTCGCGGCCTGGTCCCCGCCGCCAACTTCCGATAACCGCAAAGGAACATGGCGGGCTTCCAGGCCACCCATTCACCCGAAAGGCAAACCCGGACGGCGATACTAATTCATGTAATGCTCTATTGATTCAACGTTCGGGCCGCGGCGATGAGGCGCATGGCCCGGTTAACACCCATGGGAGCTCGCATGTATTCATTGACCGTCCGGGACCATTTCATGATTGCGCATAGCTTCAAGGGCGAGGTATTCGGCCCGGCCCAGAAGCTCCATGGCGCAACCTACGTGGTCGACGCCAGCTTTCGGCGTCGCGAACTCGACCCCGATGGCCTGATCGTTGACATTGGTCTGGCCAGCCAGGTGCTGAAAGACACCCTGGCAGAATTCAATTACCAGAATCTGGATGACATACCGGCCTTCAAGGGCCACAACACCACCACCGAGTTCATGGCCAAGGTCGTGTTTGACCGACTGGCCCAGGCCGTAGCCGATGGCCAGCTTGGCCCGCACGCCAACGGCCTGGACACCATTGAGGTCTCGCTCAAGGAATCGCACATCGCCTGGGCCAGCTACCAGGGGCCAATTTGACCGAGCCGGCCGAGCTGGCCTGGATCGTCCCCGGCGACCCGGCCCAGAATACCGGCGGCTACCGCTATGACGCGCGCATTGTTGCCGGCCTGCGCGCGCGCGGCTGGCAAGTCACTGTCCACGGGCTCGATGGCCGCTTCCCCCACGCCGATGACACGGCGCGTCGCAGCCTGGCGACCACCCTGGCCGACCTGCCCGACGGCGCCGCCGTTGTCATTGACGGATTGGCGCTGGGCGGCCTGCCGCAACAAGCGCAGGCCGAAGCGAAACGGCTGAAGCTGTTGGCCCTGGTTCATCACCCGCTGGCCGATGAAACGCCCGGCCAGCCGCCCGACCCGGGGCTTATCGACAGCGAACGAACTGCCCTGGCGGCCTGCCGGGCGGTTGCCGTGACCAGCCCGTTTACCGCCCGTCGCCTGGCCGAGCTGGCCTTGTACCCGGGTCCAGTGGCAGTCATTACGCCCGGCGTAGAGCGGGCCGATCTGGCCAGCAGCGCCATGGCGTTGGCCAGGGATGGCAGACTGCACCGCCAGGCACGCTGGCTCTGTGTGGCCTCGCTGACTCCGCGCAAGGGCCATGCCTGCCTGCTGGATGCCCTGGCCGGGCTGGATGGCGACTGGCAGTTGACGCTGATTGGCTCGCCTGAGCGGGCACCGGAACACGCCTCCCGCCTGAAAAATCAGGCTGAAGGGCTGGGGCTTTCAGGGCGCCTGGTCTGGCTGGGCGAAACCGACGATGCCATCCTGGCCGACAGCTACCATCAAGCCGACCTTTGCCTGATTCCCTCCCACTACGAGGGCTTCGGCATGGTGGCGACCGAAGCCCTGGCGCGCGGCATTGCGCTGGTCAGTACCACCGGCGGCGCACTGGCCGATACCGTACCGGAACAAGCTTCCCTGCGCGTGGCACCTGACGATGCCGCCAGCCTGGGGCAAGCCCTGGCCAGCTGGCTTGAAGAACCTCCATTACGCCAGCGCCTGGCCCAGGCGGCGCTGGATGAGCGCCTGGCGCTGGCCGACTGGCCTTGCAGCATCGAGCGTTTCGAGCGATGGTTGTGTATGAATCTGGCAGCCGCCAGACCAAGCCCACCCGCCCCTGATGAACAACCGGACTCCCAATGAGCAACGCGTTTACCGCAGACTGGCTGAGCCTTCGCGAAGAACTGGATCACCAGGCCCGGTCGGCCGAATTTGTCAGCGCGCTCGACGGCCAGCTCAGACCCGACGGGCCCATCATTGACCTGGGCGCAGGCCATGGCAGCAATCTGCGCTACCTGGCCCCGCGCCTGGGCCCGGCGCGCGACTGGTTGCTGCTGGACCAGGACGTCAAGCTGCTGACTGAAGCTGGCCGAGACGCGCCTGTCCAGCAGCTGGAAACGCGCGCGGTCAATCTAACGCGCCTGCCCGAGCTCGAGCTGCCGCGACCCGTCCTGGTGACCGCTTCGGCGCTGATTGACCTGGCCAGTGCCGATTGGCTGAAGGGCCTGGCCCAGCGTTCCAGCGGATGGAACGTGCCGCTGCTGATTGCCCTGAGCGTCGATGGTCGACGCGGCTTTCTTGATCCTGACGGTCGGCATCAAAACGATGCAACCGACGAGCTCTGTCGGCAGGCCTTCAACCATCACCAAACCGGTGCCAAGGGTCTGGGCTGGGGACAGGCACTGGGGCCAGCCGCGATCGAGGCACTTGAGCGCGCGCTGCAAGTGCACGGTTTTCGGGTTCAGCGATCCGCAGCTGATTGGCGCATACCGGCCGGCAGCAACCGCGCCCGAACACTCGGCCCGGTACTGCTGGAAGACTGGTACCAGGCCGTTGCCGATACCGATCGATTGCCGGCGAAAGCATTGACCGATTGGCTGCATAACCGCGGCTCCGCTCTCAGAATGGGCCAACTCGGCTTGATGGTCGGCCACCAGGATTTACTGGCCCTGCCACCGGAATGAAGCGAGTCTGGCTACGCTGGCTGGCCAGCGTTCTGGTGCTGGCAGGACTGTTGCTGTGGCTGGACCTTGCCACGCTTGCCCGGCAATGGCAGCAGCTTCAATGGGGCTATCTGGGCTTGGCGCTGCTGGTCAGCGTTGTCCAAGTTCTCCTGTCAGCCTGGCGCTGGCGCTTCACGGCCGGCAGTCTGGGGTTGGTGCTGCCCTGGCGGCTGGCCATCAGCGATTACTACCTGGCCAGTTTCGGCAACCAGGTTCTGCCCGGGGGGGTTCTGGGTGATGCCTGGCGGGCCGACCGTCACCGGCGCCGCTCCGGCCGCGCCGGACCAGCCTGGCGGGCGGTCATCATCGAGCGAGCATCGGGCCAGCTGGTGGTCGCCGTACTCAGCCTGCCGGTGTTGCTTGCCCTGCTTGGCCCGACCGTTTTGTGGCCAGCCGGACTGATACTGGCCGTGATTCTGGGCCTGGGCTGCTTTGCGCGCGGTTGGCCGCCACTGCAAACGCTGATCACCGACAGCCGCCTTGCCCTGTTCAGTGACGGGCGCTGGCCATTGCAACTGGGGCTGTCGGTGCTGATCGTGACCAGCTATGGAGTGGTCTTTGCCCTGGTCGGCCTGGGCCTTGGCAGCGACGCTGGCTTCGGCCAACTCATGCTGTTGGCGCTGCCGGCACTGCTGGCGATGCTCGTTCCCCTTTCAGTCGCTGGATGGGGCTGGCGCGAAACCGGCTCAGCCCTGGCCTGGACCGCCATTGGTCTCTCTGCCAATGAAGGCGTCGCCGTCTCCATCACCTATGGCGCGGTCATCTTTCTGGCCAGCTTGCCGGGCGCGGTCGTCTGGCTGCTCAGTCCAGGACCACGTTGACCAGCAGCTCATCGGCCAGCGCATGGATATTCATCGGCAGACGACGGGCCTCGGCCAGACGCTCGATGGCCGGCAGGCTCAGACCCGCTTGGCCCGAACCCAGTAACAGCGGCGCCACCAACAAATGCAGTCGGTGGAGCGCTCCGGCCGCGATGAAACGCGACACCGTGTGAGCACCGCCCTCGACAAGCAGGCGCGACAGGCCCTGTGCAGCCAAACACTGAACAATCGCTGCTGGGTCAAAGCCACCCGCATGGCGATCGAGCTTCACACGCTCGATGGCCCGGGGAAGCTTCCGCAAAGGGACAGCGCTGTCAACCAGCTGCACCACCCGCGGGCCCGACTCGGCGGACTCAACCAGTGGACCCTCAAGCGGCATTCGATCGTTCGGGTCAATGATCACGCGTACCGGGCTGGGGCCTTGCAGATGGCGGACGGTCAGCCGGGGCCGATCCGCTACTGCAGTACCAACACCAATCACCACTGCATCAACCAGGGCGCGCAGGGCATGGAGATGGCTCCGTGCCTCGAGGCCGTTGATGTAGAAGGAGTCGCCGCTGATCGTCGCTATCCGACCATCAAGCGTCTGGCCCAACTGCCCCAGGACCAGGGGACCTGGCCAAGTGGCAATTTCCAGCAAGCGGTCCAGCCAGCTGGCACTCTCGGCGTCGACAATGGCTGGCGAAGACCACTCGCCACCGCGCTTGATCTCGATCGGCTTGCCGTCAAGGTGGCCGGTCCAGATTGTCCTTGCCTGCCAGTTCTGCCGGGCTGCCTCACGCAGCAGGTTCCAGGCCGAGCTCATCGGAAATCGGCCCTGCGGCTTGTAGTTCCTGTCAGGCGCCCCCACGTGCCTGTCGGACGGGACGCTGCATGGTATGTTGGCGTGTTGATTGACGGTTTCACGAAACAATACTGCCGGTGGTTTAGCGTTGTATCCTCACACATTCAGCGAGAACGTCATGCATCAGATCGAGCGGGCCATCTTTGACCTGCGACGAGGCCTGCCGGTGCTGGTTGACCAGCGCCTTGAAGGTCAGGGCCATGCCTCGCTGGTCTATCCGCTTGAAGCCGTGGCCAGTCAGGCCATCATCGATCTGGTCAACCGAGCCGGCAGCGAGCCGGCCTTGACGGTTACTCGCCACCGCCTGGCCGCCATGGGTCTGGGAATCAGCCAGCAGGCTGCGTCCTTGCCGCTGTTGGCCAGTTCCACCGACAGCGCATTGCTTTACGAGGCGGCCAGTGGCACCGGCTCGACCCGCGACGGCGTGTTCGGCGAGCCTCGTCCCGCCGACGCGGCAGAGCGGGCCGGACTCAGCCTGATGCGCCGGGCACTCCTCATTCCGGCAGCCATCACGGCCCGCGTGGCCAGCGACAAACTCGCCGAGATTGACCTGGCGGTTCAACGCGGGGAGATTCTCAGCGTGCCGGCACGGGCAGCCGAGCAGTGCTTCGATCTGGCCAAGGGCTTGCTCAAACGCATCAGCGAGGCAGACGTTCCACTGGTGAATTCCATCCGCTCGCGCTTCGTCCTGTTCCGCGAGCCAGACGGCTTGCGCGAGCACATTGCCGTGGTAATTGGTGACCGGGCTGAATGGCCCGAGGCGGTGCCCGTGCGGTTGCACTCTGCCTGCCTGACTGGCGATCTGTTCGGCAGCCTTCGTTGCGATTGTGGCGAGCAACTCCGCAACGGCATTCAGCGCATCCGCGAGCATGGCGGTGGGGTGTTGCTGTACCTGGCCCAGGAAGGTCGCGGCATCGGCCTGGCCAACAAGCTCAGGGCCTATCAATTGCAGGATGCCGGCTGCGATACGGTGGAAGCCGATCAGACCCTCGGTTTCGGGGAGGATGAGCGGCGCTATGGCGTCGCCGTGGACATGCTGGCCGCGCTCGACATTGCGCGTGTGCACTTGCTGACCAACAACCCTTCCAAAATAGGCGCTCTTGCCGAGGGCGGTATCGAAGTGACGACCAATGACCGGCTCTATGGCACCGTGAATGAACACAACCGGCGGTACCTGAGTGCCAAGGCTCGTCGCTCCGGCCATTTGCTTGATGAATTGCTGGACAGCTGAACGCTGTGTTTCCCGACAATCCGGGTAGTCAGTTCGGTGGCCAGGCAAGCGCAAGGCTGTCGCTGATCACTCGGCGCAAGGCAAGCGCATAGTGCTGGATCAAGGCCTGGCCCTGTGCTTCGGTGGCCTGTGAGGCCTGACCCGTAACGCCCGCTTCATTCAGATCTTCAGCCAGCCAGGCCCAGGCCGCCTCGCCTTCAGGACCCAGGTGAGTGTTTGCCTGCCATCCGTAGTCAAAATCCTCGAGCTTGTCCAGGCGCACCTTGTCCGGGTGTAAAGCCAGCATCATGGCCGTTTCGGCCTGGCCGCCGTGCAGACCACAGCGCAGTTCATCGGCGGCCAGAACGCCGACTGGCGGTGGAAACGCCATATAGTTGGCTTTGACCACCAGCATCTCATGGCGACGCCGCAGCGTCAGCGCGGCCAGGTTCATGGCAGCGACGTTGCCACCATGGGCGTTCAACAGCAGCAGTCTGCGAACACCAGCCATGGCGACACTCCCACCCAGCGCTTCGATCAAGCCCACCATCTGCACGCCTGACACGCTCAAGGTGCCGGCAAACGATTGATGCTCTTCGCTGGTGCCAACCGCCAATGGCGGCAGCACCAGCACAGGCCGGGCGGGCTGCAAGTTCGCCAAGGCCGCTCGACACAAGCCCTGGCCGATATCCAGATCGGTCGACAAGGGCAGGTGCGGGCCATGCTGTTCGATGGCACCAAGCACCACGATGGCCAGGGGATCCTGCTTGGCTATTTGCGGAAGCTCGCAGGTCGTCAAACTGGCCCACTCCAACACCGAGGCGTTGGCATCAGTCGGCGTCTTGTTCATTGGCTTGCATTCCTTGCCGTGTGGCGGTCGATCAAGCGGGCATAGATGTCGCCCGAGGGTAACTGATCGGCGCCACCCGCCAACCAGGCGGTCAGGTCGGTGCCGGATAGCCAGCGCTCGAAACGATAGCGACGGCCTTCTCCAGCAATCAGGTTGTACTCGTAGTGGCCGAGGCTTTCCAGCCGGTCCACGCAGGCCTGACTTCGCGACAAGGTGCCGGCAACAAACTCGAACGACAGTGCCGGCAACGGTTGGCTCAAGCCAGCCAGCACCGCGGCCTCGAAGCCTTCGACATCGATCTTGCAGAAATCCGGTAAACCGTGGGCCTCGATCAGCGCGTCCAGGGTCGTGACCTCGACCTCAATGTGGTCGTCCCAGCGAACGCCACGAAAGCCTGCATTGGCCGCTTGCACTTCCTCGGGCCAGTCCTGATCCAGGGTGGCCAGAGTCGGATGCGCATGACTCAGGGCCAAGCGGGCACGCCCCGGCTCGCCACCCACGGCGAGCGGACACAACACCACGTCCGGATCCTGGCCATGGGCGCGCTCCAGTAGGCGCATCAGCGCCGGTTGCGGCTCCAGCGCCACCACCCGGCTGCCCAGCGAGCGAAAACACCGGGTACGGTCGCCCAGGTGAGCGCCGATGTCAAAGGCCAGGCTGCCCGTTGGCAACCAGTCGCGGTAGAGCGCGCGCAGGCCGGCCTGGCGACCGGGTCGACGATAAATCCACCAGGATTTGATCAGGCCAAAGGGCTTTCGCCACCCGCTTCCCACGAGCATCAGTTGCCGCCTGCCGACGTCGGATAACAACGGCTGATCGCCAAAACGTGGATGGCTGTCGTGGCATGCTTCATACCATGCATTCTGACCCCGACCCGGTGAAGGCGACAAGTTCATCGAACCCGCCGGCCTCGACACTGCCGCTGACCGTGGCCTGGTTGAGCCTGATTCTGATGCTGCCCTTGTGGTGGCGCAACGCCGAGTTAGGCAACCCCTGGCTGGTCGCTGAAGCCTGGCTGGTGCCCGGCTTGCTGGCGCTGTTGGCCGGGCGACCGGGCCTGGCCTGGCTGCGCTGGCCGGCGGCGTTGTGGCTGGGCGGGCTGGTACTGGTGCTGTGCGGTGACGCGCTGGTGCGTCAGGTGCTCAGCCGGCCGCTCAACGTGGCCCTCGATCCCTTACTGCTGCGCGCCGGCTTTCATCTGATCGAAGGCGCAACCAGCTTCGGCGTGGCGGCGCTGACGGCAGGGCTGCTGGGCATCAGCCTGCTCGGCCTGGTCGCCTGGTTGGCCAACCGGTTGCATCCCGCGCGCCTGGCCTCCCCGCCCGCGCTGCTTGCGCCCGTTCTTTTTATCGGGGGAGTCTTGAGCCTGTTTGGGCCGTGGCTGCCGGGCAGTGACCGCGTCAGCCCGGCACTGGTCAGGGATCAGGCCGGCCAGGTCCGGCAGACGGTCGAGGGCCAGGCATACTTGCTGAAGGCGATGGACAGCGACGCGATGGCGGCACAACCCCTTCCGGATTTGGCCGGACGCAACGTGTACCTGGTGTTCGTCGAATC
>PWYW01000040.1 GCA_003567685.1 Gammaproteobacteria bacterium
CGCCCGACTCCGTCCAAAGCTGACCCGCCTCAACGCGTTGCACGCGCTGAGCGCAATGCAGTTCGACCTTGCGTTCAAGCAGGGTCCGATGAAAAAAACGACGCACGCGCGGCGCGTGCGTGGGTAGCAATTCAGCCGATGCCGTCAGCAGCAGAAAGCCCAGGCTGTCCGGGTCACCGCCGTGGTTCTGCCGTTCTTGGCGCAAGCGGTGTTGCATGGCCAGCGTCAATTCAACCCCGCCGGCGCCGCCGCCAACCACTGCGATGCGCAGGGGCGCGGTTTCCCGGCGCGCTCGACCCAGCAACACCTTCCAGCGCGCGGTGAATCCGTCAATGGGCTTGACCGGAACGGCATGCTCCCTGGCGCCCGGCACCTTGAGCTGGGGCGTCGAGCCGATGTTGATCGACAGCCGGTCGTAGTCGAGGGGCTTATGATCGGCCAGCAGCAGCTCGCGACGATCACGATTCAGGCCAACGGCGTCGGCCTCGATAAAGCGCGCGCCGGCAAAGCGGGCAAGCCTGGCCAGGTCAATATGGACCTGCTTGTGCGTGTAGTGGCCGGCCACGAAGCCGGGCAGCATGCCGGAGTACGGGCTGTGCGCATCCCGGCTGACCAACGTCAGCTTGAGGTTGGGCACGGGATGCCGCCCGAACTGCCTGAGGACTTCGACATGGGCATGTCCGCCGCCCAGCAGTACCAGATGGGAAGGCTTGTTTGCTGTGCTCATGCGAGCATGATAAGCCGCTTGCGTTGCCGTTCACGCCAAACGGCAACACTACGGGCTGATCGTTGCTGGAGTATTCCGATGAAACCCATCGAATCGGTCTGGGACTACCCGCGGCCGCCTCGTATTGAACGCATTGATTGGTCGCTTAAGGTAGAGCACGAGGGGCAGGTGCTGGCCGAAACCCGGCAAGGTGTGCGCATCCTCGAAACCTCGCACCCGCCCTGCTTCTACTTTCCGCCGGATGCCGTCGACATGAGCCGGCTCGAACCCAGCCAGACTCGCACCTTTTGCGAGTGGAAAGGCCAGGCCCGCTACTGGCACCTGAAAACCGCCAACGGCTTGATCGAAGACGTTTGCTGGGCCTATGCCGAGCCCGTTGACCCGATCATCAAGGACCATCTTTCGTTTTACGCCGGACGCGTGGAGGCCTGCTTTGTCGACGGTGAGCAGGTAAAACCACAGGCGGGCGACTTTTACGGCGGCTGGATTCTGGATTGGGTGCGCGGCCCGTTCAAGGGTGGCCCCGGTACGCGCGGCTGGTGAGAACGCCGCTAGCCCGGACAATTCGTGAACATACGCGCGCCCTCGCTAGTCTATTGTCCGCACAGTGGATTTTCCTCAGTCGGCCGTATGGCTCGATACGGCACTCCATCGGAAAATCCACTGTGCGAACAATATCCTGCGCGATCATCGCGCGAGTTCATGAATTATCCGGGCTAGTGGGCCCGGCGGCGTCGGTCGTGATTAGGGCAGATCAGATCGTGTAGCGCAATACGGCAGCCAGGGATCCATCCCCCGGGATGTCTTCCTTGCGCTCGCCGATCACCCGGCCACCCATGGCCAGGGTACGGCCCGCGATTTCGTCGACCACGCCGTAGGTGTCGGCACCATCATGGTCGGCAAAGGTGACCGCGCCGGTTTCCTCGTCGACGGTACCAAAGACCACTTCGTCGATATCCACCACCAGGGTGTCGATGGCACCAAAGGTGGCAGCGCGGGCGGCCATGGCGATGTCGCTGGTGGCACGGCCTTCGTTTTCGCGCTGACGATAAAGGGCCTTGAAGGCCTCAATGGAATCGGCGTGACGCTTGTCGAGGATGGGCCTTGCCTGTTCGGCCAGTTCATGGGCCGGCACACGCACCGGGCTGGTTCCAATCACCTGCTCGGCAAACTCGGGGTAGGTGTTGACCGAGCGGTAGATCGACAGCAGCGGCTCGGCAGCGGCCAGAATCAACGGCTCATGACGACCCGCCAGCATCGGACGCAGAGCGGCGTCGATCATGCGGCAGAACTTCCGCAGGTGCACCTTCTGGCCTTCGCTGCCGTGCAGACGGCCTGACGAATGCGAGCGGGTGTTGACGGTGCCGGTGCCCACTGCCGAGGCGGCATCCTTGGGCAGGTTCGGCACCTTGATTTCGGCAGCCGGCATATCGCTGAACACTTCGATAACCCGAACTTCGTTTTCGGCCAAAGCCAGCACAAAGGCGTGCTGCTCCACGCTGACCGAGCGAATCAGCGGCTTCAAGTGGAAGCGATCGGCCACCTGGACCAGATTGCCCAGGCGGTTCGGCAGACGGTAGCTGCGATGGCTGTCAGGCGTGGCGAAAATAGCCAGGCTGTTGGCCTGATATTTCCAGAAGTCCTCGTCCTCGCTGACGTCTTCGAGTTGTTCGACAATCGCCCAACGAGTGCGCTTGTCAATGCCGGCGGCTTCGAGCTGCTCGTCAGCCTGCTTGATCAGGTTGGAAAGCACAATGCCGGCTTCCCCAATGTGCTGGGTTTGCGGGGTGGTTTCCAGGTAAATCGACACGCTGGCCGGGTTGCGCTGTGCAACCAGCGTCTGGATTTCGGGCAGAGTCGGAATATCAACGTGCAGCATTCAAGGGCTCCCTTTGGATTGCCTAGGATTGGGTAATTTCTCATTGTACTCCCTCGATTCGGCACCAGACCCGGTTACTTGCTGAGCCGCGAGCATTTGCAACAGAGCGTGCAGCGCTTCGGTCGACAGACCATGCAGGGCCAGGCGGTAGCCCGCCCGCAAGGTGGACTCAGGCACCAGCGGGTGCTTGTTGTTGATCAGCGCCAGGTGGCGACTGTCGGCGTCAATCAGGGCGGCACAATACAGGCCAACGGTTTCATCCAGTTGCAGCGAATTGGTGGCCCGCCAGAAATCGTCGTCGCTCAGGAACAGCTGGTAGACCGGGGTGAACAGCTCGATGGCAGTCTGCAGATCCAGCACATTCGTCCAGCGATTGGGCATGTCGTCCAGTTTCGGCCCGTCGTTGGCAAGACCGGTGAAATCCAGCCGTTCCGGCGCGCTCAATCGCCGCCCCTGATCTCGCAGTTCGCGATTCAAGCGGATGATGAAATTGAACAGGTTCAGGTCGTGCCGCAAGAACACATCATCGCGCAAATCGTCGATCGTCCGCGGCCTTAGCGGCTCGGTCTTGACCGACGTGCCTGAATTGCGGGCAATAAAATCCAGGATGTCACTGCCCAGCCAGAAGTGACGCAGGATCAGCCAGTTGGCCTCGGGCCGCACAAAGCGTTTCAAGCCCCAGACCAGCAGGCCATGCAGCAGGCCCGATGCCCGCCAGTGGCCAGGCACGAACAGCTTGAGTACTTGCAGAATGACAATGGTCAGACGCGCCAGCGGCCTGACCAGCGGCAACAGGAACTGGCGCGAACGACTGGATGAATCCCGCAGCCAGGCCGCCTTGACGCCATCATCAAAGGGAATGCTCTGATCCAGGTACAAGGCCAGCCAGGGGTCGGGATCCTGCGGGTCATGCAGGCGGTCTTCGACATTCGTCAGCGGCTTCATGCGGCCTCCAGGATGTCGCGCATCTGCATCAGGTACAAATTCGCCGTGCATCGGGCCGACGCCACGATGTCGGCGGCCAGCGCCTCCGGGCTGTCTGCCACCTGAAGGGTGATCTCCACCGCATCCAGCCAACGCTGAAGATGGGCGATGTCGTTCTCGCCGTGATAGTCGAGAAAACGAAAACACGGCCGCAGTTCCGGAAACCGCCGTTTGAGCAGGGGCAACAAGGCCGGAATGATTCGCTGACCGGTACCTTCGATAATGTACATCGCGCCCAGAAGCCCAACGGCATCAAGCTGGCTGGCCCGCGCATTCAACCAGGCGTGCAAGGCCTCACCGCCAGGGTTACGCGTCAGCGCGTCGATGCTGGCCACCGGACCTCCGGCGCGGCGATAGTCTTCAAACAGGATCTGAAAATCGTCCTGTTCTTCCGCGGCATGGGTATCGATGATGGCGGCCAGCGCGGCAAACCGTGGCGACAGGCCAGCTCTGGCCGTTCGCATCCAGCCGCTACCCTGGCGAACTTGCGGAATCCACTGGGCCATCCAGCTCAGGTAGTCGCTCTTGCCGAGCGTGCCGTCGACGATGCGTCGAACCAGCGGCGTGTGCCAGACGCGCGCCCGGTAGTCGTGCCATACCTCGGCCAGCTCGGCAATCAGCGGCCGCAGCGCCGGGTGGCTTTCAGCAGGAAGGGCGTTCGGGTCCTGGGGGGGTTGAACCTTGTCGTTCACCCCGGCATTCACCTCGGCCGAAAGCTTATCCGCCGTTGAGCCCGCCCCGGCCGAACTCGCGGGCGCCGGGGCGACCACCTCCAGCAAGGCAAACGACACCGAAAATCTTCCCGACTCGGGCACGAACAGGAGCACCTGTTCGCCCGGCGCCAGGGTGCGTTCGGCCAGAAGATCATGAAGCATGATGAAGATGGACGCCGAGCCGGTGTTGCCGCGCCGCGTCAGGTTGCTGAACCAGCGCTCGGTCGGAATGATCAGGCCGCTGCGCTCAAGACAATCGGCCACCATTGGCCGAAAGTGCTCGGAAGAATAGTGACAAAGGAAATGATCAACCCGATCGGGCTCGATTGCGCCGGCCTTGACCAGGGCCACGTATTCGTGGATGCCAATATCGAACAGATTGGGCAGCAGGCGAATGTCCTGGCGCAGGCTGAGCGCGCCGGCCGCCTCGGCCTCGGCAAAGGTGGGGTAATCCAGCCAGGCGCTTTTGCCATCGGCACTGGCACCCATCTGCATGCACAAGGGGTAATCGCCGCTGTGGCTGACGTTATGAACCCATTTAAGGCGTAGTGAGGTGCCCTGGCGCGCTGGCTGGCGTCGCAGACACCAGGCACCGGCACCGTCAGACAGCATCCAGCGCAGGAAATGGGCATTGAAGTCCAGGCGCTCATCGGCAAAACGGCTGCGCTTGAACAGGCGCGACGGCAACTCGCTGGCCACGACCACCGCACCGTCGTTTTCCCCGCGATCAATGGCGCGCGCCGCATTGGCGGCAGCCTGCATGCCGGCGGCGCATACGCCGTGGTGACTAACCGTACTCAAGGCACGCCAGCCCAGTTCGGCCTGCACCTGGCAAGCCAGGCCAGGCAGGGCCAGGTCTCCGCCCGAACTGGCCGTGGCCAGCAAATCCACCTTTGCCGAATCCGTCGGCAAGCACTGCCTGACGGCCTCTGCCGCCATGCCCGCGACCGACTGCCGGGTTTTGCTCTGTCGATCAATGGCGTAATGCCGGGTGGCAATTCCGTTCTGCGCCAGCACGCGTCGGCGAATGCGCTCGCTGGCCGCGCCTACCGGGGGCACGAAGTCAGTCATCTCGTCGTTGTTGACCGGCTTGCCCGGCAGACAGATGCCGGTTGCCGTCAGGTAAACGTGGTTGAACTCAACCGTGGTGGACATGGCGGTTTCCTTGTTGATGAGCCATCAATGGAGACACAGGAAACCCCAGACGAGACTCACGAGCAAGAAGATCCGGCAATGTCGCTTCTTTCAGACCCCAGGGTATTGCATGGCGATACTTCTCATGAGCTCCGGATTCAGCCTGGCGTAGCCAATTCCGGCTTTGCGTTAGTGATTACAGGACTTGATTATCTGGAGCACAACGATGCAAAACCGCTTGAAGATTGGCCTGATGCTCGCGGCCATGGCGCTGGGTCTTTCACACGGCAGCCTGCTGGCCGAACCGGAAGAATGGGGCGATCACCGCCTGGTACCGCGCGTGGACGGCAGCGAAATACTGTCGTATGAATTTGTCGAACTGACCCGTGTCCGGCTGACTTTCGGCCCGAGCGAAGACGGCGAATTCAATCACGCCCGCAACCTGGAAGGCGAGCACACCCAGCTCTTGTACCTGTTGAACAACCCGGACATCAGCACCTTGCAGGTCAAGCGCGTCTTCCGCGACGGCCTTGAAGAGGCTGGCTTCGAGATTGATTACGCCGGCAGCGATGATGAACTTGGCAGCGGCTTTCACCGCTTCGACACCTTCGATCGCAGCCGTCCCAGCGGTGTTGGCATGGGCCGATTCGGCTGGCCGCGTAGCGGCCGCGACATGCGCTTCATTGCCGCCACGCATACCGAGGAGCCTGTCTTCGTCAACGTGCTCATGCACACCAATCGCAGCGACGGCTCACCCGTGCTACGCGTGGACGTGGTCGACAAGGCCGGCGAAGAAACCGAGCTGGCCATGGCGGCACCGGAACCGCCGGAAGGGCAACCCACCGAGCGCGACGACATCGTGGCCGCGCACGACCGGGAAGACTTGAGCGCCGAAGACATCGAAGCCGGCATCCTGGCCGAAGGACGAGTTGCCGTGCGCGACATCCTGTTCGAGTTCGACAGCGCCGACATCATTGATGAATCCGCCGATGCCCTGGCTACCATCGCCGACGTGCTCCAGGACAACAGCGACCTGGAGTTGCTGATTGTGGGCCACACCGACAACGTGGGTGATTTCGACTACAACCTGAGCCTCTCGATGGAACGCGCCCAGGCCGTGGCCCGCTGGCTGGAGGAACGTCATGATATTGCACAGCAGCGACTGCAAGCCGCCGGCGCCGGCATGATGGCGCCCGCCGCCACTAACCGTACGGAAGACGGCCGCGCCCAGAACCGGCGCGTGGAACTGGTCGAACTTTGACAAACCGGCAATCCCCTGGCCCGCCGAGGCCAGGGGTAGGTCGTCTCGCTCGTCACAACTATCCGCCCCTGAACTGAAGGAGACCCCATGTTTGGAAAGACCTCCCTGCCCATCATCATGACCACCGCATTGGCGCTTGCCGTGCCAGGCAGTCTCGCTTTGCTCAATGGCCTGCCGACCGCACAGGCCAGCGAAAGTGGGAGTCCTGACATCGGGGCTTATTACGAATCAAAGCTCGGCTATGAAAAAGACTTCTGGAGCTTCATTTGCACCCATCATTACGACACGCCCCAGGTCATGGAGGGCCACGAGTACGATTCTTCCCAAGCCTGCCTCGAATCCAGAGTGGGCCCGGCGGAAGCCATCGAAGAGATCGCGACTTGCGCCCGCCAGGTCGCAGACGACAAGCGCGAAGCCCCTGATTGGGCCGGCGTCGCCACGCAATGTCATATCGACAACTACCAGGGCGCGCAGTCGTGCCTGGCCGGACTGGACCTTGACAGCAACGGCAGCGAGGCCACGCTCGAGGCGGTTGCCCAGTGCCACCGCGCAAGCTTCGGCGAGGGCGATGGCCGCGACTGCGATGCTCATATCACCGAGGAAAGCCCTGACCCGGGCTGGCTGGCCATCGTCCACAACCGAATCATGAGCGAATGCCTGTGGCAGTGAATCGCGCGCCCGACAGGATTGCTGCGGCGCCTGCAGCGCCTTGGCCTGCGGCCTGAAACGCTTCGCGTTTCAGCGAGCTCGGGCCCCAAGGGCCCTCGGTTCGAACCTCAGGTCCTCATCAAGCCATCGAGCACCCCAGATACGAAAAAACCTCGCTTCGCGAGGCCTTTTCGTATCTGGCGCGCCCGACAGGATTCGAACCTGTGACCCCTGCCTTCGGAGGGCAGTACTCTATCCAGCTGAGCTACGGGCGCGTGAGTCGGCATTATAGCAGAACGCTGGAGTTTTTCTCATCCCGGGTCGCCCGTTTAACCCATTGGAAATAAATGGGTATTCATCATTAGACGCCCAAAGCGGATACGCCCGGGCCTCAAATCAAAGACCTTTAAGGAATGCTCAGAGAGAACGCGAAAATGGCGACTGTGCCTAAATCGTGCCTATTTCGTGTCCAGCGGCTATACCAAAAAGACCGAAAATGAATCCTGCCCCCAATCATGGCTTTTGCCGACTGGCGGCCCTGGTCGGGGTGGCGGGCAATGTGGTGCCGACCAAGTTGGTACTATTTTGACTTGCTGGCCCACCCTACGGTCAGTCCCACCGAGCTACGAAAACGAATCTGGAATTTTTAATCCGTGAATCGAGAGCAACTGAAACAACTCGAAGACGATCTCTGGTCGGCGGCGGACAAGCTGCGGGCCAATTCAGATCTCAAGGCTTCCGAATACGGCACGCCGGTGCTGGGGCTGATCTTTCTGAAGTTTGCCGATATCAACTACCGGCGGCATGAGGATGCCATTCTCGAGGAATACCAGAAGCTGAAGGGGACTCGTCGGGAAAAGCCGCTGGATGAGATTGCGGTGAGCAAGTGCGGGTTCTACTTGCCGGAGCATGCCCGCTATAGCTATCTGCTCGATCTCTCCGAGGATCAGGACATTGCCAAGGCGATCGAGTCGGCGATGGAAGCGATTGAGCAGTACAAGCAGGAGCTGGCCGGCAGTCTGCCGAAGGATGAGTACTATCGTCTGACCCGCACTTCGGTCAGCCAGCAGCTGCCGTTCGAGCTGCTGCGCCAGTTCGACAACATTCCGGACGACGCCAGTGGCGATGTCTTTGGCCAGATTTACGAGTACTTTCTGGGCAAGTTCGCCATGGCCGAGGGCCAGGGTGGCGGGGAATTCTTTACTCCGCGTTCGGTGGTGCGTCTGATGGTCGAGATCATCGAGCCGCATGGCGGCACGGTGTTTGACCCGGCCTGCGGTTCCGGCGGTATGTTTGTGCAGTCGGCTGAATTTATCGTGAGCCATCGCAAGGAG
>PWYW01000065.1 GCA_003567685.1 Gammaproteobacteria bacterium
ACAGTGCCAGCGCCGTTGCTCACGGTACAAACCTGGTTCGGATCGGTCGGCTGAGCCAGCACAGTCACGTCGTAGCTGCTGCCATCCGCCAGCGCCGTCGGGAACGTGAAGCTGCCGTCGGTACTCAAGCTCAGGTCGTCACCGCCGTTGTTCTGAAGAACAACCGAGTTACCAGAAGCCAAGCCGGACAACGTGCCGCCAACTGTGTAGGTCTCGATCACACAGATAACTTCAATGTCAGTGACATTCGCACCGGCAATATCGCCAATACCGTTCGTCACAGAGCAGACCTGGTTCGGATCGGTCGGCTGCGTGAGCACAGTCACGTCGAAGGCGCTGCCATCAGCCAGCGCCGTCGGGAAGGTGAAGTTGCCGTCGGTACTCAAGCTCAGGTCGTCACCGCCGTTGTTCTGGAGAACGACCGTGTTACCCGACGCAAGGCCTGACAAGGTGCCACCCACCGTGTAGGTCTCGGTCACGCAGGTGACTTCCACATTGGTGACATCGACACCTGCAAGGCTACCGGCACCGTTAGTGACGGTACAAACCTGGTTCGGGTCGGTCGGCTGAGCCAGCACGGTCACGTCGTAGGCGCTGCCGTCGGCCAGCGCCGTGGCGAACGTGAAGCTGCCATCGGCACTCAGACTCAGGTCATCGCCGCCGTTGTTCTGAAGGACGACTGAGTTGCCTGCTGCCAGGCCGGACAACATACCGCCCACCGTGTAGGTCTCGGTCACGCAGGTGACTTCCACATTGGTCACGTCAGCACCAGCAACAGTGCCAGCGCCGTTGGTCACAGTACAGATCTGGTTGGGCGACACCGGCTGACTAGCCACGGTTACATCGTAGGCACTGCCTGTTGAAAGAAGGTCACCAAACTCGAACATTCCGTTTGCACTGAGCGTGAGATCGTCGCCGCCATTGTTTTGAAGGACCACGTCATTTCCGGGTGCCAGCCCCGAAAGCGTGCCGCCTACCCCAAAACCTTCCGTGCCGACGAACAAACGATCGATGGTCGCCCAGCCTGCGTCCGGATCATTGGATGCGAGGATATCAATCGACAGGATTGGGTCGCTGGTGCTCACAAAGCCGGTGAAAGTCGAATCATCGCTGGGGTCCAGGACGACATTGGTTCCATCATCCAAGGTGATGGTCACAGCGTTGCCGTTGGCGTCAAAATCAAAATCGGTGGAAAAGAAGTAGCCACCCACGGCAAACACCGGCTCGCCAGTGAACGTAATCCGCAGGGAATCAGCCGCCGCATTCACCGACAGGAGTCCCGGCGAGTTGAACAGGGTGTTGGTTCCAGGCCCTTCTGCGGTAACCGTATAGCTCCAAATGCCGCCGGTGAAATCGATGGATGCCCCGGCGTCCCCAGTGGCAAGCCCGGAGAAATCCTCTTCGTAGAAATTAGCTGCAACTTCGGCCAAAAAAGCCGTTTCGTCGGTGAATGTGCTTATAACTCGACCAGCGCGGCACGCCGGTTGTTGATGCCCACCACAACGAAAGACGTCAGCAGAGCGTGGTTCGGATAACCGCGCTTCGGATCCGTCCCGGTTGACCCTCGAGTCATCTATGGACCATGCGGCAGAACCCGCACACAAAACCGCTAAGGCCAGAAACGGCCGCAAATAGATCATGACTCTCCCCTTTTTTACGCTGTCAGCATCTGTACGTGATCATAGATTGCGCCCATTTGAGTGACGCAAAGCACGAAATGATAACGAAAATAGGCTTGCGGTCAAGTTCAGCCTTGTCCACTCCCCTGAAATGGAAGCTTGCGGGGAACTCAGGCAAGCAAGCTCACAAATGGTCCCGCAAACAGCACAGGCCATGAAAAAAGCCAGCGACGCACCATTTCTGACGTCTCTGTTAGTATTTTTTCTTGTTCAGAACTTGGTGTGCCATGCGATATCAAACCGTACAGGAAATTCTCGACCACGCCCAAAAGTTGCATACCGTTGCGGCTGAGCAGGCTTTGTCGGCGGCATCCTCCCAGGCTGATGCCCGCCTGGAAGCTATTCTTGATTACCTCGCCGAGCACCAGACTCGACTGGCCAGAGCCATTGACGAATACCGACAAGATGCCAGCGAGGCCACGCTGTCAACATGGTTCGATCGAACGCCGCCTTCACCGTCTGAAGGCCTCGATGACAGCATCCTGGCGAATTCCAGAACTACCGATGATCTGCTCGACCAGGTGACTGCCTTTCATGATGAGGTTGTCGCTCTCTACGCCAACCTTCGTGACCAGGCACGTTCCGAGAGCGTCCGCCAGGTCTTTGGCGATCTGGCAAGCATCGAGCGCCACGAAGCCATGGAACTGGTGCAGTCTACGCGTCAGTTGGACGATATCTAGATATCTGACGGGAATTGGCTTCTCGACCGACAGAAAAATTTTTTCAGCCAGAACGAACAAGGCCCGCGCATCCCTGGAGGGTGCGCGGGCCGGGTAGATGGGGACCGGGTGAATGCGTCAGGACCTCAACGCAGCAACCACGGCTTCCGCCGTAGCGGCGGACGACGCCGGATTCTGCCCTGTGATCAATTTCCCGTCGATTACAACGTTCGAAGCCCAGTCACCGGCTCGGTGATAGCTGGCACCCTGTTTCTGCAGCTCGTCCTCCAGCAGGTAGGGCACTGTTTCGGTCAGTCCAACCGCCTCTTCTTCGCTATTGCTGAAGGCCGTCAGCTTTCGGCCTTTCAGAAAGGGCTCGCCTTGTGCCGTCTTCACCTTGAGAAATACCGCTGGAGCATGGCACACGGCCGAAACAACCTTGCCTTGAGCGGCAGCGCTTTTGATGAGTGCCTGGCTGTCGGTATCGGCGTACAGATCGTACAGGGGGCCGTGGCCACCAGGAAAGAATACGGCATCGAAACTGTCAATGGCTATATCGGCGAGCTTGTGCGTGGCCGATAATGCCTCCTTTGCCTTCTCATCGGCGGCGAAGCGACGCGTGTCTTCGGTCTGCGCGTCGTCATTTTCGCTGTTGGGATCGATTGGCGGCTGGCCACCCGCCGGTGATGCCAGAGTGATGTCGGCACCGGCGTCCTTGAACACGTAGTACGGGGCAGCGAACTCTTCCAGCCAGAAGCCGGTCTTGTGCCCACTGTCGCCGAGCTCGGCATGGGAGGTCAGAATCATCAAAATCCTCATACGGTTCTCCATTGAATATCGACCCACCAGTGTGACGAAGCGCCGGTGAGCGCCCCGTTCAGGCAAGGCCAGTCAACAACGTTGAAGTCGAGCGGGTTCAGTCAGGTCCACCAACTGCCCCCCGGCCAGTGTGGCCACCCTCGACAAATTGTCTTCGGTCAGCAACAAAGCATCGCCTCGCCCCCCTATATGCAGGCGACCGACATCGTTCAAGGCAAACAGTCGGGCCGGGTTGCGCGCTACCACCGACAAGGCCACTGGAAGGGGCACGTTGTGATCGAGCACAGCCGACTGAAATGCCCGCAGCAGACTGCCGGGGTCAGCCACCTGGAAGCCAGTGAGCCGGCCATCGTCATCGAAGGCAGGCAGACTGGCCTGGCCGTCCGAGCTGAACGTGATTTGATCAGGCGGGATACCGTGGTCCAGGGCTCTTACAAGTGCTTGAGCTGCCGGCACTTCGCCAGCGTCAATAAATGCCTGGGTCGTGCTGGTGGTGAAATCGATGTGGCCGCCAGCCCGGGCGAACGCCAATGCCGCCTCAAAGGTGTGGGCGGTGCGATTGGCATGGGTTACCAGAAACGCCGAACGGGGAATCTCGGTGTGCTCAATCAGGGTCTCCAGACGTTCGAACGGCGCCAGGCCATCACCCAGGTGCACGAGTACCATGCCGCGTTTGCCTGCCAGCAGGGCGCCCCGCCGGCATTCTGCGGTCAGCTCAGCCAGGGCACGCCAGTCAGACTGGGAGCCGCGATGGTCGGCAATGGCAACTTCGCCCAGACCGATCATTTCAGGAATCAGCAGCAGGTCACGTTCGACACTACCGATGAGTGTGGGGGGCGGCACAGCGTAGGATCCGGTCAGGCAGAAGGCATTCAGCCCACGGCAGCGCAGCCCACGCACGGTGGCCAGCAGGTCGGCATGGCTGCGAGTGATGGCATCCGTGCCCAGGCAGCCAATGGCCGTGGTAATTCCGGCGGCAAATGCGGCTTCAGCCTCCAGCGGCCGGGTTCGACGGTCAAAGCCGCCCTCCCCGCCGCCGCCAGACAAATGCACGAGGGGGTCGACCAGGCCAGGAACCAGCAAGCAACCCTGGCCGTCAAGTTGCCTGAGCGCCTGGCCAGGCAGGGAGGGCGGACTGATTGAGCCAGCCATGGAGACAATTCGTTCGTTGATGATCAAGACATCCATCGGGCCCTGGTCATCGGGCGCGAACACGTGCGCCTGCTTGATGAGGATCATGAGGTTCCTTTCTCTGGAAGCCAAAACAGCCGCCCGCCCCGGCTTGAGCCGGAGCGGGAGACGCCGGCAACCGTCTGCCGGACGCCAGGCGGATCGTACGCTCAGTCGAAGCGCTGGTTGAAACGCAACAGGAAGTAGCGACCCATGGTGTTGTGATTGACGAAGTCAACGCCGGCGGCGGAGCCGAACACCGACGGCGGCGAGCGATCAAGAATATTGTCCACATCCAGCGTCAACCAGGCACTCTGCGTGAGGTCGTAAGACACGCTGGCTCCAAAGGTCAGCCAGGAGCCCACATTGATTGGCGAATCCGGCGACAGGCCGAATTCGTCCAGCACGTCCTGGCGCAAGCCCTCCAGATCATCCTTGTAGCCATGGGTGTAGTTGGCGCGAACACGACCACCCCAGCGCTCCCCGCGCCAGCGCAGCGAAGCATTGGCCAGCCAGCGCGGATAGCGCCACTCGCCTGCCAGCGACTCCGAGCCAGAGGTCGGCGAGAACTCCCGGTCAAAGCGGTTCAGGTAAGTACCATCCACGACCAGGCGAAGCGTGCCGAAACGATCCGTGTGGAATCGGTGACCCAGCGAAATATCCACCCCGTCGGTGGTCTGGAAACCAAAATTCTGGAGCGGCACGTTGGCCTGGGCAATGGCGCCACCTTCAAGAATCAAGCCTGGCATGCCTTGCGGCAGAGGGGCATCGCCGGCATCCAGGTCGACCACATTGAACTCCCCGGCGAAGGCACGGCGAATGAAATCCAGCTCGTCCAGGCCAACCAGGTCTTCATGGCGGATGTACCAGTAGTCAACCGTCAGGTCAGTATCCTGGCCAATCTGCCAGAGGAAGCCCAGCCCGATGTTCTCAGCCGTTTCAGGGTTCAGGCTGGGGTTGCCAAGCAATTCGGTATCAATGGCGTTGGCACCGCTGGCCTGGCCGCCGCAGGCTTCCGGCACCTGGTCGCAGGGGATGGAAAACGACGACAGGGTAATGCCGGCGCCAGACTGGGCCAGCGACGGCGCACGGAAGGAGGTGGACCAGGAGCCGCGCAAAATCAAACGATCCAGCGCCTGCCAGCGGAAAGCAACCTTGGGGTTAAAATCCGAACCGAAGTCGTCGTAATGGTCGAAGCGGCCAGCCAGTTGCAGCTCGAAGTCATCGCTCAGAGGTACGTACAGCTCACCATAGGCTGAGTTCTGCTGGCGCTTGGCCTGGGCCTCGGTAAAGCTGAAGCGAAGCGTGGGTTCCGGGTTGTCGGCAGTCGAACGCGCCTCGGCGCTCGGGTCATCGCGAATGTCCTCGCGCCGGTGCTCGTAACCGAAGGCGCCCTTGACCCAGCGACCGTTGAACTCGAACAGATCACCCGAAGTGCGAACATCGAAACTGACCATTTCCGACTTGCCGCGGCGCTGGGCCGGCGTTCGCAGCAGACTGTCGATCAGCGGGTCCTGGTCTACCTGGCCAAAAAACGGGTTGTAGACCACGGTGCGACGGCCCAGGTCTTCGCAACTGGGGCCACCGACGAAGCTGGGGTTGCGGCCCAAAACGTTGTCCCAACGCTGGCCAAAGCTGCCGTCATCACACAGATTGGCCAGCATGGCCTGGCGGAATTCCAGTGTTCGGTACAAGCCTGCCACACCATCCTGGGTGGATTCACTGCGGCCGTAGCTGAGCGCACTTTCCCAGTCCCACTGGCCGATATTGCCGCGCAGTCCACTGGTGAAGCGAAGGGCATCGGTCTGCACCTCTACCTGGCGCGGATCGGGAAAGGCGCCCCAGGCAAAGATCGGGAAGCCAAAAAACTCGCTGAAATCATCGACACCGCCCTCGGCGTTGATGTCCCGCACCAGACCGTCAGGCCAGTCAATGCGGGAAGGGTCAACGGGGATGCGCGAAAACGGTGCCGGTGAGCTGGTGCCGCGCGAATCGACCCGGGTAAAGGAAAATTCGTTGAACCACTCGGTGCTGGCCGTCACGTCGACATTGAACAAGGCAGTCAACGAGCGCGACTCGAACTTGTCCCGGGTGGTCACAATCTGCCCACGGTCCAGCTCGCAGTACTCGCCAAACACGCCGTCGCCAACGAACTGGTCAGCCGGGCAGCCACCATCGTCAGGCTTTTCGGTGATGTCGTCGAACATCAGGAAGAGATCGTTGAAGCTGGGAAAGATACCTTGCTGGGCTGGCCGGATTTCATTGCGCGTTTCGCGCCGGTCACGATCAAACAGCGGCTCGCGCTTAAACCAGTCGGCAATCAGCGTCGTCCGGCTGCGCTCGGTGCTGAAGCCAGCCGCGATATTAACGTTGTACCGACCATCGTTGCTGGAAGCACCCGAGTTGCCATAGCTGGCGGCCAATTCGATACCGTCCAGGTCATTGCGCAGGATAATGTTGACCACGCCGGCCACGGCATCGGCACCGTAGATGGCCGAGGCGCCACTGGGCAGCACTTCGATCCGGTCGACGGCGGCCAGCGGAATAGTGTTGATGTCGACGAAACTGGCCTGGCGGTTGGCAAAGGACGATACTGCCACGCGCCGGCCGTTGACCAGGGTCAGCGCCGAGGCCGTGCCCAGGCCGCGCAGCGACACTCCGGCCGAACCGACCGGAGATGAGCTGGACAGCGCTCCGGCTGTCCGGGTCGAGAAGGTACCCTCGCCGCCCCCGGCAACGCTTAGTGTTTCAAACAGGTCGATCAGGTTGTCGGCACCCGACATTTCGATCTCTTCGCGATCAATGATGATCAGCGGTTGGGCACCTTCCAGGTCAATACCCTGGATTCGGGTGCCGGTCACGGTGATGGTGTCGCGCTCGGCTTCGCCGGACACTTCGGAGGTTTGTCCGACAGCCAGTTGCGAACTACCAAGCATGGCCAGGGCAACGCCTGACGCGGTGAGGTGAATCAGTGTTTTCATGGGACTCTCTCCAGTCTGTTGACGAATGCCACCACCGGCCACAGGGCGGCAGGACGTCATTCGAAAAGGCATTGCAGACAGGCCACCGGGTGGTGGCAGAGAGCGATCTATTCGTCGAACCACTCGCTCAGGTAAAAGCTCCTGAGACGGAAGGCATGCGGCTCGGGTGGACGAACCGGCAGGGCGACAGAGGATTTCGTTGTCATGGCCCCGAGATTACAGTAGCGTGAAAAGCCAAGTCAACTGATTGCCCCGGTGTAGCCCCTTGAACCGAGTTTCCGCCCCACTGTTTTACTCCGTCCTTGTTTTTGCAGGCATCGGCCTGGCCTGGCCGTTGGCGGCGAAGGCCACCGTGGTGCTGGTCGGTGGGCACCTGCCGGTTTGCACCTCGATGACTCCGAGCCAATGCAAGGGCGAGCCAGATTGGCCCAGCGAGGCCCGTGCTGTGGATCATTTCCTGGTCGATGCCAAACGGATTGAAGCCTGGCAGTCCAGTGCCGCGGGGGTATTCAGCGAGCAAGACATCGACGCATGGACGCGACTGCTGCAGGCGATTGCCGAGGCGAATCCGAAGCAAGCGCTCAGCCGGCGGGAGCTAGGCGCGCAAATTCGACAGCACGACGAATCCAGGCTTGAAGATCGGGCGGATGACCGTCAGTGGAACCATCTATTCGACCATTTCCAACGGCCGACCAGCGGTCAGCCGGAGCAGGTGCGACTGGCCGACAGCCAGAACCGCCATGCGGTCGAGGTTTTCGAACGCGTGGTAGCCCTTGCCGCCGACATCAGCGGCAAGGAGCGACCGGTGATCGCCGTGTCCACGGCATCAGCTCGTGACCCTTATGACGCGCTGGATTTCTATCTGCACGCTTTTGCCGAGGCCGGCGCCGAGGCGGTGTGGCTGCCACTGGATGCCGCAGTGCGCGCCGCGCGCGACAACGACGCTTGCGACCAGCTTGCCGACTACCAGGCCCGCGAGCTGGGAAGCTTCCGACGCGACGAGGTGTGGCCAGAACGTTTCGCTGAACAACAGGCGTTTTGTGCCAGCCCCTCTGCAGGCCTTGCCATGGTTTCCGCGATTGATGGCCTGTTTATCAACGGCGGCGACCAATGGCTGACCCTGCATGCTTTCAGGCACGAAGACGGCGAGGCCACACTGGAGCTTCGGCGCCTTCTGGAGCGCCTGAACAAGGGCCAACTACTCATTGGTGGCACCAGCGCGGGCGCGGCCGTCCAGTCAGGCGCCGACATGATTTCCAACGGTAGTAACCTGGCGGGACTGCGCGATGGCGCCATTGCCAGCCCGCCACCGCCGCCCGGCTGCGAGCGTTCCGGGAATTGTCCGGAGGGACTGCGCGGAGACAGCCTTACCTGGCATCCCGCCGGCGGCCTGGGCACGGTAACCGACGCCATCGTTGACACCCATTTCTCCGAGCGCCATCGCCAGCTTCGGCTATCCCGGCTGCTGATGGACAGCCAACGAACTCTCGGAGTTGGTGTGGATGAAACCACGGCCCTGGTGCTTCGCCGGGACCACGGTGAAGCGCATTTCGAGGTGGTTGGCGCCGGCGCTGCCTGGCTGGTGGACGCCAGCCAGGCCAAGTTGACGCGGCGCCAGGGTTCAGGACGGCACCTTGATGCCATTCACAATATCTCGCTGTTGTCACTGCCTGCTGGTAGCGTCGGTGCCTGGCCCGTCGACTTGCCGGCAACCGAGGCAGTGGCGACGAACCCCGGTATGACCTGCACGCCGCTGGACCAATGGCCATCTTTCAGCAGCTGGATCAACCAGCGCGCGACCGATGTTGGCTCCACCCAGTGCCTCAGCGTGGTCGACGCTTACCAGGCCTTGCTGACAGAATTTCGAACCGACAGGACGCTTCGCCGCTTTCAACTGGATATCGTTCCCGACGACCCGACCGACCAAGTCCCTTGACAAGGCGGCGCGCATCGTTCAAATTGTTAGACAGCGCCGATTTGAGCCAGCTTGCGGGCGCTTTAGAAATTCAGCTAAAGCGGTCGGCAATCGTCGCCTTCCTCTTTGTTCCCTGAATTTCCAGTCCCCGCAGCCGCCCGGCGTCCTTGTCAATCGAGGTCGAGAGGAATGGGACCGTCATGAAACTTCAGCAACTGCGCTTTTTCGTCGCCGTCATTGATCACGGACTGAACATCACCCAGGCTGCCGAGGCGCTGTATACCTCGCAACCGGGCGTGAGCAAACAGATCCGGCTGCTGGAAAGCGAGTTGGGCATGCGCCTGTTCGTTCGCCAGGGCAAACGCCTGGAAGCCTTGACGCCAGCCGGGGAACGGGTGGCCGATCACGCCCGCCGCGTGCTGGATGAAGTAACCCGAATCAAACACTTGTCGTCGGCACTGCGCGAAGAGGAGCGCGGCACCATCCGGCTGGCTACCACCCACACCCAGGCCCGCTATGTGCTGCCGTCGGTGATTGATCGTTTCCGTCGCAAGCATGCCCAGGTGGATTTTCATCTGCACCAGGGTACGTCCGAGCAGATCGCCCGGATGATTGACGAGCGCCAGGTTGATTTCGCCCTGATATCCGGACAGGTGTCTGAACTGGGGCAGCTTCAGTCGATTCCCATTTACCAATGGGACCGGGTGGTGCTGGTGCCGGCAGACCACCCGTTGGCCCGTCATGAAGGCAAACCGGACCTGGCCACGCTGGCCGAGCATCCGCTGGTGACCTATGTGCACAGCGACCGACCGGAATCTTCGCTGATGAAGAGTTTCAATGCCGAGGGTCTGTCGCCGCGGATTGCCTTTACTGCCCGCGATGCCGACATCATCAAGACCTATGTTCGTCTCGGGCTGGGCGTGGGCATCGTAGCGTCGATGGCAGTCGATGCAAAAGCCGACAGCGACTTGGTGGCCCTCGACGCGACCGGCCTTTTCCCGCGCCTGACCACCTGGCTGGCGTATCGCGATGACCTGGTTTTGAACACCTATCATTGCAATTTCATCCGGGAACTGGCCCCCCACTTACCCGATGCCCTGTTTACCGCCCTGAAGCGGGAAGGCCCGGATGCCGAACCGCACAAACATCTGGACGACGCACCACCGTTACACCAGCCCCATCGAAGCCTGTTGTGTGCTGGCGGACGCTGCTGATCAATTTCCGAACAACGCGATATTGCTACACTGAGAGGAGACTTGCCAAAGACGCCGTCGAAATGAAGCATTTTTTCCTTGTCCTTATTTGCTTGCCCGCTTGGGCAATGGCTAACGACACGACGGCGCTGATCAGCGCCGGAGAGCGGGCCGTCATTGAATTCGAGTTCGATGCGCCTCCCGTTGCAAGCAATGGCGAGCCCGTCAACGTGTTGATTCTCTCCGCGGGCGGTGCCTACGTGGATTTCCTTGGGAACAGTCAGCTCCGCCAACAACTGTTCGACGGATCGACGCTGCTGGCCTCCCGAGAAGCCCTTCGCATGGATGGAATGTCTGCTCGGTTCATTGACGGCACCGTGCCGTGGTCAGGCGTCGAAACACCGTTCCCGAGCATCCAGGATGGCAGCATTGCCGGACGCCTGCTGATCGAGCCGCAGTTTGACCAGCCTGGATTCCAGTCACGCATTCGCCTGCGCGGCGAACTGCTCAGCGGTTGGGTGGACGAAGACGGGAGTTTCTCTCCAGGGCCAAGCGCCATCATCAATCAGTGCGCAATTCAATCGCGCCTGTTCGCTGACCGTTTTGACGGCTTGACCCGAGACCCACTGGCCGGTGGTAGCCTGCGGCCCTGCGACGGCTGAAGGTCACCATGGCGTCAGTCACGCTTCCCCGCGCCAGCGGCTTCGCGCCGCCGTTCAACCAACTGTCGGAGCGAGACATTGCCTTGAGCAAAGATGGCTTTGCGCTTTTGAGCGGTCCGGACGTTCTGGCCTGGCTGGAGGTCAGCGAGGCGGAACTGGCGTCATTGCACGAGGCCTGGCCCGCGCTCCCACCCGACCCACACCTGCTCGATGGCGGTCGCTACCGGCGGCGACGCCATGCCTGCTACGTCGTTGATGACGAGCACGTGGAACGGCAACCACCGCGCCCGCATTGGCAGCCGGTGGTCTACAACGCCCTCCATGGCGGCATCGAACGCTGGTTTGATCCGGTCGAAGAAACCACGGATAGCCTGCGGATCTGGCAGCGCCTGCTGCAACAACTCGCCGAGACCGCCAGCCGATTGCACGGCCGCCAGCGCTGGTACCTGGAAGCCCATCCCTTCCGCATTGACACAGCCGATGGCATCGGGAGACCGACCCCGGAAGGCGCCCACCGGGACGGCGTGGATCTGGTCGCGGTAATGCTGCTGGACCGCCACAACATCAAAGGCGGAGAAAGCCGGATCTTTTCCGCTGACGGCCCCGACGGCAAGCGTTTTACGCTGGAACAGCCGGGAGCCCTGATGCTGCTGGACGATCACAGAATTATCCACGAAACCACGCCAATTCAGCCGCTGGAACGCGACCAGCTGGGCTGGCGCGATACGCTGGTGTTGACCTGCCGGGCCGGCGGCTTCCAGGGCCCGAACGCATCCTGACACCTCGCAATATCAGTCAGAAGCCGGGGTAATCACGATGCTGCCCATGGAGCGTCGTTCGAACAGCGCTGCGAAAGCGTCACCGGCCTTTTCCATCGAGTAGCTTGCCGCCGGGGCCGCATTGATTTTCCCGCTCAGCGTCCATTCGCAAAGCGTTCTGATCACCGGCGCCACCACGGCTGGATCTGCCATCACCGAACCGCCCCAGTTGACCCCATGAATGCTGCAGCGTTTCAGCAACGTGAGATTCAAAGGCATGCTAGGGATACCGGCAACAAAGCCCACCACAAGAAAGCGCCCACCCGGCGCCAGCAATCTCAAGGCAGTTTCTGCCTGGGCACCGCCGACCGGGTCGTAGACGGCATTGACACCACCAGGCGCCAATGCCTTGACGCGCTCACGCCAGGTGCGCCCGGTGTAGTCAACCGTTTCGTCCGCGCCAAGGGAAAGACAGTGGTCACGCTTGGCCTCATTGCTGGCACAAGCAATCACTCGGGCGCCCAGCGCTTTTGCGCAGGCAATCGCGGTTGATCCGGTCGACCCGGAAGCGCCCATGACCAGCACGGTTTCATCCGCCTGAACCCTGCCAATCTCCCGCAAACCGTAAAGACTGGTTGCCCAGCCAATGAAAAAATTGGCCGCTGCGTCCAGGTCGATCCCAGGCGGCAGAGGAGCACAGCTTGAAGCCGGCAGGCACACCTGTTCTGCCAAACCTCCATGAAGACAGAACGCAGCAACATTGTCGCCAACGCTCAAGTGGCTGACGCCCTCGCCCACCGCGCTGACGGTTCCGGCCAACGAGCTACCCGGAATGAAGGGCCGCTCGGGACGAATCTGGTAATCACCGCGAATCATCAATCCATCGAAATAGCCGACACCGACGGCGGCAACGTCCAGTATGACCTCGCCACGTCCGGGTGCTGACGGTTCGTCAACGTGGCTCACAGTAATTCCGGCCGGGTCGCAAAATTCGGCGATTTTGATCGCGCGCATGGGTGATTCCTCAGGCTGTGGAGACAGGGACAAGCTGATAACCTAGAGTAACGTAGATATGGCCATCCCCGCTCAGGCGGGCGATCAGTGTTCGCCAAGGAGAGGCACCGTGCCCAACCCAGCCCACCGAGAAACCAATGCCCTGGCCATCGTCAGCCTGGTGTTCGGAATTCTGTCATGGTTCATCCTGCCGCTGATCGGCAATCTCGTTGCCATCATCTGTGGCCACATCGCCCGAGCGCAGATTAAAGCGTCGCAAGGCCGCGAAGAAGGGGATGGCCTTGCCTTGGCCGGCTTGATTCTCGGCTACCTCGGCATCCTGCTCGGGGTCTTTGTTGTGCTGATGTTGATTTTCGGCATCGGCATGATCGCCGCGCTTGCGAGCGTCTGAGCAGTGCATCGATAGTCTGCGTGGCTAACCTTGGCTTTTCGCAAAGCGCCTGTCTATAATCCACCGGTTACGAACCGAGCGGCGCCTGGGCGATCATTTCTCATGACGTTCGCCGGCGGATGATTTTCGCATCACTGCTTCGGGGTAGATCCACATTCAACACAACGACAAGAGGGATAGAGCGACATGCTCAGCTACATTCTGATTTTCGCCCTGGGCCTGTTCGGCCTGGGCGTAGCCTTCGTGCTGACCCGAGGTATCGTCAGCATTCCCGTCGACTATGAGGCCGAATCGCCGGACGAAGCCGGTCGCCTCAAGCGCATGCACAAGGCGATTGCCGACGGCGCGATGGCTTTCCTGACCCAGGAATACAAGTACATCGCCATCTTCATGCTCGGCTTTGCCATCGTCATCGGCTTTGCCATCAACGACCCGAGCACCGAGTACCACGAAGGCATCTACACCGCCATTTCCTTCATCTTTGGCGGCGTCATTTCGCTGGCAGCCGGCTTTATCGGCATGCGCATTGCCACCGAGGGCAACGTTCGCACCGCCACCTCGGCGCGCAAGTCCATTGCCGATGCCTTCAAGGTAGCGTTGAATTCCGGCGCGGTGATGGGTTTTGGCCTGGTTGGCCTGACCGTCATCGGCCTGCTGATTACCTACCTGGTGATGGCCGCGGTGATGGACGTGTCCAACCACGTTCTCATGGAAGTGGTCGCCGGCTTTGCGCTGGGCGGCTCGACCATCGCCCTGTTCGGTCGCGTCGGCGGCGGCATCTACACCAAGGCGGCTGACGTTGGTGCCGACCTGGTCGGCAAGGTCGAGGCCGGCATTCCGGAAGACGACCCGCGCAACCCGGCGGTGATTGCCGATAACGTCGGCGACAACGTGGGTGACGTGGCCGGCATGGGCTCTGACCTGTTCGGCTCGGTGGCTGAAAGCACCTGCGCCGCCATGGTCATTGGTGCGGTCGCATTTGCCGCCATCAGCATGGGCGGCTCGATGGCCGAAGAGGCCTCCATTCTTGCCAACATGTACCCGATCCTGATCTCGGCCATTGGCATTCCGGTCAGCCTGTTGACGATTCTGCTGATCAAGGTGCGCAAGGCCGAAGACGTGGCCCCGGCACTGAAGAAAATGCTGATCCTGGCCTCCATCCTGATGGCCGTGGCCATCTACTTCCTGACCATCTGGGCCCTGCCGGCCGAGTTCGTCATCGAAGGCCAGACGGTCACTGCCTTCCAGGTCTACCTGTGCTTCCTGACCGGCCTGGGTGCCGGCCTGGCGATTGGCCTGTTTACCGAGTATTACACCTCGCATGACTTCAAGCCGGTTCGTGAACTGGCCGACTCGTGCGAAACCGGCGCGGCCACCAACATCATCTTCGGCCTCGCCCTGGGCTTCAAGAGCGTGGGCTGGTCAATCATTGCCATCGCCATTGCGGTCTATATCCCGTTCACCCTGGCCGGCATGTACGGCGTGGCCGTGGCGGCCCTGGGCATGCTCGGCACCCTGGTGGTTGGCCTGGCGATTGACGCCTATGGCCCGGTTTCCGACAACGCCGGCGGTATCGCCGAGATGGCGGAAATGGGCGAGGAAATCCGCGACCGCACCGACGTCCTGGATGCTGCCGGCAACACCACGGCGGCCATTGGCAAGGGCTTTGCCATCGGTTCGGCGATCCTGACCGCACTGGCCCTGTTCGCGGCCTTCATTACCCGGGCGATGTACCTGGATGAAGACTTCACCACGCTGGAGCTGCTCGACCCGATGGTGCTGACTGGCCTGTTCGTCGGCACCATCCTGCCGTTCCTGTTCTCGGCCCAGACGATGCGCGCAGTCGGTGCGGCGGCCTTCGAGATGATCGAAGAAGTGCGCCGCCAGTTCCGCACCATCCCGGGCATCATGGAAGGCACCGGCGAGCCGGACTACAAGCGTTGCGTGGCCATCTCCACCAAGGCCGCCCTGCGCCAGATGGTGGCCCCCTCGGTGCTGATCATCGGCTCGCCGCTGGTGGTGGGCTTCCTGTTCGGCATCGAGGCTTTGGCCGGCCTGCTGCTCGGCTCACTGCTGGTCGGTGGTGGCCTGGCGATTTCCTCGTCCAACTCGGGCGGCGCCTGGGACAACGCCAAGAAATACATCGAGAAGGGCCACCTCGGCGGCAAGGGCACCGAAGCCCACAAGGCGGCCGTAGTCGGCGACACCGTCGGTGACCCGCTCAAGGACACCTCGGGTCCGTCACTCAACATCCTGATCAAGCTGATGGCCATCCTCAGCCTGGTCTTCGTGCCCTTCTTCGTCCAGTACGGCGGCGTGCTGACGCGCTTCCTCAACTGATTTGCCACGGCAACGGGAGATTTTCCATGAACAACTATTTCAAGAGCATCCTGGTTCCGCTGGACGGGTCTGAAGGCGCCGAGCGCGCCGCCAGCTACGCGGTCGATCTGGCCAAGGCGGTCGACTGCCCGGTCGTCCTGCTGTATGTCTACCATCCCGATCCCAATCGGGTGATGGGCATGGCGGGCCTGCCGCGCGAGCGCATCCAGGAAATCAGCAAGGAAGCCGGCGCCAAGATCTTTGGCAGCGTCATGCCGCAGTTCCAGCAGGCCGGCGTGACGGTCGAAGAAAAAGTCGTCTGGGGCGACCCGCGCGAAGAGATCATTGCCCTGGCCAACCAACACGAGGCCATGATCGTGATGGGTCGCCGCGGCATGGGCCAGATGAAGCAGCTGATGGTCGGCAGCGTATCGGCCGGCGTGGTTCACAGCACCAAGCAACCGGTGACCATCGTCAACTGATAACGCCGGGCCAAGGCCCTGCTGCATTCTGCAAAAAGCCGGCCTCTGGCCGGCTTTTTGCAGCCAGGATCCGTTGGATTGGCATCGCAATGTCTTGATCCCTGGATTCATTGGTTAGGCTAAACTAGAGCAAGTTGTCCAAGGAAACATTCTCATGCGCAATTTCGCCACTGCCCTTTTTGTCATGGCCCTGCTCTTTGTTGCCAATCCTGCACAGGCCACAGTCCCGATGCCCATTGAGGCAGATCAACAAGTCGTCTTGTCAGTCGACAACATGGTCTGCGTCTCCTGCGAAATGCGTATCGAGGAAGCGCTTGGTGCCGTCAACGGTGTCGCTTCGGTCAATGCAGACGCCGAATCCAAGACTGTTCGGGTCAGCTTTGACAGTCAGAGAACCAACATTCGGGCAATCGTCGCGGCAAGCACGGAAGCTGGACACCCGGCCGAGGTCGTCACTGGTCGTTGAATCTGCGCCACCAGCTTGAAGTCGGGACCGCCTGGATAAGTGGCTCGGTCCACTAGCGCCCAATCGGACTGATCATTCAGAATTCAGCTAGCTTGTCAGCGTTCAGGGCAGGGCCTGCGGCCTTGCCCTGGGCACCGCGCCCTTACAGCGAAGTGCCAAAGGAACGCTAACTCCCTGATTCTCAGATTGAAAGGCCCCTTGCAATGCCCCACAACCAACCCGTTCTTGCCGTAGACACCAGGGACGGGCATCGCTTTGAACTGATTCGCGTTCCCTGCGCACAACCACGCCGTCGCCTGCTGTTGCTGCCCGGCATGGGCCTGACTGCTCGGCAGTATATTGCCTTTGCCAAAGCACTGGCCGACCGGGGCACCGAAGTCTGGATTCATGAATGGCGGGGCCTTGGCTCTTCCAATGTGCGGGCCAGTCGCTCCAGCAACTGGGGCTACCGTACCCTGCTGGAAGTTGATCTGTCAGCCAGCCTGGCGGCACTGGCCGCCGACCAGAACGAACCGCTGTTTTTCGCCGGTCACAGCCTGGGCTCGCAGTTTGCCTGTTTGCTGGCCGCCCGCCACCCGGACCAATGCCGTGGCATTGCCGTCATTGCCGGCGGCGCCCCCTACTGGCGACGGTTCCCGCTGTGGATGCAGACCGTGCTGATTCCGGCGTTTACCTTCATGCCCCTGGTTGCCAGGCTCGTCGGCCATTACCCGGGCTATCGTTTGGGCTTTGCCGGGCGCGAATCGCGCGATGTGATAGGTGATTGGGCCCGCACCGGTCGCACCGGCCGCTACCACGCACCCGGCTTCGGCCAGGATATGGAGGTAGCCATGCAAACGCTGACACAGCCGGTGCTGGGCCTGCGCCTGGCCGACGACTGGTTTGTTCCCGAGACCTCGCTGCAATTCCTGCTGGACAAACTGCCGTCCGCCACGGCTAACACCGTGGTCGTCACAGGCCGCAACGGCGACAAGGCCGATCACTACAGCTGGCTGAAAGACCCGGCTGGCGCGGCCCAGGCGCTGGACGGTTGGCTGACACGCTACACGCCGGACAAGGCTGCGGCCAACAGCCGCGCATAAAACCGCGCTTTCAAGCTGTCGGGCGAGTCCAATCCCATGCGCGCCAGCGCCTCGGAATGCTGTTCAGGCCGGCCCTGCCACCACGCTTTCAGCAACCAGCCTTTCGACTCGGACCCGGCCTTCAGCCGCTTCAGCGCCGGGATCAATTGGCGTTCTGTCGCATCGAAATCACTGCCAAAGGGGTAGTCCTCAAACCACGACGACTGGCCTGCCAGCACCGACTTGAGATGCTCGGGCGTATTCCGGCGGGCAGCATCCGGCACCTGCCATGACCGGTCGAGCTTGCCATGGCGCTTGGCCTTGGCAACCAGCTCGTCCTGGAAGCGGGCGTCCATGATCCCCACCAGGGCCTGGATGCACTCCTCATCGGTACGGCCCCGCAGCACGGCCACGCCGTACTCGGTAACCACGATGTCGCGCAAATGCTTAGGGATGGTGGTGTGCGGGTATTCCCAGACAATGTTCGAGACCAGCCCGTCACGGCTGGTTCGGGTTGAACGCAGCAGCAGAATCGACCGGCCATCATCCATGGCATGGGCCATGGCAACAAAGTTGTACTGACCGCCCACGCCCGACACCAATTGATGATTGGCCAAGCCGTCGGACACGGCCGCCCCGGTGGCCGTCACCATCATGCAGGTATTGACGAAACAGGCGTGGCGTCGCTGGGCAATTTCCAGGGCCTCTTGCCCGCCGTAGAGCTGGTTGATGCGGCCAACGCCGTGCATGCGAAAGCGCGGCCGCTCCTGCTCGGACAAGCCGCGCAGGAATTTATAAAAGCCCTGGGTACCGAGAAAAAAGCCACCGTCCATCAGGGCGCCGGTGCCCGCTTCTGCCAACGTCTCGCCGTTGTTCGCCCGCTGCTGCTGGTCGAGGTCATCAAACACTTCCCGCTTGAGAATGCCGGCCTGGTACAAGTGCATGAAGGCGTCCATGAACATTTCGCTGGCGCCATACAGGCCCTGCTCGAACGGCTCGCGATGGACCAGGTCGTCCGGCACTTCGGCGAGTTGGTCCAGCAGTTGCCCGTATGCCGCCGGCTGCTCATGCCGTCGGATCAGCGCGTTGACCAGGGCATCGCTGAGCGAGCCGATGCCGATTTGCAGGGTGCCACCGTCAGCAACCAGCTGGCTGGCCTGCAGACCAACGGCATGATCCTGAAAAGCAACCGGCATCCGCGGCAGGGCAAACAAGCGCTGGTCCGGGTCCGCATCGATCAAGGCGTCGAAGAAATCAGGGCCGACAACGGCATCGCCGTGCATGAAGGGCAAGTCCGGATGGACCTGGCCCACGGTGAACACCCGCTGACCGCGCTGTTGGGCCAATCGATGGAGATCCAGGCTCACGTCCGGGTTGCAGGACAGACTGTAGCGTCCGCCTTCCGGGCCGGCCACCAGTTGCAGGGCGATGTTCACCCCCCGGTCAAGCAGGTCACGCGCCACGTGGGTGTAGTTGGCCGAGATATAACGACGCTGGATGGCCGGCTTGCCCAGGCCGGAACCGGACTGCAAATAGAACTCGCTGACCTTGATGTTGGCCGGCAGTCGGTCGGCCTTCAGATCATCCAGCCAGGCCAGGCGGGGATAATCGCCGCCGAACTGGCGCTCCAGAATGGGCCCCATCAAGCGTGCTTCCAGCCAGTGGCCGGGCTGGGGCGGATCCAGACTGAGCGCCGTGACGATCTCCAGTGTGATCGAGTCATCCTCGCAGGCACAGGTATACAGGGCGTTGGCCAGGCGGTTCGGCTTGCCCAGCCCCAGCGGCAGGCCGACTACCCAGTGTCGACCCACTTCCTTGATCAGGGTATCGATCAGCGCCTGATGGTCGAGTTTCATCGTGCTTGCTCCAAGTGCCAAAACAGACTCTGTGATACCACGGAATCGAGCCTAGTGGGCCATGCGGCAAATTAGGTAACACTCAGCCGTCGCACAAGCGTTGTGGGCAAGGCGCGCGAGCGCAGGACTGGCTGTCGCCAATTCAAGCGAGCGGAACACAGCCCGCGGCGCTTGTGCGGCGGCCCTCCGGGAGCCACTGTGCTGGCGCGACTCTGCGTTGCGTTCCTTGGAAAGGGCTTGCCATTCCCTGCGGAACGCGCCTTGATTCGCGCCAGCACAGTGGCTCTGAGCGTTACCTAATTAGCCGCATGGCCCACTAGTGGGCCATGGCATACTTTCCGGCTGATCCAAGACTTCTGCTTTCCGATATGGCCAGACCCGTACTGCCTGATGCGCCGATCACGCCCTGCCTGGTGGTTGAACCGACGCGAATGAAGCGCAATATCGACAGGCTCGCCGGGCACCTGGATCATCATGGGGTGACCCTGCGGCCCCATTTGAAAACTTGCAAGAACATCGACATTGCCAAGCTTCTGCTGGCCGGCCAGGCTGGTGGGGCGACGGTCTCGACGCTGGCCGAAGCCGACTATTTCCACGCCCACGGCATCAGCGATCTGCTCTATGCCGTGGGCATTGCGCCCGGCAAATTGCCGGCGGTGATCGAGCGGCTGAATGCCGGCATGCAACTCAGCCTGATTCTGGACCATGTCGACACCGCCCGGGCCTGCGCCCAGGCTGCTCGACAGAGCGGCCATCGGCTGAAGCTGTTGCTTGAGATTGATGCCGACGGTCAACGCGCCGGCCTGCGCCCCAACAGCCCGATGATTTCGGCCATCGTTGATGCGCTGGGAAGCGATTGCGAGCTGGCCGGCGTCATGGTTCACGCGGGCGGCTCGTATGCTTGCACCAGCACGGCCGATATTACGGCCATGGCCGAAACCGAACGCCTGGCGGCGCTGGACGCGGTGGGCCGCCTGCGAGCGCTTGGCCTGGAGGCACCGGTGGTCAGCGTCGGCTCCACCCCAACGGCCAGCCTTGGCCAGTGTTTCGATGGCATTACCGAGGTGCGCGCCGGCGTTCATGTCTTCCAGGACCTGGTCATGGCCGGGCTGGGCGTGTGTTCGGTCGACGACATTGCCCTGTCGGTGATGACCGAGGTGATCGGCCATCGTCCGGAGCACAATCGGCTGATCATTGATGCCGGCTGGATGGCATTGTCGCGTGATCTGGGGCGGGCGCCTGATGCACCGGACCTGGGCTACGGCCTGGTCTGCGATGATCAATGGGCGTCCCGGGAATCGCTGGTGGTGGCGGCCTGCAACCAGGAACATGGCCTGGTCAGCACCCGCGACGGTAAAGCGCTGGATTTTGCCCGCTACCCGATTGGAACGGTGCTGCGTGTTCTGCCCAACCACGCCTGCGCGACTGCCGCGCAGCACGCCGGTTACTGGCTGGAAAACGAATGCTCACCGACAGCTAACGACGCTAACCGGCCGGGCCGGTTTACTGAGTGGCGTTGGCTTCCTCGATGCCATGGCTGGTAGCCTGATCGACGCGGCAGTCCACTGGATCGCCGGGCTCATGAACCACGGTCAAGCGCCGACTTGACTCACTATCAAGGTTGCGCTTGCGAGTCAACGGCCTGCAATCACCAGGGAATGTCCTCGCCGTCCCAGGCACGAAAGATGCCGCTTTGACCCGGCTCGATTTCGGCCAGAACCTCCAGCATGCGGGCAACTGCGTAGCGTCGGGAAAAAAGCTTGTCCTCCGGCACGTTAGCCTGGAAAGGCCTGGAAAGATCGGTGTCGGTGGTACCGGGATGCAAGGCCACAAGACTGACCGACTTGAATCGACGCCTGGCCTCAACGGCGGCAGTCTTGATCAATTGATTCAGCGCAGCCTTGCTGGATCGGTAGGCATACCAACCGCCCAGCCGGTTGTCGCTGATTGAGCCCACCCGTGCGGATAGAACGGCAAAAAGGGCATGGCCGTCACGACGCATGCGTGGCAGAAAATGCTTGAGCATGAGCGCAGGCCCCAGCGTGTTGACGGCAAAGACCCGCGACAGCGACTCCCAGTCCAGGTCTTCGATCCTTTTCTCGGGATGGACACGATCGGACTCATGCAGCAAGCCGCTGACGTTCAACAGCAGATCCAGTTCAATCTGCTCCTCGGTAAGTCGTTCGGCCAACTCTTCAATGGCCGAAGGCTGGGTGACATCCAGCCCCTCAAGCCGCAGTCGCTCACCAAAGCGCTGCTGCAAATCAATCAGTGCATCGGCGTATTCCGGTAGTCTGCAACAAGCGATGACCAGTCCGCAGCGGCTGTCCTCAAGCAAGGACTCAACAAACCCCAGCCCAATACCGCGGCTGGCACCCTGGATGAGCACGTGATACGCGTCAGGCAGGCTGTTGATGCTCATGATCGACTCCTCGGTTCGAGCGGTGGGGAATTGCCCGATCCAGTATCATGTGCCTTCGTGAGCAAGGCGACAGGACAACCGATGAGAACACGCTTACCCAAAGTGCAAAGCTTGCATCTCCTGGCTTTGGCTTTGTTGCTGTGCCTGGCCGGCTGCGCCAGCGGGCCACGAACCGTATCTGGCCAGTTGCCGTTGGTCAACCTTGAGGGTTTGGAACTGCAAGGCCAGCGGCTGCTGATTGATCTGAGCGTTCGAAATCTGAATGACCAGCGCCTGGAAAGCCCTTTGAACGAGGCCAGCCTGACCATTGACGGCCAGCCGGCGCGCTTCGAAGGCGTCTTTCCACAGGCCATCAACATCCCGGCACGCGGGCGCGAAAGCCTGCGCTTGTCGGCAACCGCAGACAGCCCTGTCCTGGAAGCACTGCAAGCCCTGGATCAGTCACGCGGGCAATCGCTGCCGTATCAAATCAAACTGACCTTTGACGGTCGCCGTGCCGGCCGCAACCCGGTCGAACAAGTCGGTTTCTTGCATCCGGTGCCGGGCCAGCCCGGCCGTTTCCGCTGATCCGCCAATGAATTCCCCCGTCTTCCCGATTCTGACGTGGCACTCGGTCAACGTGCACAGCCATGACTACGCCGGCAACGATTTGCTGGCTTTCGAGCTGGATATCGACACATTGAATCGCCGGGGATGGACCATCACCAGTCTCGAGGATGCGCTGGACAGGCTGGCACGGGGCGAACTGCAGCCAAGAACTGCCGTGCTCACGGCAGACGACGGCTGCCTGCTTGACTGGGAAGATTTCGACCATCCGAACCTGGGCAGGCAAGGTAATTTGCAAAAAATCCTGGCGGATTTCAGGGCTCGGCATATTGCATCAGCCCGCCACCGAGTGCACTTGAGCGCCTTTGTGATCGCCTCGCCCCAGGCACGGAAGGAGCTGGACCAGACGGACTATCAAGGTCTTGGTCTCTGGCCAGACCACTGGTGGCACGCAGCCAATCAGTCGGGTCTGATCAGCATCGAAAACCACAGTTGGGACCATAACCATGGTTCGCTCGCAAGAACGGTTCAAAAGGACAATCGCCGCGGTGATTTCCGCTGGATTGCCAGCGAATCGGAATGCCGCGCCGAAATCGACCAGGCCAGTGACTTCATCGAACACCAAAGCGGGCGCCGGCCGAGATTCTTTGCCTACCCCTATGGTCAAAGCAGCGATTACCTGCGTGACGAGTATTTACCCCGCTTTGGCGCCGATATTGGACTGAGGGCAGCACTTTCCTGCGAGCCGGAACCGGTCACCACCTCGTCTAACCCTTGGCTCCTGCCCCGTTTCGTCTGTGGACGCGACTGGAACAGCCCGGATGCCTTCGAGCAACTCCTGGCAGACCTCGAGCGCTGAGCGCCAGAACGCGTCAGAACGGACCAATGGCTTTCATTCGCTCGATCATGTCTGACACTACTTCGTCATCGGCCGGTTTTTGATGCCAACAAACGATCAGATAGGGATGATCCAGGCGCTCGTAGCCAACATGGTCGACAACCGCCATCGCTCGAGCATCGCCGCAGTAGCTGAAGGTTGCCGGAAAATGCGCCGCCAAGGTCCGTTCGGCATATCGCATGCAGGACATCAGCAAACCACCGGCGTCGTTGACGGCCTGCTGTTGATCGGCTGACATCAATCGCAAGACGCGCCCGTCCGTGCAAGCACCTCCGGAGAGCATCACGTCCTCGTGTTCCCAGTATTTGACGTAAGTCGCGGGCAACCAGCCAAGCTCGCCATGTCGATACAAGGCCAGGATATGGTGTCCGAATTCGGGACAAGGCTGGGCGAATTTTCGCTCGAAAATCGGGTTGGCCAGGCGATGTCCCTCGCTCACTTCGGTAATCAGGATGAAATCCTGCAGGCTGGGATCAACGCCAGGTTGTTCAGGGATGGCTGTCATGAAGTGTTCTTCGTATGGGTCGATGAACGGCGGGGATGATCGCGTGCCTGCTGGATCATGGCACTGGTCGGCCCCGCGTTGATGCCGTAGCATAAACGCTCACCCACGCGGATACGAGAACCAATGACCCTTGCCTTCTGGTGTGTTCTGATTGCCGGACTGATGCCGATTGCACTGGCTGGCATCGCAAAAGCCGGCGACCGCTCATTCGACAACCGACAGCCACGCGCCTGGTACGAGCGGGTTGGTGGCTACCGCCAGCGCGCCTGGTGGGCCCAGCAAAACAGCTTCGAAGCCTTGCCGCTTTTTGCTGCCGCGGTCATCATCGCCCACATAGCAGGCGCTTCGCCGGGCGTTATCAACACGCTGGCCCTGGTGTTCATCGCTGCACGGGTGGCGTTTGCTGCTTTTTACCTGGCGGATTGGTCGACCCCGCGCTCGATTGCCTGGCTGGTTGGCATGGGCGCCTGTATTGGTTTGTTCATCGCAGCAGTCTGACCGTGTCCCCCAGACCGGTTATTATCTACTGAGACCTTCTTAAAACCTATCTGGTCTCTCAAAAATCTGGACAAAAGGATTACCAATGAGCTTGCGCGTTACCCTCGATTTCACCGAAAAGGACCTGGAACATTTCCGCAACCTGGCCCGCACAGCCATGGAAAACACCGATGAACAACCGCGTGAGGCCATCATCGCCAATGCTCGCAGCCTGCTGGCCGAGGTGGATGCCAACGTCGAAACCGACTATATTCGCTCGCGCCTTGCTCAACTCCAGGTACTGATCGACATGCTCGAAGATACGGGCTGGGGCATGATGGAAGTCGGCCAAAAACGCGTATTGGCCGCGCTGGCGTATTTCAACAATCCCGATGACCTCATTCCGGACAACATTCCGGGCCTTGGTTTCCTGGACGATGCCATCATGGTCGAGTTGTTGTGCCGCGAACTCAAGCCCGAAATCGAAGCCTACCGGGACTTCGTCCAGTACCGTGCTGCGGCAGCAAAACGCCGAGGCGTGGATCCATCTGAACTGAATCGCTCCGACTTCCTGAAAACGCGCGAGCAGGCCCTGCTGGCAAGAATGCGCCGGCGCCGGCGTGGCGGCGGTGGCAGCAGCGGTGGCCGCAAACCATTCCAGCTGTTCTGATCAGCCGGCTCGGCGAAACATTTCCTGGTGGGGGATGTCATCCTCCAGGTATTGCTCCCCCACCGCCTCAAACCCGAAAGCGGCATAAAAGTGCTCGAGGTAGCACTGGGCTGAAATGCGGATACCGGTTCTGCCGAACTGGTCTTCGGCAACACGGATGGCGCGCGCCATGAGCTGCCTGCCCAGCCCCTGGCCACGGGCCGCCTCAGTGGTAAGAACCCGGCCAATCGATGCCTCGGCAAAGCGCTTCCCCGGAGGCAGAATCCGTGCGTAGGCCAAAACGCCGGTTTCCGGCGCGGCGCACCATAAATGCAAGCCAGGCGCATCCAGTCCGTCCAGTTCCTGGTAAGCGCAGGCCTGCTCCAGAACGAAAACCGAGACGCGAGCTTGAAGCAGGGCATACAGTTCTGTGTTAGAAAGCATGCCGAATGGTTTCAACTGCCACTCTGCCATCGACTGATCGAATCTTTGTTGCTGCGACAAGGCCCATCATCCTTGATTGAAAAACCTCATCATATCTTCTTGCTGGCCGGTTTCGAGCTGAAACCCGGACCCGGAATACCGCGACTGCTTGACCGCGAATTCACTCAGGCCCTGGCTCAGGCGCTCGCCCGTGACCTGAGCCGGGTGTGTCCGGAAGCGGAACAGGGCATGCTGGTGCTCGGCGGCAGCTTGCTTGAGCCCGCCGAATTGCTCAGGCCCGGCAACCCGGCATGGAATGCGCTGGCTGACCTGGCCCGTCCGGTTGTTCGCGAGCGCGGATTTCAGAGCCAGATCCTGGCCATTGGCAGCCACCGTGGCCAAACGCCGGACCGCCGGTTGGCCAGCGACCAGAAGGAGCCGCAGGGTGCCTTTCTGGCGCTACCCATTCTGCTGATCGTGGATGCGGTTGATGCCGAAGCAATCACTCGCTCGCTGGAAGCTACGTTGTTCGAAAAAGGCAGCATCGACCCGCCAGCACGGGCACTGCTGGGTGATCGAGCCGGCATCGATACCGTGCACGGCCAGTTGCTTACACGAAACGATCTGATGGCCATTCAACATGTCCAGATGGACACGGCCGGCCTGGGTGCCTTCTGGCCGCTGGTCGAAAACATCCTGATTGATCCCGGGCAAAATCATGAGCTGACCCTGCCCGGTGGACTTAGCGCGCGTTGGGAGGCCGCCGGGCAGGACGTTTCCTTGCCGTTCAGCACATTTGACGAGTCCGACCTCGACCTTGATGCTTACGCCCAGCAACTGGCTGCCTTCCGCGCCGTTCAGTCTTTGCTCGCGCTGCACGGCATTCCCTGGACCTGTCAAAGCGCGAATACCGGCGCCCACCTACCCAGCGACCAGATCCGCGAACCCGGGCAATCAACCCGCTGCGAGGACGGCGTAACCATGCAGCTTCCCCCCGCCTGCGGACTGCTTGCCTGGACGGTTTGCCGCGCCGGTCAACTGGAAAACTGGTATCCGCTCAGCCCGACCGGCTTCCAGGCACTGCAAAAGGACATCCAGGCACTTGAACTGCCTATGCATCGTCTTGAACTCGCTGCCGTCCGCGAGGGACGGTTGACCCCCCAGCCGGATGAGACACAATGAGCACCAAGCGCTACGACAACAACCCCCTGGCCTTTGTCGACACATCACCGATCCATGGCCGCGGCCTGTTTGCGCGCAGGGCCATTGCCGTTGACACGCTGATTGGCGAATACCTTGGCCCGACGACGCTGAAAAACGGCATGCACGTGCTGTGGGTCTGGAGCGAGGAACGCGAGCGCTGGGAAGGCATCGACGGCAAGAATGAAATGCGCTTCCTGAACCATTCCGACACGCCCAATGCCGACTGGTGGGGCACCGAACTTTACGCCATCAAACCGATTGCTGCCGGTGAGGAAATCACCTTCGACTACGGCTGGGGCGACGACGATGAGGAAGAACACTGATGGCCCGTCGCAAGAAGAAACCCGGTCGTGAGGCCGGCGCGGGTCCGACCGACGAACCGCGCCCCAGCAAGACCGCACTGAAGGAAGAAGCCAACCGCCGCCAGAAGCTGGGCGAGGCCCTGGCCGCCCTTCCCACCAGCCGTCGGGCAGCTATTCCGATTGACGAAGCGCTGGACGAGGCCATCACCCTGTATCTCGGCATGCGGGCCAACGAAGCCAAGCGTCGCCAACGCCAGTACATCGGCCGATTGCTGCGCGACGTGGACATCAGCCCGATTGAAAAAGCCATTGACGATTTCAACGCCGGCCGGGCGGCCAACGCTGAAGATCTGCACCGCGCAGAACACTGGCGAGAAGAACTGATTGGCAGTGACGAGGCGGTGACCCGCTGGCTCAGTCAATTCCCGGAGACAGACGTCCAGCATCTGCGAAGCCTCGTCCGCCAGGCTCGAAAGGCCGGCGACCAGGCCGATCCTGAAGCTCGCAAGTCGCGCAGTTACCGGGACTTATTCAAGCTGATTCGAAACGCGCTCCACGCATAATTGCTCAGAGGTTCCCTAGGAGTCTGCGCGGATGAAATCCCGCACCTTTGGATAGACCTGGGTGCGCCAGCGCCGGCCACTGAAGATGCCATAGTGGCCGGCACCCTCGATCTCCTCGTGGCGTTTGGCCTCGTCTGGCAACCCCAGACAAAGATCGTGCGCGGCACGGGTCTGGCCAAGACCGGAAATATCGTCCAGTTCACCTTCGATGGTTAGCAAGCGGGTGTTGCTAATGGCCTCGGGCCGCACGGTTTCGCCGGCCACTTCCCACTGCCCCTTGGGCAGCAGGTGCTCCTTGAACACCACGCGAACCGTATCCAGGTAGTACTCGCCCGGCATGTCCAGCACGGCGTTGTACTCATCGTAGAAGCGCCGATGCGACTCGGCATCTTCCAGATCACCGGCCAGCAGGTGCTTGTAGAAATCCCAGTGTGAGCTCAGGTGGCGTCGCGGGTTCATCGCCATAAAGCCGGCATGCTGCATGAAGCCGGGGTAAACCCGGCGTCCGACGCCGGGATAGTTGGCCGGCACCGGGTGAACCAACTGGCTGCTGAACCAGCGCATCGAGCGGGTGGCGGCCAGATCGTTGACGCCGGTCGGGCTGCTGCGGCCATCGACCGGTCCGCCCATCAGCGTCAGGCTGCGCGGCGTCGGCTCGCCGCGCGCGGCCATCAGGCTGATCGCGCCCAGCACCGGCACTACCGGTTGGCAAACCGCCATCACGTGCAGCGATTCAGTGCCGATATGACGAATGAACTGCTCGATGTAGTCGACGTAGTCGTCGAGGTGAAACGGACCTTCCGAAAGCGGCACCATGCGGGCGTCGACCCAGTCGGTGACATAGACCTTGTGATCGGGCAGCAAGGTGCGCACGGTATCGCGCAGCAGCGTGGCATGGTGGCCGGATAGTGGCGCTACAACCAGCACGGTAGGGTCATCTTTCAGGTCAGCGATCACCTTGGCATCGTCGCTGTAACGCTTCATGCGCTTGAGCTTGCAAAACGGCAAGTCCATGGCGGTCAGCTCGACGACCGGCAATTCGTGACCATGCGCGCAGATCCGGTCAATGCCGAATTCAGGTTTGCTGTAGGCCTTGCCCAGCCGGTACATCAGCTCGTAACCGGCGGCCATCTGGTCAGCGCCCGGCAATTGCCGCCAGATGCTGTCAGGCTCGGAAAGCATGCGGGCACTGGCTTCAGCCCAAATGCTGAAAGGACTTAGCCAGGCGCGTTGGGCTTCGTGAATCTGATACAGCATGGAAACGTTCTCCGGACAATAAGACCCCCAGTGTAATGCACCGCACAAAAATCTGCCGACTCGAGCTTGACAGCCGGACTTGAGAGTCTTTGTCCACGGTTGGCAAGGCGGGGTTGGGTAGACTATGCGCTGTCTTGTCTCATCGCGATGGATGACCATGAAGAACCGATTCTTTCCCGCCTCTGGGCCCTTTCGTCTTTTCAGCCTGCTCGGTGCGCTGGCGTTGGCTACCGTCGCCTGCAGCCCGACCGAACCACCCCAGGACGAAACGCCTGCAACGACTGCGTCATCAGCCACCAGCGACGATGGGGCCGACCTGATCCTGACCGGCGGCACCATCATTACCGTCGATGCTGATGGGTCGACCGCCAGCGCGCTGGCCATCCGTCATGGACGGATTCTGGCCCTGGGCGACGAGGCCGAAATTGCCTCGCTGGCCGGACCGGCCACCCAGCGCATCGAGCTGAACGGGCGCACCGTCATTCCGGGCTTCATCGAAGGTCATGGACATTTCCTCGGCCTGGGGGAATCCCGACTGATCCTGGATTTGCAGGCGGTCACCGAATTCGACGAGCTGATCGACCAGGTCGCCAGTGCCGTGGCCGAGGCACAGCCTGGCGAATGGATTCTGGGCCGCGGCTGGCACCAGGAGCGCTGGATTGACGATGGGCGGGCACGCTTTGACGGAGTGCCCCGACACGATGACCTCTCGGCCATCAGCCCCGACAACCCGGTGCTGCTGACCCACGCCAGCGGTCACGCCTCGTTCGCCAATGCCCAGGCTCTGGCCCTGGCCGGCATTGATCGCGACACCGCCGACCCGGAAGGCGGCACCATCGTGCGCGATGACAACGGCGAGGCGACCGGTTTCCTGCGCCAGGCCGCACAGCTGAAGGCACGCCGTGCCCACGCCGACAGCGAGGCCGATCGAACCGACGAGGAGATCGAAGCGCGATTCCTGCGCCAGGTGGAACTGGCTGGTGAAGAAGCGCTTCGCCACGGCATTACCTCATTCCACGACCAGGGCGCGAGCTTTGACGAGATTGAACGCCTGCGCCGCCTGAGCAACGCCGACCAGTTGCCGATTCGCCTGCACATGGCCGTGCGCGGCGAGAGCAACGAGGCGATGGCCGAACGACTCGCCGATTTCCGACAGGTTGGCGATGGAAACGACTTTCTGACCGTCCGCGCCATCAAGCGCCAGATCGACGGCGCGCTGGGCACCCACGGCGCCTGGATGCTGGCCCCCTACAGCGACAAGCCCGATACCGCCGGCCTGCCGCAAACGCCCATTGATTCACTGCGCCAAACCGCCGAAATTGCCCTGGCGCAGGGCTTCCAGCTCAACACTCACGCCATTGGCGATCGCGGCGCGCGCGAGGCGCTGGACCTTTACGAAGCACTGTTCACCGAGCACGAGGCATCGGATCTGCGCTGGCGCATCGAACATGCCCAGAACCTGAACCCGGATGAGATTCCCCGTTTCGCCGAGCTGGGGGTGATCGCCTCCATGCAGGGTATTCACGCCACCTCGGACGGCCCCTGGGTGCCCCAGCGCATCGGCGAGGAGCGGGCCCGTCGTGGCGCTTACGTCTGGCGCGCACTGATTGATGCCGAGGCAGTCATCTGCAACGGCACCGACGTGCCGGTCGAGCCGATTTCCGCCATCGCCTCGTACCACGCCTCGGTGACCCGGCGCATGCCCAACGGTGAGGCCTTCTTCCCCGAACAAGCCATGACCCGCATGGAGGCGCTCAAGTCCTACACCATCAACTGCGCCTATGCGGTCTTTGACGAACATCGCCTGGGCAGCCTGGAAGTCGGCAAACTGGCCGACCTGGTGGTACTGGATCGCAACCCGCTGGAGGTGGACGACGACGCCCTGGCCGATACTCAGGTTGACATGACCCTGGTCGGCGGCGAGATTCGCTTCCAGCGATGATGGCCCAGGCGTGAGCGCCCTCTCCCAGGGGGTTTCGCTCGGGCCACTGGGGCTCAACCTTGGCTTGTTGCTGGGGTTGGCTGCCTTGCTGGCCGCTGGCCTGGTGGCCTGGGCGCTGGATCGCCGACGCGAACTCGGCCTGGTCGACAGCCTGTTCAACCTGCTGCTTGGGGCGTTGCTGCTGGGACGGCTGGTGATGATCATTCGTCACGGCGACCGTTTCGATGGTTTTTGGTCGATGATCGACATCCGAGACCGGGGCTTCGACCCGGCCGGCATGGCACTGGGCGCCGGTCTGTACCTGGCGTGGCTGGCCTGGCGCGACCGGCCGCGCCTGGGCTGGACATCAGTCAGCCTGGCCGTGGGGGTGGGCTTGTTTGGCCTGACCGCCTTGATCGTTGCCCATTGGCAGGAACTGCCCGACGAACTGCCGGATCTCGTTCTGCACGATATTCACGGCCAACCGGCGGCCTTGAGCGAGTGGCGGGATAATTCCCGCCCGCTGGTGGTCAATGTATGGGCAACCTGGTGCCCACCGTGCCGACGCGAAATGCCGGCCCTGGCCCAGGCCCGGCTTGATCATCCCGGCGAGGATTTCCTGCTGATCAACCAAGCTGAAGACAGCGCGGTGATCATCGAGTTTTTAACCAGGGAACAACTGCTGGACGAACCCGTTCTGATGGACGCGCACAATGCCTTCTCGGATGCCCTGAACATTCGGGTACTGCCAACCACACTGTTTTTCGACGAGGACGGCCGACTCAATGGCCAGCACGTCGGTGAAATATCCCGGGCCGTGATCAGTCAACGCCTGGGTCGATAAGCCTTCAATCCAGCTTTCATCGGAGCGCCGCCGACATGGAAAAACGCAACAAACGCAAGCGGCGCTGGCTGCTGCTTCTGGTGTTACTGCCTCTGGTGGCGGTTGTGCTGCCTACCGGCATCTGGACCGGCTGGGCTGAACGCAACCCTGAGCAAGAGCGCGAGTTTCGCCTGACGGTACAGGACCGCCTGAACGAGTGGTTCCCGGAACAGATGGCCCTGCCCGACGATATTTTCGGCTTTCATCCGGTCACAGGTGCCGCCGAGAGCCATCCGCCGGCGGTGATTCTCATCCATGGCCTGGACGAGCCGGGCGGCATCTGGGATGAACTGGCAACGGCCCTGGATGAGCGGGGCGTTTCTGCCTGGAAACTCCGCTACCCGAATGACCAGGCGATTGATCACAGCGCCGACTTCCTGGCCGAGCGCTGGGACGAGATCAAGCCTGGGCAGGCCGTTGTGCTGATTGGCCACAGCATGGGCGGACTGGTCATTCGCGATTTTGTCACCCGTGCCCTGCCCCTGCTGGAACCCGAAGGCCATGATGCCGCCGCCTCCGTCGCCGGTGTGATTCAGGTTGGCACGCCCAACCAGGGCTCGGAGTGGTCGCGCCTGCGCGCCTGGCTGGAAGTGCGCGAAACCTTCGCCGACATCCAGGCGGGCCGCTTCTCGCTGTTTGCCGGCCTGCGCGACGGCACCGGGGCGGCCAAAATCGACTTGCGTCCCGGCAGTCGTTTCCTTGAGGAACTCAACCAGCGCACCTGGCCGGACCAGATTCCGATCCGAATCATCGGCGGTGTGATTACCGCGCCCAGCCAGCGGATGCTCGACAGCGTGGACGCGCTGATCCAGGAACTGGGGGATGAAGGCCTGACCGACGACATTGAACAGTGGTGGGCAACCGCCGGCGAATCCCTCGGTGACGGCGCAGTACCCGTCGAGTCCCTGGCGTTGCCGGGACATGAGGAACCGCTCATTCTCGAAGCCAGCCATCGCGGGCTGCTGGTCCGCCTGGGCGGCGGCGACGAACCGGCCCCGGCTATCGAACCGATCCTGGGCATCCTTGACGACTGGGACGTCGAAACTTCGGAACACTGACCGAATGAGCACACTGCCGGGTAAGCGCAGGGGGCGGGGGCGTTCCGTACAGGCCACGGTTCGTCGCCCGCCTTCAAAGGCGGGCGATCCCCTCCAGTGCTCGGTTCGGCCGGGAGCCGCCGAAACTCACTCCGCGCCGCATACGGCGCTACGCTCAAACAGGCGGCGGCTCTATTTCCGCCCGACCCTGCGCGCTTCCGGCTTCACCTACACGGCCTGTACGGAACACCCCCGCCCCCTGCACTCACCCGGCACATCACGAACAAACCCTGATCAACCACTTCCTGTCGTGCTTGCCAAATTACTGGCCTGGCCGTACTCGCCGCACCCGCCAAGCCCACCACTCCAACCGTCACCGATCACTTGCGCTAAACTCTGGCGCGGTCGACTTCAGGCCAAAAAGATAGGGAGAACCCGCACCAATGTCATCGGCAGCAGAACTGCGCTTTATCCAACTGGGCGCCTTGTCGCTTCGGCTCAACGCCATTGACGTCGACCAGATCATCAGCGAATTGCTGACCCATCAGCAACAAGCACCCGACCTGATGACCCGCGCCCGGCTGGTGCTGGATGTTTCCCAGTTGGGCGACGAACCGATCGCCGAGACAGACCTGCAAGCCCTGGCCGCTGCGCTGAACGAGCACAAACTCGGCCTGGTTGGCGTGGTCGCGGGCGGGCAGGCGGCGGCGGTAGCATCGGCACTGAGGCTGCCGGTATTGCGCTCGGTGGGCGAAATTCGGCTGGCCGCGGCGGATGCCAGACGGGCCCAGACAACCAACGAGCCAGCAGAAAGCCCTGCCCAGGACGATGTTGCCGCGCCGGTTGAAACCGAAGACGCTGACTATCGCCCCACCCGCTTCATCGACCGAACCATTCGCTCCGGGCAACAGGTGTATGCCCGCGATGCCGATCTGGTTGTGGTCGGCAGCGTCAGCCCGGGCGCGGAAATCATCGCCGACGGCAGCATTCACGTGTATGGCACCCTGCGCGGCCGCGCCCTGGCCGGCGCCACCGGGGATGAACAAGCCCGCGTATTCTGCCGTGACTTCCGGGCCGAACTCGTCTCGGTGGCCGGGCACTACAAGGTGCTGGAAGCCCTTCCGGAGGGGCTCAAGGGCAGCGCGGTCCAGGTCTGGCTGCAGGATGGCCAACTAAAGCTCGACCCCCTCGACTGACGCTGTCCCGAAGTTTTGCAGACGTACGGTTTTTTCCGCGTTATCCTTGTTCATCGACGTTTCCAGGGTGAACGTCGTCTAACTACCATCTAACCGTCCTTGCTTCAGGAAAATTTCAAATTGGCCGAAATCATCGTCGTTACCTCCGGTAAGGGAGGCGTAGGCAAAACCACCACCAGCGCCAGCATCGCCATGGGCCTGGCCGAACGCGGCAAGAAAGTGGCCGTGGTCGACTTCGACGTGGGCTTGCGCAACCTGGATCTGATCATGGGCTGCGAGCGCCGCGTCGTTTATGACTTCGTCAACGTCATCCAGGGCGAGTGCACGCTCAAACAGGCTTTGATCAAGGACAAGCGCAACGAAAAGCTGTTCGTCCTGGCAGCCTCGCAGACCCGCGACAAGGACGCCCTGACGCCGGAAGGCGTCGAAAAAGTGCTCGATGAATTACGCCAGGACTTCGACTTCGTGATTTGCGATTCACCCGCCGGTATTGAACGCGGTGCCCACCTGGCCATGTATTTCGCTGATCGCGCGGTGGTCGTAGTCAACCCCGAAGTGTCGTCGGTGCGTGATTCAGACCGGGTGCTGGGCATCATGGCCAGCAAATCCCGCAAGGCCGAACGCGGCGATGGCACGATCAAGGAGCACCTGCTGATCACCCGCTACTCGCCCAAGCGCGTCGCCGACGGCGACATGATGAGCATCGCCGACATCGAAGAAATCCTCGGCCTGCCCATCATCGGCGTGATTCCAGAGTCTGAGCTGGTTCTGCAATCGTCCAACGCCGGCGTACCGGTGATCCTCGATAACCAGGCGCCCGCCGGACAGGCCTATGCCGACGCCGTGGCCCGCTTGCTGGGCGAAGACCGTCCGATGCGCTTCACGGAGGCCGACAAGAAAGGCCTGCTTAAACGACTGTTCGGGAGCTGATGATGGGATTGCTGGACGTATTCAGAAAACGCAAGCCCGCCAGCGCCAACGTCGCCAAGGAGCGGTTGATGATCCTGGTCGCCCAGGAACGCGCCACTCGCGGCGGGCCGGACTACCTGCCCCTGCTCCAGCGCGAGCTGCTGGAAGTGATCCGCAAGTACGTCAATGTGGACAACGAAGCCGTGCAGGTTCGGGTTGACAAGGACGGCGAGCAGGATGTGCTGGAGTTGAACGTCACCCTGCCCGACGGCGACTGACGCCGGTCAGCAGCTTCGGCAGGCCTCGGTGGGCAATCCGCTGGGTATCCAGCCTGGCCCGAAGCGGCTGCCGATCATGCCCTCGGGCACGTGGTAAACCTCGCTGAATCCCCACTCGCGCAGCGCCCTGAGCACCTGGCCCGTGCGGTTGCCCGTGCGACAGATCAGAATGATGGTGGCATCGGTCTGGTTATCCACAGCCAGGTTCAAATCGCGCAGAAAACCCGGACCGCCCTCGGCGTGCAGCATGCTGATGCCCACCGCATCTTCAGCCATGCCGGTTTCGCGCCATTCCTCTGGCTGACGAATATCCACCAGCACCGCCTGACCGGAGGTGACCAGCTCACGCGCCTGCGATGCGGTCAAGGTGTAGTCGGCCGACGTCTGGGCCTTGAGCGATGCCGGACCCAGGGCACCAGCCAGAGCAAGCAGGCCGGCCAACAGCGCCAGCGTGATCGAAGCGGGAGAAATGGTCTTTATATTCATACCCTCTAATAATACTGCATCCCGGCTTGCCGTGACAGGCCGCTGGGTTGACAATGCAGACATGAAAAATCCAAGCCTCTTTTTGCCGCTCAGTGCGCTGGTCGGCTGTCTGTTGGTCGCCTTGAGCACTCCGGCGCAAGCCTGGGGTCGCTACGGCCATGCGGTGACCGGCTACGTTGCCGAAGCGCATCTCAGCCCGGCCAGCCGGGATGCCGTGGCTGCCCTGCTCGACGGCCAATCGCTGGCCGAGGTCGCCAGTTGGGCCGACCAGGTGCGCCCGGACTGGCCGGAAACCGCGCCGTTTCATTTCATCAACGGCCCAACGGACGCCCTGGAGCCCACCGACGCTCACTGGCACCTGGAACGCGGCAATGCTCACTCGGCGATCCTGGCGTACGCCGAGGTGCTGGCCAATTCGGACAATGCGGCCGACGATCGCCGCGAGGCACTGAAGTTTCTGGTGCATTTCATCGGCGACCTCCACCAGCCGCTGCATGCCGGCTTTGCCGAAGACCGCGGCGGCAACAACGCCGTGATCCTTCACCAGGGCGAATTGAGCAATCTCCACCGCTACTGGGACGTCGGCATTCTGGACAGCCACGCCAGCCGGCTGGACGCGCGCCAACTGGCCACCGTACTTCAGGATCGCTACCGCCACGAGCTGGAGACGCTGGGCGAACCGGAGCTGAACAGCCGGGAGTGGGTACGGGAAGCGCGCGGTTACCTGTTCAGCGGCCTATATCCACTGCCACGCAACGATCACGGGCACGAAGACCTCGACCAGCCCGTACTGATCATCGACGAAGCCTACGAATCGGTCTGGTTGCCGGTGGCCGAACGCCAGCTGTTGCGCGCCGGACTGCGCCTGGCCGCCACCCTGAACGCTATTGTCGAGACGGGTGAATCGCCCTTCGAGCCCGCACCGATTGCCCCGCCCGCCCGACCATGAGCGCAGCCAACAACGACCCGGCCACCGTCATCGCGGCCACGGAAGCCTGGCTGGATGAAGCCGTAATCGGCCTGAATCTGTGCCCCTTTGCCGGTCCGGTTCGTGCCCAGGGCCGAATCGGGCTGTCGGTGAGCACGGCCCGGTCTGTCGAAGCGCTGGCCGAAGAGCTTTGGCTGGCGCTGGATGCGCTGGTCACTACCCCGCGCGAGCAGCGAGAGACCCAGCTGCTGATTCACCCCGACGTGCTGACGAACTTCGACGACTACCTCGACTTCCTGGCGCTGGCCGACGACCTGCTGGTCGAAGCCGGTCATGAAGGCGTGATCCAGATTGCCAGCTTCCACCCCGATTACTGCTTCGCCGATAGCCAAGCCGATGACCCGGCCAACTTCAGCAATCGCTCGCCCTACCCCATGCTGCACCTGTTGCGCGAGGCCAGCATTGCCGAGTTGAACCTGAGTGAAAACCAGTCGCGCCAGATCTATGAGCGCAACATCCAGCGCTTGCGGGCGCTGGACGAGAAAAGCCTGAAAGCGCTGCGGCCGTCCTGACGATTTCTTGCAGCCCCTTAATCAGCAACCCTTAATTACAGGAAAACACCCGACCATGAACTGGAAAACCTTGAGTCTTGCCCTTGGCGCCAGCCTGCTGGGCAGCAGTGCCCTGCTCGCCCAGGACCGCGTCTGGCTGGACACCGACCTGGGCCCGATCTTCATCCAGCTCGACCGCGAGAACACGCCGATTACCAGCCAGAACTTTCTCGATTATGTCGAAGCGGGTTACTACGACGGTATTGTGTTCCACCGGGTCATCAATAATTTCGTGATCCAGGCCGGTGGCTTTGACCGCAATCTCCAAGCCAGGACACCAATCGGCCCGACCATCCCCAGCGAATCGGCCAGCGGCGGCGACAATCTGCCCGGCAGCATTGCCATGGCGCTTAGAGGTGGTGATGCGAACTCAGGACAAAACGAGTTTTACATCAACACTCGGCCCAACCCCAACCTGGACGAGCTTTTCACGGTATTTGGCCAGGTGGTTTATGGTCAGTCAACCGTGACTGCCATTGAACAGTTGGGAACGGCAACCAGTTTCGTCGGAAACCGCCGATTCGACGACGTGCCGGCGTCACCACCCGCCATTCAACGCGCCTCGATCATCAACGGCGACGGCTTTCCAATCATGCCGGCGCTGGCCGGTTCATGGTTCGAAAACAGCAATCCCGGCTTCGGCTTCAATGTGGAAGTCGCTCAGGATATCTTCAGCGATGACGGTGCCCGCCTGGTCGTCTACTGGTACGACTACATCGATGGCGAGCAACTCTGGCTGGCCGGAAACGGCAGCTATACCTACGGGGATACCGAAGTAACCATGGAATTGACCACTTGGGATGGCTTTGGCGAGGTCGGGTTCCAGGCACCACCGCCGGGCGACCAGATCATTTCTGTTGGGACTCTGACAGTGCGCTTTTTGTCATGCAATGCGGCCGAGTTCAGCTATGAGATCACCGGTCTGGGTTCTGCCTCGGATGCCTTCGAAGTCAGCCGACTAAGCCTGCCGGAAAGCGGTGGCTGCCCAGCCGACTAGTCGGCCACCAGCTACGACCGAGTACGACCAAGGCCCAATGACAATGTCATTGGGCTTTCGGCACAATGGGGGCCGTTTTCATCATAACGGGAGTAGCGGCATGGAACGCATAGCCATTGTTACCGGGGGCACGCGCGGCATCGGCGCGGCCATTTCAGAAGCCTTGCTGGCCCAGGGCTTCAAGGTCGCAGCAGCCTTTGGCGGCGATGTCGATTCGGCCAAAGCCTTTGCCGAACGCACCGGTGCCTCGGTCTATCAGTGGGACGTCAGCGATTACGAGGCCTGTCGAGCCGGCGTCATGCGGGTGGAAGAGGAAATGGGGCCGGTCAGCGTACTGGTGAACAATGCCGGCATCACCCGCGACGGCACCCTGCACAAGATGACCCCTGAGCGCTGGCAACAGGTCATCCAGACCAATCTGAGCAGCTGCTTCAACATGTGCCGTGCGGTCATCGAAGGCATGCGCGAGCGCCAGTACGGCAGAATCGTGAATATCGGCTCGATCAATGGGCAGGCCGGTCAGTACGGCCAAGTCAACTACGCCGCGGCAAAATCCGGCATCCACGGATTTACCAAGGCGCTGGCCCAGGAAAGTGCCGCGCTGGGTATTACCGTCAACGCCATTGCCCCCGGGTACATCGAAACCAGCATGGTCCAGGCCGTACCTGACCGGGTGCTGGAAAAAATCGTTGCCGGCATCCCGGTAGGCCGTCTTGGCCAACCCGAAGAAATAGCCCGCGCAGTGAACTTCCTGGTCGATGAACAAGCCGGATTCATCACCGGATCGACGCTGTCGATCAATGGCGGCCAGCACATGTACTAGCCCGGACAATTCATGAACATACGCGCGCCCTCGCTAGTCCATTGTCCGCACAGCGGATTTTCCTCAGTCGGCCGTATGGCTCGATACGGCACTCCATCGGAAAATCCACTGTGCGAACACTCTCCTGCGCGATCATCGCGCGAGTTCATGAATTAACCGGGCTAGCCCGCTCTTGTTGCAGTGCACAAATTTCTTTGGTACAGTGTTTGTGCGCTGCACAATTCGGCAACGCATTGACCGCACCCCAACTGAGGTTTCCGCCATGAATCAGCACTCCTACATCGACGACATCAAGAAAGCCCACGACATCCTGATGGATGCCTTTGACAAATCCGCCCGCGCACATCTGGACACCGCCGAAAAGGTGCTGGCCATGAACCGCCAGCGCATCGAGAGCATGAGCAAGATCACCAACCCCGGTGACTTCATGACCGACCAGACCAGTGCCGCCCGGGATTATGCCGAGCAATTCAGCGCGCACATCCAGGCGCTGACCGCGATTGGCAACGAATCCCGCGAGCAGCTCACCGAGCTGTCGCAAGAGTTCGCCAAGGGCGTGGATTTTTCGCTGTTCACCCCGTTCGGCGAAGCGCCGGCCAAGCCCAAGAGCAAAGCCAGCAGCAAATCCAGCTAAACTGGGTTCGCAGAAAACACCCGGCCGCCGACAGCCCCCCCTGTCGGCGGCGCTTTCACGAACCCCTGAAGACATTGACATGGCCCGGACTCCGCGCATCATCAAGAAATACGCCAACCGGCGCCTTTACGACACCGAAACCAGCCAGAGCATCACCCTGAACGACGTCGCCCGATTGATTGGCCAGGGCATTGACGTGCAAGTGGTCGAAGCCAAGGGCGGCCAGGACATTACCCGAAGCGTGCTGCTACAGATCGTCGCCGACCAGGAAATGCTCGGCCAACCGATTCTCAGCAATGCCTTTTTGAGCGCGATCATTCGCCTTAACGCCAACCCCGTCAACGAACTGGCGAACGACTTCCTGGAGCGCGCCGTGGCCGGTTTTGAGCAGGCCTCGAAAACCGCGACGCTGGGTGGCCCCGATTTGTTCAAGCAGTGGTTCAGCCACTGGACAGGCAACACCAAAGACTAAGGATTGATACCCGACCCATGAACATTGCAGACAGCAGAATCATCATCACCGGTGCCGCCCGCGGGCTTGGCAAGGCGATGGCGCGACAATTGGCCGGCGAAGGCGCCTGCCTGGGCCTGATCGACCTGGATGAGGACGCCTTGTCTGCCACGCTCAAGGCCCTGCCCGGCACCGGGCACGGCATGGCGGTGGCCAACGTCGCCGATGAAACCGCGATAGAAAAAGCCTTCGACGAGCTGCTGGCCACGCTGGGCGGCCTGGACGTGCTGGTCAACAATGCCGGTATCACCCGCGACGGCCTGCTGCTGAAGGTGCGCGACGGCGAGGTTGAAAGCCGCTTGTCGCTGGCCGACTGGCAGGCCGTGATCGACGTCAACCTGACCGGCACCTTCCTGTGTGCCCGACGCGCTGCCGAGGCGATGATCCAGGGCGCGAAAGGCGGCCTGATCATCAACATCTCAAGCATTTCCAAGGCCGGCAACTTCGGCCAGAGCAACTATTCGGCCGCCAAGGCCGGGGTGGCCGCCATGGCCGTTACCTGGGCGCGCGAGCTGGCCCGCTACGGCATCCGCTCGGTATCGCTGTCGCCCGGCTTCACCCGCACCGAACTGGTCGCGGCCATGCCGGAAAAGGCCATTGAACGCATCAGCGCCCAGATCCCGGTCAAGCGTCTGGCCGAGCCCGACGAGATGTCCAGCGCCATCAAATTCCTGATCGAACACGAGTACTTCAACGGCCGCGACCTGGCCGTTGACGGCGGCCTGAGACTGTAGGCAAAACCAATCCAGGGAGCCCTGCCATGAGCGACGAGAAAACCGAACGCGCCCTCAGCGAAGACCTGGCCAAGGCCAGTGGCGAGCTGCTGAAAATTTCCCAACTGTCGGCCGGTCTGACGCTGAAGCTGGCCCGGCGCTGGGAGCTGCCGGATGTTGATCCGCTCAACCTGCGCCGACCGCTGCTGGCGGCCACCTGGAATACGGTACGCCCCCCCAGCCGCATCCTAGCCGCCCAATGGGACCTGGCGCGGCGTTACCTGGCTTTGCTGAAGTATCTGGGCCTGAAAGCGGTCGGACGCGGCCCGGCGCCTGCCGCCAGCCCCGGCAAGGGCGACCGGCGTTTTCGTTCCGAGGCCTGGGATGAAAAGCTGATTTTCGACCTGCTCAAGCAGGTCTATCTGCTGGTTTCCGGCTGGATGCTCGACAACGTGGCGCGGATGAAGGAAGTCGCGCCCGAAGATCGCATGCGCATTGCCTTCTACACCCGCCAGTTTGCCGATGCGCTCAGCCCCAGCAATTTTGTTCTGACCAACCCGGATGTCCTGGCGACGACCCGCGAGGAACGCGGGGTGAACCTGCTGCGCGGCTTCCGCCAGTTGCTGGAAGACCTGCACCAGGGCGACGGCCAACTGCAGATTTCCATGACCGACTCGTCGGCCTTTTCGGTCGGCCGCAACATTGCGACCACCGCCGGCTCGGTAGTGTTCGAAAACGACATGATGCAGCTGATCCAGTACGCCCCGCGTACCAAAACGGCCTACACCCGTCCGCTGCTGATCGTGCCGCCGTGGATCAACAAGTTCTACATTCTTGACCTGCAGCCAAAGAACTCCTTCATTCGCTGGGCGGTGGAGCGTGGCTATACGGTGTTCGTCATCTCCTGGATCAACCCGGACGAAACCCTGCGCTACAAGGGCTTCGAGGACTACATGCACGAAGGCATCCTGGCCGCGCTGGACGCCATCGAAGCGGCCACCGGCCAGCGCGAGGTCAACACCATCGGCTACTGCATTGGCGGCACCCTGCTGGCAGCCACCCTGGCCTGGATGAAAGCGCATGATGACCAGCGCATTCAATCCGCTACCTTCTTTACGGCCCAGGTGGATTTTGCCGACGCCGGCGAAATCAAGGTGTTCATCGACGACAAGCAACTGAAAAGCCTGGAAAAGCGCATGCGCGCCAAAGGCTATCTGGACGGCAAGGACATGGCCCTCAGCTTCAACATGCTGCGAGCCAACGACCTGATCTGGTCATACGTGATCAACAACTACCTGCTGGGCAAGAAACCGGCCAGGTTTGACCTGCTGTACTGGAACAGCGACAGCACCCGTCTGCCGGAAACCATGCACCAGTGGTATTTGAAAAACCTGTACCTGGAGAATCGCCTGGTCGAGCCCGGTGGCGTCACCATGGACGGCGTACCGATTGACCTGTCGACTATCGACCTGCCGGTCTACATTCAGTCCAGCCGCGAGGACCACATTGCACCCTACCCGTCGGTGTACAAGGCCACCCAGATCTACAGCGGCGATGTCACCTTCATGCTGGCCGGCTCAGGCCATATCGCCGGCGTGATCAACCCGCCCAAGGCCCAAAAGTATGGCTACTGGACCAACGAGGCACTGCCGGCAGACCCGGAAGAGTGGATTGCCGGGGCCGAGCAGCACGAAGGTTCCTGGTGGCCGCATTGGGATGCCTGGCTGCGCCAGCATTCGGGACGGCGGATTGCCGCCCGCGAGCCCGGGGACGGTGACCTGCCCATCATTGAACCGGCACCGGGGCGTTACGTGCGCAACGAACGCTGAAGCCATTGGCGCGGTAATTCGCGTTTGAGGGACGATTTACAGCCAGAAGGCCAGAATGACCAGTCCGAGAATGACGCGGTAAGCAACGAAGGGCTGCATGCCGATGCGTTTGATGAACAGCAGGAAGTAATGGATGCAGGCGTAGGTGCTGATCGCGGCAACCACGAACCCGACCAGCAGCGGCAGCCACTCGGTCTCGATGCCGTTGCGTCCGATGTCGCGCGCCCCCAGCAAACTGGCTGCCGCAATGATCGGCACCGACAGCAGGAAGGAAAACCGCGCAGCGGCTTCCCGGCTCAGGCCCAGGAACAGCGCCGCGGTCATGGTGATGCCCGAGCGTGAGGTGCCGGGAATCAGCGCCAGCGCCTGGGCAAAACCGATCACCAGCACGTCTTTCAGGCCCAGTGAGTACTCATCGCGCTCGCCGCGGTGACGCCAGTCTGCCAGGCCCAATAACAGACCGAATCCAATCAGCGCCAGGGCCATGATCAGCGGGCTTCTGAGCGCTTCCTCGGCCAGATCCTTGAACAGCAGTCCGATCACGCTGGCCGGAATCGTGCCGATGATGATCAGCCAGGCCAGGCGGGCGTCGGCGCTGTCGCGTCCGGCAAAGACCGCGCCCAGCCAGGCCCGGGCCATGCTGAGCAGCTCGCGGCGAAAATAAGTCACCACGGCGACCAGCGAGCCGGCATGCAGGATGATGTCGAAGTCCAGGCCCTGGTAGTCCTGTCCGGTGAATAGTGCCCACAACACCAGGTGAGCCTGGCTGGAAATCGGCAAAAACTCGGTCAGGCCCTGCACCAGGGCCAGAATGGCAGCTTGAATCCAATTCATGGACGGGGATGGTAACGCAGCTATTTAAGCAGACGAATCTGTCGTGATGGTCATTGCGATTTATTGACTAAGCCATTCACATTCAAAGCCTCATCGAGTTAGTAGTACGGCGCGGTTGGCTCGAGTGCCCCGGGCGCAGTCAGCCCCTGAGCTTCGGCAATCAGTGTAAAAGCCACGTGGTACTTGAAAATGTTGCTGACGTACTGAACCGTTTCACGGCCGATCACCCGGGCAGCAATGATTTCGACATTATCGAACCAGATGTTGGGATCCAGGCCCTCGGCTTCAGCCTGCTGGCGCATCTGGCGCACCCGGCGAGGCCCAGCGTTGTACGAGGCCAGGGCAAACAAAAGCCGGTTGTTTTCATCCATCCCGTCTTCGGCGTAATACCGGTCCATCAGCCAGCGCAGGTAGCGCGCGCCAGCGTGGATGTTGTTGTCCAACTCCATGATATTTTCAATGCCCACATCCGCTGCGGTGGTTGGCAGCAACTGCATCACGCCAATGGCGCCCACGGGGGAACGTGCCGCCTGATTCAGGCGTGATTCCTGGTAACCCAGGGCGATCAACAGCAGCCAGTCCAGTTCATAGGATTGACCGAACTGCTGAAACAATGCGGCCTTTCGACGAAACCGCTCCATCGCCTCGTCGCGTCCTCCGTCCATCACCCATCGGGTATCACGCAGGAAGCGCTCAAAGGTGACGTTGCCGAACAGGGTACCGGCCCGATGGTCATCCAGGAACTCGCTCAGGCTGGCTTGCAGCTCCGGGCTATCCGGCCGAACGGCAAAAGCGATATTCGCTCCCTCTCGAAGCACCACGGAGTCATGGATGACGAGATCTGGCAATACGCGCGCCCAGAATTCGGCCAGGTAATCATCACTGACGGCGTATGGCACAACACCTGCACTCACCAGTTCAAGCAGATCGCCGGTTTCGAAATGGTCGGGCGCCATCACCAACTCGATCCGGGTCATGCCGCGCTCTCGGAATTGGTTGTTCAGAGCCGTCAGGCTTTCAAAAGCACTGGAGTGGCGGCGAACAAAAACCCGACGTCCCGACAGTTCGTGGAGCGACTCGATCGGCTCGCCTGCGGGCCCGGACACCAGCAACTCTCGCACATCACGCACCAGCGGTTGAGTAAAAGCCACTTGTGCCTCGCGCGATGGGGTGGCGGTCAGGTTGGCGGCGATCACGTCACCGCGGCCTTCCAGCAGCCAGGGAATCAAGCGGTCGCGGGTGATTGGCACGTAGACAACCTGAACACGCAGATGACCGCTGCCGAGCTCCTGGTTAAGCCGGTTCTCGAAGGCTTCCATGAAGGCGTGCGACAAGCCACGCTGAGAGCCATTTTCATCAATAAAAAAGAAGGTGCGACTGTAGGGCACCAGCGCGCGGATCTGGCGACGCTCGATCATGCCGTCAAGATCACCGTGCCAGCGGCCCAACAAGGGGTCGGCCAAGTCTCCGAGTGTGTCGGGTTCGGAGCTGCCGCAGGCACTCAACAGCATCATCACGGCCAACAGCAGGGCAGATCGCTTCAAGCGGCGGGTGCTTCGGCAACAATTCATCAATCTTGAGGCTCCGGGTTCAATGTGAGTATGACTTCGCAAACGCCATCGCGTGGCGGCTTCTGCCGGAAGCCCAGGTCGTCGGCCAGCGACAGCATCCGTTGGTTGTCAGCCAGCACCTGGCCCAGTAGTTCTACCACGCCGGTGTCTCGACAGTAGCGAATCAGCTTCTCCAGCAGCAGCCGGCCCAGGCCGCGGCCCTTGATATCCGAACGGACAACCACGGCAAACTCGGCGCGGCGGTAGCTGCTGTCGAATACGGCCCGCACCACGCCCAGCGTTTCGTTGCCCGGAGGCTTCTCGACGGCAACAAAGGCCATTTCCCGGTCGTAGTCGATCTGGGTATAGCGGGCCATCTGGCCATGCTCCAGTTCCCGAATCAGGCCGAAGAAGCGAAAGCGAACGTCTTCCTGGGCCAGGCGCTGGAAAAAGGCCTGGTGGGCCGGCTCGTCTTCCGGCCGAATCGGCCGCAGCACGATGCTTTGATCATTGAAGGCCACGGTCTCGACCAGTTGAGACGGATACGGCGTGATGGCGGGCACCGGACGCGGGCCCGCCTTGGGGTCACGCAGCTCGATCCGGGCATCCAGTGCAACCAGGCCATCCGCCGAGGCCAGCAGCGGGTTGATATCCAGCGATTCGACGCTGGTTTGTTCGGTCATCAGGCAGGCAATACGGGTAAGCACGTCGGCGACCGGCCCGGTCGGAATGGCCGCCTGCGACCTGTAACCGGCCATCAGGCGAGACACCCGGGTTCGGGCAATCTGGCGACCGGCCAGGTGGTCGTTCAGTGGCGGCAAGGCCAGGGCATGATCCTTGAGTACCTCCACGGCCGTGCCACCCTGGCCAAACAGAACCACCGGGCCAAACACCGGGTCGGTGCTGGCACCGACGATCAGTTCCAGGGCGTTTCGCTGCCGCACCATGGCCTGCACGGCCCAGCCAGTCAGACTGGCCTGCCCGTGCTCGGCCAGGCGCTGCTCGATGGCCGCAATGGCCTGACGCAGGCCCGCTTCGTCATCAATATTCAACACCACGCCGCCCACGTCGGATTTATGGGTGATGTCGGGAGAAACCACCTTGACGGCCACGGGATAGCCAATGGCCTTTGCCAGATGCGCGGCTTGATCGGTGTTTTCGGCCAGACGGGTGTCCACCACCGGCACGCCGTAAGCCATCAGTACTGCTTTGGCGTCAACCTCATTAAGCCAGCGCTGGCCCTGTTTGGCCGCTTTGTTGATTCGTTCGCGAGCACCGTCGGTGTCGTAACGCTGGCCTTCCGGCGCGCGGGCGGGTACCTGAGTCAGCGATTCCTGATTGACCCGATACTCCACCAGGCGCAAAAAGGCCTGCACCGCTTCCTCAGGCTGCGAAAAGCTGGCCAGACCGGCATCGGAAAAGCGCCGCGAGGCTGCCCTGGCAGAGGCCCCACCCAGCCAGCAGGCAATCACCGGTTGACGCAGCGCGCGGGCCGGTTCAATCAATTCCGCCGCAATGGATTCGCTGTCGGCCAGCGCAGTGGGCGCATGAATGATCAGTACGGCATCGACTGCCGGGTCGTCGCCGAGAATTTCCAAGGCTTTCTGGTAGCGCGCTGCCCCGGCGTCGCCGATGATGTCAACCGGGTTGGCACCCGACCAGTTGGCCGGCAAACACTGATTCAAGCGGGCAACGGTGGTCTCGCCCAACCGGGCCAGATGGCCACCGGCCAGGACCAGCGCATCGGTTGCCATTACGCCGGGACCACCACCATTGGTCAGGATGGCCAGACCGGGACCCTTGATCGGGCGCGGTCGGGCCAGCAGTTCGGCGGTGGCGAACAAGTCGCCGATGGAGTGCACGCGCAAGGCACCGGCGCGGCGGATCACCGAATCGAACACCTCATCGCTGCCTGACAATGCCCCGGTGTGCGAGGCCGCCGCCGCCGCACCTTCAGGCGCGCGGCCAGACTTGACCACGATGATGGGCTTGTTGCGAGCCGCAGCGCGCGCCGCCGACATGAATTTCCGGCCCTGGTAGACCGACTCCAGGTATAGAAGGATGGCGCGCGTTCGACTGTCGGCGCCGAGAAAATCGATCACGTCGGCCACGTCCACGTCCAGGGCATTGCCCAGCGATACGAAACCGGAAAAACCGATACCGCGCTCGCTGGCCCAGTCCAGCACGGCGGTGGCCATGGCGCCGGATTGGGTAACAAAGGCCAACTGGCCCGCTTGGGCCATGCCCGGCGCGAAACTGGCATTCAAACCGATGGGAGGAACAATCAGCCCGACGCAGTTGGGGCCCAGCAGGCGCATACCCCAGCGACCGGCCCGCTTAAGCAACTCAGAGCTGGCCACAGCACCCGGCTGATCATCCGAACCCTGGCCAAAGCCGGCACTGATGATCACGGCAGCGCGGGTGCCGCGCTCGCCCAGCTCGTCGAGCAGATCCGGCACGGTGTCGGGCGGGGTACAGATCACGCCCAGATCAGGCCCTTCCGGCAAATCCTTGACGTGTTTGTAGGCAGGCTGTCCTGCCACTTCGCGATGCCGTTTGTTGACCGCCCAGATCGGCCCTTCGAAGCCGCCGGCCATCAGGTTCGCCATCACTGCCCGGCCGACGCTGCCTTCACGATCACTGGCGCCAATCAAGGCCACCGAGGCGGGCCGAAAGAGTTTGTCCAGGTTGCGAGTCGACATCCGGTTCCTTTCCCCATCGGACAACGGCCATGATGACGGATTGACCCAGTCGAGTCCAGACCGGAAAGGATCGCGACCGGCCATCGCGTCCGATCAGATACACTTCCCCGCTGGATTCCCACAACACCGATTCATGAAGATTGCCAGCTGGAACGTCAACTCGCTCAAAGTCCGTCTCGACCAGGTGCGCGACTGGCTCGTTCATCAACAACCGGATGTGTTGGGTCTGCAGGAAACCAAGCTGACCGACGACAAGTTTCCCGTCGAGGCATTGGCCGAGGTCGGCTATCAGGTCATTTACAGCGGCCAGCCCACCTATAACGGCGTGGCCCTGCTGGCACGCGAGCCGCTGGAAGACCCGGTACTAGGCATTCCCGGCTACCAGGATGAACAAAAGCGCGCCATTGCCGCCACCGTCAACGGCGTTCGGGTGATCAATCTGTACGTGGTCAACGGCAAGGAAGTGGGCTCGGACAAATACGCCTACAAGCTCGACTGGTTGAAAGCCGTGAATGCCTGGGTGGCCGATGAAATCAAGCGGCACCCCAAGCTGGTGGTGATGGGCGACTTCAATATCGCGCCCGACGATCGTGATGTGCACGATCCGGAAGCCTGGCATGAAAAAATTCTCTGCTCGACGCCCGAGCGTGATGCCCTGCAAGCTCTGCTGGATCACGGTCTGCACGACAGTTTCCGGCTGTTCGACCAGCCCGAAAGCGTGTTTTCCTGGTGGGATTACCGCGCGGCGATGTTCCGCCGCGGCCTGGGCCTGAGAATTGACCTGGTGTTGTGCTCGGACGCACTGAAGCCCCTGTGCACCACCAGCTATGTCGACAAGGAACCGCGCAAGCTGGAGCGCCCCTCCGACCACGCGCCTGCCGTGGCCGAGTTCAGCCTGGACTGACGAGTAGCTGAAATTCTTTTCCTGATGACGCCTTTCACTCGACGGGTGTGCTGAACGGGCCACTGAGCAACTCAGCCTAGGGTTTCAATGCCTGTAGCGGACTCCGAGCATCCGGTGGCGCCAGGCGCTTCGGGCCAACCAGGGCGTTCGGCTTGCCTGCCAGGTGCAGGCTCGCGGGAGCTTGGGTGACCTCGAGATCACACTGTCGGAGCGGATGGGTATGCGACCTCGTTGAGCTTTGTGCCAGCGAATGGAAGCTGAGGGCTTCCTGAAAGCGTCCGCGCCCCGGCCGACCCGAATCCCCTAACGCCCCCCGATGCAGCAGGCTGAAAGATCGCAAGGGGGGCATGCCCGCCCTTGCCTCAAAACTATCAGCGGTAAGTAGTGTTGTCTGATGGTGGCGCCAGCGTCGCGGCGGCGGCCCGGGAACCTTCAGCGACCAGCACACCGGCGTGAAACAAACGATATGGCAACCCGGGCCGACCATGCCTTTGTCAATCCATTGATCGCCCAAGCCCCCGGAAATCCTCGGCCTTTGACGATGCCGATCTGACGCTGGCGCCGCCAGCAGGCGGCACCACTTGCCGCCTGGCAACAAACTCAAACAAACAAGAATTGAAGGCACACGGCTTCATCAGCCGCCAGTACGAACCCGGCAGGGCTGTACCCTGCCAGGTCAGAAAAGTGCTCAGCCGAGCAGCCCCTGTACGCCGCCATCGAGATTGTAGATCTGGGTAAAGCCCTGCTTGCGATAGTGTTCGGCCACGGCCTGGCTGGACACACCCACGTTGCACATGAAGACCAGCGGCAGATCCCGGTCAGCGTCTTTCAGTTCAGCCATCAAATCGGCATCCAGCGGGCGGGCGAATTCCACCGGACGGGTCTGACGATCGCCCTCCGAGCGGGTGTCCACCACCAGCAGATGCTCGCCCGCATTGAGGCGGTCCTGCAGTTCGGCCGGGGTCAGGCTCTTGACCGGCGGCGGCGCGCCGGGCAGATCCAGCGACAAGCCTTCGCCCTGAACCGATACCGTCCAGTCGATGGTTGCACCCTTGGCCCGCTGGGCCGTGACCAGGTCCATCAGAACGGTGATGCCAGCGCTTTCGGTCATGATTTCATGGCCCTGGCGCGGACCGACCTGGAACTGGGCATCCCAATCCGAACCGATGGTGAAGTGCAGATGCTGGCCCGGATAGGCGGCCAGAAATTCATTGACCTTGGCGGCCGCCTTGTCGGTGATGGTGATCTCCGGCGGGGTCCGATCGGGCTTGTCCAGCCCGAACAGCTCGTGCAGCTCACCGGCATTGAACATCTCGGTGATGATGTCGCAGCCGCCAATCAATTCGCCCTTGACGTAAAGCTGGGGAATGGTTGGCCAGTTGCCGAATACTTTGATGCCCTCGCGAATGGATTCGTCTTCCAGCACGTTGAAGCTGGCGTAAGCGCCGGCCAGCAGGCTGTCGAGCATGCCGGCCGTCTTGGCCGAAAAACCGCACTGCGGCATCTTGGGCGTGCCCTTCATGTAAAGCACGACATCGTGGGAGGCGACTTGCTGCTCAATGCGCTCGCGAACGCTGGGATCAAGGGTCATTTAAGGTAATCCGGAGTGATTTGGTCTTATTTTACAGAGTCGGGGCATCCGGCTGGATGTTCAAGGTTCGATCCGCCTATCATTGACCCATGAAACCCAACTTCCAGACGGCGAGCCGGGTCCGTGAGGTTCGCTACGAAATTCGAGGCGCCCTGGCCCGACGAGCAAGAGAGCTCGAACAGCAGGGGCACGACATCCTGCACCTGAACATCGGCAACCCCGGCGCCTTCGGTTTGCGCACGCCAGAGACCATGCGCCGGGCCGTGGTTCGCAACCTGAAATACAGCGAAGCCTATGGCCCGCAGACCGGGATTTTCCCCGCCCGGGAAGCCGTGGCCATGCAGTTCCAGGGACGCGGCCTTACCGATACCCGCTTTGACCAGGTGATGATCGGCAACGGCGTGTCGGAACTGGTCGACCTGGTCTTGCGCTCGCTGCTTGAGCCCGGTGATGAGGTGCTGGTGCCGGCCCCCGACTACCCGTTGTGGACCGCCGCCGTGGTGCTCAATGGCGGCCGCGCCGTGCACTACCCCTGCCGGGCGGAAAACGCCTTCATGCCGGATGTGTCCGAGCTGGAAAAGCTGATCACCGCCAAGACCCGCGCGCTGGTCGTCATCAACCCCAACAACCCGACCGGCGCCGTCTATTCCGAGGAAACGCTACGAGCCCTCGCCGACCTGGCTGCCCGCCATGACCTGATCCTGTTTTCCGACGAAATCTACGATTCGATCTGCTTCGACGAGGCCCGGTTTATCCCGATGGCTCCGCTGGCCAGCGACACGCTCTGCGTCAGCTTTGGCGGCCTGTCCAAGGTGTACCGGGCCTGTGGCTGGCGGGTTGGCTGGGCCGTGTTCACCGGCCAGCTTGAGCGCGCCGAAGATTATCGCCTGGCCGTCGAAAAGCTGGCCGCCCTGCGTCTGTCGGCCAATGTGCCCGGCCAGTGGGCCGTGCAAACGGCCCTGGGCGGCTACCAGTCGATTGCCGATCTGGTCACGACCGGCGGCCGACTGCATGCCTCGCGCCAGGCCGTGATTGATGCCGTTGAGGCCAGCGACTTTCTCGATCTGGTCACGCCGATGGGGGCAATGTACGCCTTCCCGTCAATTCGACGAGACCGCCTGCCCGAACTGGATGATCACCGCTTTGCCGCCGAATTGTTGGAGCGAAAGCATATTCTCGTCGTGCCGGGCAGCAGCTTCAACATCGAAGACCGGCATTATTTCCGCATCACCCTGCTGCCGGAAGCCGAGCAGCTCGAAGAGGCCTTCGAAGCCATCGATGAGCTGTTGACTGAAATGGCCGAGAGCCAAGAGTCCACCACGTGAGCGACACCACCATCGAGAACAATCCGCTGCTGGCCTCAGGGCTGCCGCGTTTCGACGCGATCAAACCCGAACATGCCGAGCCGGCCCTATGCTTCCTGCTGACCGACTATCAGGCACTGATCAAGCAGCTGACAGAACCGGGCCGAGTGCCCGACTATGCGGAACTGGTCGAGGGCGAAGCGCTGGCTAATGCTGCGCTGTCCGATTGCTGGTCGACCATTTCCCACCTGCATTCGGTCTGCAACACCCCGGACTGGCGTAAGGCCTATGGGCGTTGCCTGGAACACCTGACTGCCTTCCACACCGAACGTGGCCAGAATCGCCGGCTGTACGAGGCCTATCGGCAGCTGGCCGAGCGCGATGACTTTCTTGAGCAAAGCGCCGCCCTCCAGGCCGCCGTCCGCCACGAGTTGCAGGCGTTCGAGCTCTCGGGTGTCGGTCTGGATGGAGAGGCCAGGGAGCGTTTCGCCCGGACCAGCCTGCGCCTGTCGGCGCTGGGCAACCAGTTTGGCAACCACGTCCTTGATGCCACCGAAGGCTTCGAGGTGGTTTTTGACAACGAACAGGCATTGTCCGGCCTGCCCGAAGACGAGCTGGCCCTGCTGGCCGAAATGGCCCGTCAGAAAGACCGTGAAGGCTGGCTGGCGAACCTGAGCTATCCGGCCTATCGGGCCATCATCACCTACGCTGATGACCGAGCACTTCGGGAGCGTTTTTACCGGGCTCACACCAGCCGCGCCTCCGATACCGGGCCGCAAGCCGGGCGCTTCGACAACACGCCCGTTGTCGGCGAAATGCTCACGCTGCGCCAGGAACAGGCCGAACTGCTGGGGTTCGACAATCACGCCGCCGTCAAACTGTCAACGCGCATGGCCGACAGCACCGACCAGGTTGAACATTTCCTTCAGGACCTGGCCCAACGCGCCCGCCCCCAGGCCGTCACCGAACTGGAGACCTTGAGCGAATTTGCCGCCGGCCAGGGCGCGCCGCTGCCGCTGGCCCCTTGGGACATCGCCTACTACAGCGAAAAACTTCGCCAGGCCACGCTGGGCCTCAGCCAGGAGACGCTCAAACCGTATTTTGAGCTGGAGCGCTGCTTCGACGCGCTGTTCACCGTTGCTGCCGAGCTTTTCGGCCTGAGCTTCCAGCGCGATGATCAGGCACCTGGCTGGCACGAGACGGTTCGCTACTACCGCGTCTGTGATCGCGAGGGCCGTGCCTTCGCCGGCCTGTATCTGGACCTTTATGCCCGCACGGGTAAATCCGGTGGCGCCTGGATGGGCGTCTGTCGCTCACGGCTGCGACTGAGTACCACACAAGCCTCACGCCAGCAGCAACCCGTTGCCTACCTGACCTGCAATTTTGCTCCGCCGGCACCCAACCGACCCAGCCTGCTTACCCACGATGACGTGGTCACGCTGTTCCACGAGTTCGGCCACTGCCTGCACCATCTGCTCACCCGCATCGACTTGCCGGCCGTGGGCGGCATCAGCGGCGTGGAATGGGACGCCGTCGAATTACCCAGCCAGTTGCTGGAGGGCTGGGCCTGGGAAGCGGAGGCCCTGAATCGGTACGCCCGCCACATTGAAACCGGCCAGCCACTGCCGTCCGATCTGCTGGAGGCGATGCAGGCCGACCGCTGTTTTCAGGGTGCCCTGGCGCTATTGCGGCAGATCGAGTTCGCCCTGACTGATCTGCGCCTGCATGCGCGACCGGGTGCAGAGCCGCTGTCGGTCATGGCCGAGGTCAACCGCGAAGTCGGGCTGATGCCGTTGATTGAGGACAATCGCTACCTGATGAGTTTCAGCCATCTGTTCGATGGCGGCTATTCAGCCGGCTATTACAGCTATTTGTGGGCCGAACAACTGGCCCGCGATGCCTTCGAGCTCTTTCGCCAACAGGGCTTGTTCAGCCCGACGGCCGGCAAGCACCTCGCGGATGAAATTCTGTCGATGGGCGCCAGTCGCCCGATGAGCGAATCCTGGCAGGCCTTTCGTGGCCGACCGGCCCGCCTTGAGCCACTGTTGCAAAGCTACGGCATTACTGCGGCTTGAGCGCTGGCCCTCACAAACCCGGCAAGCCGGACAACGAGCTCAAACGCTGGTGGTTTGCCACCCGAAATTCCTGGCAGGGCTATCCCGGGTATTTGCCGATGAGGCGGCCTTTCGAGCGCAGTGCGTGGTTTTACTGCTGTTGCTGCCGCTGGCCGCCGGGCTGGCCAGAAGCGCGCTCGAATTCTCTCTGCTCGTCGGTATGTGGTTGCTGGTGCTGGCCGGTGAGTTGATCAATTCGGCCATCGAAGCCGCCATAGATCGGGTCGGGCCCGAGATTCACCCGCTGTCGGCCAAGGCCAAGGACGCCGGCTCGGCCATGGTGCTGACCCTGATGGTCCTGGCCGGCCTGGTCTGGCTGGCCGTTATCGTGGACCGCTTTATCGCCCGCGCTCCCACTCAAACTTACTAAAACTTTTCCTGATTACATCGATGACTCAGCCATTGCGGTGGCCACTTATCCGAAGAAATCAGCCGGGAGATTTGGCGCCTGTAGAGGACTCCGAGCATCCGGTGGCGCCAGGTGCTTCGGGCCAACCGGGGCGTTCGGTTGGCTTGCCGGGTGAAGGTTCTCGGGAGCTGGGTGATCTCGAGATCACATTGTCAATGCGGACAGCTTCTCGCCCTCATTGAACTCACATCCAGCGGATGGAGGTAGAGGGCTACCGGGAAGCGTCCGCGCCCCGGCCGGCCCGAAGCACCTAACGCCCCCCGATGCAGCAGGCTGAAAGATCGCAGGGGGACCAAACCCGCCCTTCGCTCCTGACCATCAGCGAGGAGCGGTCTTGGCTGATGGCGAGCGCTGGCGCAGTCCCGGGCGGGTCAAGGCCGGGTATGCCCGGCGCCGACCAAACGATACTGGAAGGTGGTGAGTTGCTCCAGGCCCACCGGACCTCGGGCATGCAGACGGCCGGTGGCGATGCCAAGTTCGGCACCGAAGCCGAATTCGCCGCCATCGGCGAACTGGGTGGAGGCGTTGTGGACAGCGATGGCGCTGTCCAGGCGGGCCATGAATTGCTCGGCCACCGTGGCGTCATTTGCGACGAGTCCATCGGTGTGGCCTGATCCGTAGCGTTGAATGTGGTCGAGTGCCGCTTCCGGGCCATCGACGGCCTTGATCGCCAGCACGGGCGCCAGATATTCGGTCTGCCAGTCTTGCTCGGTAGCCGGCGTCTGGCCAGGATAAACGGCATCGACGGCCTCATCCACCCGCAGCTCGCAGCCGCCTTTGACCAGTGCTTCGAGCAAGGGCGGAAGTTTTTCGAGCCAGGCCCGGTCAACCAGCAAGGTTTCCAGCGCGCCACAAATTCCCGGCCGCCTCATCTTGGCGTTTACCACCACATCCACCGCCATGCCAGGGTCGGCACTGGCGTGGATATACAGATGGTTATTGCCGTCCAGATGGGCCAGTACTGGAACGCGCGCCTCTTGCTGGACGCGGGCAACAAGGCGCTTGCCACCGCGTGGCACCAGCATGTCCAGCCATTGATGCGCGGTGAGCAGGCTGCCAACGGCGGCGTGGTCTTGCGTGGGCAATAGCTGAACGGCCGAGGCGGGCAGCCCGGCAGCCGCATTGCCCTCGGTGATCGCCCGGTGGATGGCCCGGTTGCTGTTGACCGCCTCGGAACCCCCGCGAAGAATTACCGCGTTGCCCGCTTTCAGGCACAGGGCCGCGGCATCGGCCGTCACGTTCGGACGGCTCTCGTAGATTACCCCGACTACGCCGATCGGCACGGCCACCCGACGGATGCGCAGACCATTCGGGCGTGTCCACTCGCCCAGGTCACGCGCCAGCGGATCTGGCAAGCCGGCCACCACTTCCAGTCCGGCGGCCATCGCTTCGATACGATCAGCATCCAGCCGGAGCCGATCCAGCAGGGCCTCGGTCAGCCCACGCTCCCGGCCAAATTCAAGATCGAGCCGGTTCTGGCCAATCAGGTCCGCTGCCCGATCACGCAGTGCGGTCGCCGCCAGGGCCAGCGCGCGATTTCGCAAATCGACGCTGGATGATGCCAGTTGCCGGAACGATTCACGGCCCGCCTGGCCCATTTCGGCAATCAATTGATCAAAGTCGGTCCGTGGCATGGGCAGAACTCGCAGCAAATTAACAGTGTAATACCAGCAACAACGGCATCTGGATCAATCCAGCACCAGATCGTCGCGGTGAATCACCAGCGGGCGAGCGCGATGCTCGGGATCGTCCATCAGAGCATGAAGTTCGTCGCTGTCGCAGGCGCTCAAGCCCTGCCCAAATGGGCCTTCGGGGCCCAGCAAGACCAGCAGGTCGCCACGCTGGAAGCGGCCTTGAACGTTTTGGACGCCGACGGCCAGCAAGCTGGCACCACGCCGCAGCGCGGCCACGGCGCCGGCATCGATGGCCAACTGACCCTTGGGGCTGGCCAGGCCGCGCAGCCACTGCTTGCGGGCGGCCTGGCGTTTGCGGCCCGGCTGAAATCGAGTGTGTCGGGCACCCGCCAGCAACTCGCCAACCGGGTCGTCTGCCTGGCCGGAAGCCAGCACCACGGTGACCCCGCCCACCGCAGCGATGCGGGCAGCATCGAGCTTGCTGCGCATACCGCCGGTGCCCACGCCGCTGGCTACCGTGGAGCCCGCCAGAGCCTCGATCTCGGGCGTCAATTCGGCTACCTCTGGAATGTGAACAGCCTCGGCCGACTGGCGCGGATCCGCGCTGTACAAGCCATCGACATCGCTTAGCAGCAGCAGATGACTGGCATCGACCAGCTGAGCCACGCGGGCGGCCAGCCGATCGTTGTCGCCAAAGCGAATTTCCTCGGTGGCCACGGTGTCGTTCTCATTGATAATGGGCACGATGCGACGCGCCAAGAGGGTAGAGAGCGTGGCCCGGGCGTTCAGGTAACGGGCTCGATCATCCAGGTCGCCAAGGGTGAGCAACACCTGGGCTGCCACCCGCCCCTGCCCACCCCAGGCCTCGCGCCAGCGCTGGGCCAGTTCAATCTGGCCGACCGCGGCAGCCGCCTGGGCTTCCGCCAACACGCGGGGCCGACGAGTCAGCCCAAGGGCGCCACGGCCGATGGCAATGGCGCCCGAGGAAACCACCACGACCGGGCCTGGGCGATCAGACAGACGACGCACCAGCGTTTCCATCCAGGCCATTCGCGGCTGTCCGCCCGCATCCAGCAGCAGCGAAGACCCTACCTTGACGACCAGGCCCGAGGAGCCGTGCAGCCAGTCGTTTACCCCATCGGTCGTCATATTGGCTCAAGCGCCCGTGGTCATTGCCAATTCCAGATGGCAGATTATCGCGCCGCCAGGGGTAAAAACAATGCTGGTTGCGGAGATGGCTCAGCCAAGGTATTGGGTTTGGGTGGTTTTGGTGGTCGGCGGCGAGTGGTGCCGACTGCTGGCGAGCGCTGGCACTATCCGGCGGTGTCGATTCTGCGGATTCAAGGGAGCTTGGCTGCCAACGAATTCCATCACGGCGATTGAGTGCTCAGCGGTTTCAGGGTGGGTCCCGGGCGCCTGAAACGGCTGAAACATCGTGGCCGCCGCCGCGCGACAGCACTCGCCATCAGCCAACACCACTCCCCGCTGATGGTTTAGAGCAGAGGGAGGGTTTGGAACCCTGCGATCTTTCAGGCTGCGTTCATCGAATGCGCGGGCTGCCGATTATTGGAGGAGTCGCGACGTTACCACTGGCGCGCCAGGTTGACGAACAGAGAGCGGCCCGGACCGGGGAAATAGCGGAAGTCGCCAAAGGCGAAGTCGGCCCGTTCGGCGTAGCGGCGATCAAGCAGGTTGCGTACGCGCACACCCGCCACCCAGCCATCGTCAAAGCGCCGCTCGGCATAGGCGTGCCACAGTCGATGTCCTTCGTAGCGCCGCTCATTGGCGGCATCCAGCCAGTAGGGCCCGGTGGACTCGAACGCCAACTGCGCCAGCCAGCGATGGTCGGGGCGCCAGGTCAGGTCGGTGCTGTAAACGCGTCGGGGCGCCGAAGGAATATCCAGGCCGGCAATGATCTGCTCGCCTCCCAGGTCGCGGTCAAAACGGTATTCATGAATGGCCCAGGTGCCGCGACCGGCCAGGGACAGGCTGGGGCTGATGGCATAGTCGGCGGCCAGTTCAATGCCCTGCCCCCGCGTGCGGCCGTCGCTGACGTTGAAGCCCACGGCGTCACGGAAGATGAAGTTTTCCTTGCGCTGGACAAAGGCCACCGCTTCCCAGCGAAGTCCATCGGCGGTGCCGCCTCGAACACCGAGCTCCACCGAATCCAGGCGTTCGGAATCCAGATCCGCTACCGACTGCCCGCTCTGCAGACGGTACAACTCGGTTGCCTGGGGCGCGCGATAGCCGCGGGCAACGCGCAACCAGGCCTGAGCCTGATCAAAACGGCGGGTCAGCGTCACTTCCGGGGCAAAATCCAGAAAATCATCGCGCCGATCATCCGGACGGGTGTAGAGGCAACCACCAAACCCGCAGGGTTCGCCGGCGTCGGTGAGGTTGCCAGGCTCCATGGCATTGTCGTATTGGTAGCGTATGTAATCCGCGTTCAGACCGGCACGCAGTGACCAGTCGTTGGCCCATTCGAAGGTTCCGGCGACATACCCTCCAAGGCGTTGACCGGTGACTTCGTAGTCATAGTGCCGTCCGACTGGCCGGGTCGCCACCAGAAACGGCGTGCCAACTGCCGGTGCTGCTTGTGATTGGAACAGGAACCCCTTGAACCACTCGACATCAACGCCCCAGTCCCAATCCACTACTTCGCCGAAGCGTGTCTGGTCCAGCTGAAGACCGCTTGAGACCTGGCCATTCCTCTCCAGCGGCTGGCCGGGAAGAAAATGCTGAAGAAAAGTCATCCTCGAGCGGCGAGCGTAAGCACTCAAACGGGTTTCGTTGCCCTGGGCATCGACCCATTCGCCTCGGCTCAACAAGCGCACGGCCGTGCCCTGGCGGAAGGCCTCGGGGTTCAGGTTCTCGCGGCGCAAATCGGGGGCACGGAAGCTGTCGCGCCCGATAATGAAGCCAGCGGTGTCCTGGTCCAGGCGGGCGGCTGAAAGGGTCGTGCGCCACTGGCCATTTTCGATGGGAACAACGTGGTTCAGGGTGACGAACTGATGATCGTAACCCTCGTCCTGGCGAAAGCTGCCGCTATCGGTGAATTGGGCATCCAGCCCAAGCGCCCCCTCGCCGACGTTCTCGGTCAGGCTGACGCCAAGCCGGTAAAAATCGTCACTGCCGGCTTCCATGCGCACTTCGTTCAGCGGATTGACCAATGGCGAGCGCGTGCGCACGTCGACCACGCCATGCAAGCCACCAGACGCATGACCGATCCCCCCGGGACCGCGCAGCACGTTGACCGAGTCAGCCTGTAGCAGGTTGATCTCGAAGAAACCGTTGACGTTGCAAAAGCCGGGCGGCCGGACTGGAATGCCGTCTTCGAGCAACAGCAAGGCTCCGCAGGCACCTGCGCCGGCCAGAAGCGGCGAGCGAACCGCCGACAGGTGCTCCTGACCCGAGCCGCGCGTCACCCAGGTGCCTGGCAAGCGGGCGAAGATTTCCGAAGGATGGGTCGGGCGAATCAGCGCAATGGCTTCTTCGTCGAGGCGAGCCGTGGATTCCGAGGCCGTGGCATCAATATCGCGCCCGCGAACTTCAATGCGATCCGGTTCGGCATCGGCCGAGGCGATCACCGCCGCCAGCAAGGACTCAATCAGCATGGTGTGTTCATAACCGGGTTTTAGTGAGTGGGTGGACGTAGCAACGGGCCGTGCGAGTGGTTCACGCCGCGATTTCGCGCCGTCGCAGGGCAGCCAGCACGACAAAGGTGATGGCTCCGCCCAGTGTCAGCGCAAATGGCAGCAGCAGTACCCATCGGCCAGAACCAGGCTGAGCCGCCTCCAGATGCTGATAAACCAACACACCGACCAGCGGCGCCAAGAGTCCACGAATACCGGTCAGGGTGACGTGAATCCCCATGTAAAGCGTTGATTGATCGTCGCTGGCAAAATCGTTATGACCAAGATTCCAGCCCAATTTGCCACCGGCAAACGCGGCGCCCAGGGCCAACGAGCCAATCCAGAACAAAACGGCCCAACCGCTGATGGCAGCGATGGTAAACAGGCCCAGCGCCAGCACGAAACTCCAGGCCTGGCGCGAGCGGTAGTCAAGAATGTGACCGGCATCCAGACGGCGCGCCCAGATGGGAGTGAAGATGGCCAGGGTAATCAACGGCAAGGTGGTCGTGATCAACACCTGCTCGAAGCGGCCAAAGGCAAACTGCTCGTTCAACAGGATGACCAGCAGGCTGATCACCATGAGATTGCCCGAGCCGAAAGCGAACATGGTGAGCATGTAGCGGCGATACCAGCGGTCAGTGGCCAGGATGCGCAGGCTGGCAGCAAACTGGCCGCCTTGCCGATTGTGACGCTCTTGCTGTTCATGGCGACGCAAGCGACCGCCACCTCGAATTCGGGTTCTCAGATAGGCACGGGCGGCGAACATGCCGACCAGCGCGGCCAAGGGAAACGCCAGCCGCCAGGCGTCTTGCCAGACGGCCATGGCCATCCCCAGCAGCGCGGCCGTGACGGCAATAATCAGTGAATAAATCACGGTGATGCGACCGGTGATTGTTGCTCGAACATGCCGTGGAAAGTTGGCCCGCCAGATTGCCGCACGCAGGGTAATGACGCCGGCCCAGGCCAAACGCGCCATGACCATGCAGGCCGTCATTAACACCAGGCCCAGTGCATTGACCGGTAAAAGGGCCATAAGCAACAAGGCGATGGCAGTCAGCAGCATCAAGGCCGATACCCAGGCCGTCTTGTCTTTGCCTTCGGACAGACCGGCGAACCATAAGGAGGCCATATTGGCAAAGGCCGGTGCCCCCGCGACCAGCGCGACCGCGAGGTTAACCATGGCCGGGCTGGCCACGTCATCGAACTGGGTTTTCACGACGACCGCGACAACGCCGCCCTCCAGCGCCCCAAGAGCGACTGCCATCGTGGCGTTGGCATTAATCTCGCGCGGCATCAGGGTGCGCGCGACGAAAGGTAATCGGTTGGCGGTGTTGGCGGGCATCGCGCTATTGTAGGCGCTGGCCATCACGACCAAGCGTGTTCTGCATTGACATGACCGACGAAAAAACCTGGCTGCAAGCCACTCTTACCGACAAAATTCCCATGGCCCGTGCCATGGGTGTCCAGATTGAACGCCTTGACGACATCGGGCTCTGTATCAGCCTGCCGCTGGCTCCCAACATCAACGACAAGGGCACGGCTTTTGGCGGCGCCATGAGCAGCGCCATGATCCTGGCTGGCTGGTCGCTGCCGCGCCTGTTGCTTCGGCGTGCAGGTGTCGTCGCCGACCTGGTAATCGGGCGCTGCGAAGTGCGCTTCCTCGCGCCGGTGGACGGCCCTTTTCAGACACTCTGTCTCTGGCCCGACGAAACCGCCTGCAAGGCCTTTCTGGCGGATGTTCAGGCGGGCCGGCGGGGCCGGCTGGCACTCGAGCCACACATCCTTCACAATAACCAACAGTGCGCGACGCTGGCGGCCCGCTACACCGCGCTGCCGTCCACCGCCTGAACCTTATGTCTTTCAACCGGAATGCGCGAATACTTCATGAACCAACGCATGCCTTCGATCGCTTTTTGCCCGCCCGGAAAATCATTCGGACGAGCCTGGCCATGAACCGACTGCCTGCTTCGATGATCCGCGGGAGCCTGATTCTGCTCTGTTTGCTGCTGGCGGCGGCATGTGGCACCAGTTCCTCGGCCAGGGAACGCCAACAGGCGATGGACCGCTGGGAAGTGCTGGTTCGCTGGAACCAGTTCGACAACCTCATCGACTTTATTCATCCGGACTATCTGGCCGAGAACCCGGTCACCAATCTGGATATCGACCGATTGAACCAGTTCCGCGTCACCGAGTACCGGGTTCGCCAGGTACTGGTCAGCCCGGACAGCGATGAAATCGAGCGGTTGGCTCGCATTCGTCTTTATCACGTCCACAGCGGCCGGGAGCGCGTCGTTGACTACCGTGAGATCTGGCGCCTGGACGACGACCTGGGGGTTTGGCTGCTGCATTCCGGCCTCCCCGATCCTAGGCGCAATCAGGACCGTCGCTGAATGCACACCATCGCCATCGTTAACGCCAAGGGCGGTTGCGGAAAGTCGACCATCGCCACGGGGCTGGCCTCTGCGCTAGCCTGGGAAGGCGAAACCGTGGCCCTGGCCGACATGGACCCGCAGCAGTCGGCCAATGACTGGCTGTCATTGCGCCCGGCGGATTACCCGGAAATCCTGAGCGTCAACGCTGACGGCGGCCCGATTCACGCGCCGCAAGGAACCACCAGTCTGGTCATCGACACCCCGGCCGGCCTGCACGGCCCAAGCCTGAGCCATGTTTTGCAAAGGGCCGACCTGGTGCTTGTGCCGGTTCTGCCATCGCCGGTTGACATGCGCGCAGCCTGGCGTTTCCTGGAGCGCCTGGTCGAATTACGGCCGGTGCGCGAGGGTCGACTTCAGTGCGGTCTGATCGCCAACCGGGTCAAACCACACACCATCATCTATCGCGAACTGACCGGTTTCCTCAACGGCTTTCGCATACCGGTCGTGGCCCAGTTCCGTGACAGCATGAATTATGTGCGCGCCTTCGAACGCGGTTTGAGCGTCTCGGACTTGCCGGAGTACCAGGCTGCCAGTGATTGGGCCGATTGGGCCCGCCTGCTGGAATGGGTCAACGGCCAGGAAACCACGCGCAGCGCCATCGGCCACTGGTTGAGTACCGCCATCAAGCTGGCCATGCCCTGCGGCGACGACGAGAAGAAGGCCTGACTGGCCCCTCAAGTCCCGGATCAGGGGTCGACCGGCAGGTTATCGATCAAGCGGGCCTTGCCCAACCAGGCAGCCACCAGCAATCGCTGTGGCGAACCCGGGCGCGGGGGTCCAAGATCTTCGGCAGAGCACCAAACCAGGTATTGCGGCTTGAGCCCCGCCTTCTCCAGGGCTGAAAGAGCCGTATCCTTCAGACTGGACCAGTCCCTCCCGGCTTTAAGACCCTCGACCAGGTCACACAGGCACCGGTGTAACAAGGGTGCCTTGGCGCGCTCGCTGTCACTGAGATACTGATTGCGCGAGCTCAGGGCCAGGCCATCATGATCACGCTGCGTGGGATGGCCGTGGACCTCGATCGGCAACGATAAATCTCGCGCCAGCCAGCGCAAGATCAGCAATTGCTGGAAATCCTTTTCACCAAACACGGCCAGATCAGGCTGCACCTGGTTGAACAACCGAAGCACCACGCTGGCGACACCGTCAAAGTGACCGGGGCGGTAACGCCCACAGAGGGTATCGGCCAGGCCTGCCGGCACTTTCACCATGAAACCGCCGTCAAGTGGATACATGACCTGTCTTTCCGGGCACCACGCCATGTCGCAACCTGCTTGACCCAGCGCCTGCAGGTCCTGTTCAAGCGTGCGCGGGTAAGCGTCGAAGTCTTCGTTCGGACCGAATTGGGTCGGATTGACGAAAATACTCACAACCACCCGGTCGGCCTGTCGCCGGGCCGCGTCAACCAGTGCCAGGTGACCAGCATGCAGATTGCCCATGGTCGGCACCAGGGCAACGCGCTCGCCAGCATCGCGCCAGCACCGAACCCGGGCTCGCAATTCGTCAAGGCAAGTGACAGCCGGGGTCTTCCCCGGCGACTGTTCAGTCATAGACATGCTCCGGCCCGGGGAATCGGCGCTCTGCCACCGCTTCAACGTAGGCAGTCAACGCCTGTTGCACACTATCGCTGCCTGGCATGAAGTTGCGAACGAATTTTGGCGCGCGGCCCGAGCCGATACCCAGCATGTCGTACAGCACCAGCACCTGTCCATCAACCTGAGCACCCGCGCCGATGCCAATTACCGGGACCGGCAACGCCGAAGCTACCCGCCCGGCCAGTTTTTGCGGGACACATTCCAGCACCAACAGGCCGATGCCGGCATCGACCAGGGCCAGCGCATCGTCCATCAATTGTTGGGCCGGGCCCTGGCCGCGCGCCTGTACCCGGTAGCCACCAAGCTGGTGGACGTGCTGCGGTGTCAGGCCCAGGTGGCCACAGACCGGCACGCCATTGGCAACCAGCCCGCGAACGGTTTCAGATAGCGCCTGGCCACCCTCCAGCTTGACCATTTCGGCACCTGCCCGCATCAACCGGGCGGCCGAAACCATGGCGGTGGTGGTGTCGAAATAGCTCATGAACGGCAAATCAGCGACCAGCAAGGCGCGATCGAGTCCGCGCTTTACCGCCGCAACGTGGTAGGCGACGTCATCGACGGTCACCGGCACGGTGCTGGTCTGACCCTGAATCACATTGCCCAGGGAATCGCCCACCAGTACGCAATCCACCCCTGCCTGATCGAGCAAACGGGCAAAGCTGGCATCGTAGGCCGTCAGCATGGTGATTGGCTGGCCTTCGGTCTTGCGCGCCGAAAGTCCCGGCACGGTCACTTTTTGATTCCATTGGGTCATGTGTCTTTTCCCTGTAAAGAGTCTTGCCACTCGGAAGGTCCCGCCAAACGCTCCAGACCTTTCCGCTCGGAATCCGGCAGCGCATCCAGCAAGTCCGCCAGACGACCAAGCCCCGGCACCTCCAGCGTCGGAGCCAGCTCCAGCCAGGGCACCAGCACAAATGCACGCTTGGCCAACCGTGGGTGCGGCAGGCAAAGTTCAGCCGTTTCGATACGATGCCCACCCTGCATCAGCAAGTCGATGTCAATGGCCCGTGGCCCCCAACGCAAGCCGGAGCGAACCCGGCCCAGTGAAGCCTCCAGGTCCAACAGTCGGGGCAACAGTTCGCTGGGCATCAGTTCAGTATCCAGGGCAACCACGGCATTGAGAAAATCGGGCTGGTCCTCGACGCCCCAGGGTGGTGTGCGGTAGAGCGAACTGACCGCTTTCAATTCGCCAATGACTCCGCTGGCGAGCTCCTCGACCGCCCGCGTCAGGGTGGCTCGGGCATCACCCAGGTTCGCACCCAGCCCCAGCCAGGCGCGTGCAATCATGCCGAAGCCGGCCGCTTGCGCGGGCGACGACGTCGCCGCCGCTTGCGGCCACTACCTGCGCCGTCGCCAGATCCACCCATAGCGCTGCGGGCCATGGTCTCGCGCTGTTCGCCATTGACTTCCTGGAAATCAGTCCACCATTGCGCCAATTCCTCCAGGTCGGGGTCCTCAAGGACACGCAGCAGCAGGAAATCATAAGCTGCGCGAAAGCGGCGTTCATTCATCAGGCGGTAAGCGCGTTTACCGCGTCGATTCTCGAAGCGCGGCTGCATGCACCAGATTTCCTTCGACATGACCGAGTAACGACGATGAATCGCAACGCGTCGGGCCTGGCTGGCAATGGCGTCCTCACCAGCCTGGGCCAGCGCATCGACGGGCGGCTGGCCCTTGGCGATAAGGTTTTCTGCAGACTGCCTGACCCGTGGCCAGAGAAACGCCGCGAACAGGAAACCCGGGGTCACCGGTTTGCCTTCAGCGACACGTTCATCCGTGTTCATCATGGCCTGGCGAACCAGCGCCGGCGGATTGGCAGGGTCGGCAAACAGCTTCGGAAAAAGCTGCTCCCACAAGGCCGCTCTCACCAGCCCCTGGTAGGTCGACCAGGCATGCCCCGACAAAAACAGTTTGAGAATTTCATCAAACAAACGCGCCGGGGGTATGTCCCCGAGCAGCGGCGCCATCGACACCATCGGGCCGGCCGTTTCCGGCTCGATCGCCAGATTCAACTTGGTCTGGAAACGAACGGCGCGCAACAGTCGAACCGGGTCTTCCCGATAACGTCCAACCGGATCACCAATCAGACGCAGACGTCGGTCAACCACGTCCTGGAAACCATCCACGTGATCGCGAATGGTCTCGCTGGTGGGGTCATACATCAGCGCATTGATGGTGAAATCACGACGGCGCGCGTCTTCAGCCTCGGAGCCAAAAACGTTGTCGCGCAACACGCGCCCTCCCGATTCAACTTCACGCAGACCACTGTCCTCCTCACCGTCGTCACCTTCACCACGAAAGGTGGCTACCTCGATGATTTCCCGGCCAAAACGAACGTGTGCCAGGCGAAAGCGGCGACCAATCAAGCGCGCATTCCGAAACAGGCCTCGCACCTGTTCGGGCGTCGCATCCGTGGCCACGTCAAAATCCTTCGGTTGCTGGCCCAGCAGCAAGTCACGCACGCCACCGCCCACGATGTAGGCGAGGAAGCCGCCCTGCTGAAGGCGTTCGATGACCTTGCAGGCATTCGGGCTGACTTGACGGCGTTCAATACCGTGTTGCGACCGCTCAATGACGCGCGGTCCTGACGTTGAATTTAGGTTGGGCAAATCGTTGGATTCCAGAGAAAAAAGCCGCTTGATTCAAGCGTTGACAGCTTTGCTAAAATTAGAGCAATTCTAGCATCCCGACCGATATTCCCGTAACAAGCCCCCGACCAGGTTGCCAAGGGTGGTTACAACGGTACTCGTGCTCGTGGATTTCACGGCTTTCGAACCCTTCCAACAGGACGATCAACACCATGACTTTTGTCGTCACCGAGAATTGCATCAAGTGCAAATACACCGACTGCGTCGAGGTTTGCCCAGTGGACTGCTTCCACGAGGGCCCGAACTTCCTGGTTATCGACCCTGAAGAGTGTATTGATTGCACGCTGTGCGAGCCGGAATGCCCTGCCGAGGCCATCTACCCGGAAGATGACTTGCCCAGCGATCAGCAGGAATTCCTGGCATTGAATGCCGAATTGTCGCGAGAATGGCCCGTTATTTCAGAAATGAAGCCAGCACCCGCTGATGCCGATGACTGGAAAGACAAGCCGGGCAAGCTGAAGCTGCTGGAACGTTAGGAATCACCAGCAGCGGCGGCGGTTTGCCGCCGCCAGCAAATGCAGTCAGCCCAGACGCTCGCGTAGAACCGAGAGCACGTATTCGGCGCGCTCCATCTCGATGACGTCGCCACGCTCATCCAGCAGCGCCACCCGGGTTTGGTCGCCATGACTTTCCACGCGAGCCTGGTAGATGCCACGGAAGTCCATCACTTCGGACCCGCGCCAGAACGCCATGCGACCGAACAGTCCGCGCCGTTGGATCTCGATCGGGTCGTGTTCGAAGTGGAACCGGAAGACACGCTCGCTTTCGTCAACGTCCCGAACGCTCATCCCGCCCCGGTTCAGCGAAAAACCCAAACGCCGCCAGACGCTGTCCGGATCATCCTCCACCACCAGATGCAGGCCGGTCGGCCCGAAGCGAATCTGTGAGCGTGAAGCCTCGGCCTCTGCACTCGTCAACACGCGCGGTGGTCGCGCCTGGTCCCTGCCCGCAGCCAACTGAGGAAGGAAATAACCCGGCACCTCGAAAGTAGACCGGATCCGTGGTTCCGAGAGCCCATCGGGCACCCTGATGGCCTCGACTTCATCGCTGTCCACGTAAACGGGCTGGCGATCGCGGTTGAAACAAGCGGTGCTGAACACGACCAGTGCCAGCAAGGCGAATACGCGGGTGATCAAAACAGTTCCTTTCATACTCCCCTTGGGTCCAGTGCCCGGCGAAAAGTTCATCAGTGTAACCCGGGAAACCCGGAAGCCTGCCCGACCGCCGCTACGCGACCTTGCAAGACTTCTGCTAGTTTATCGCAATTGTCGGAGCCTGGCTCCGCTGTAAACCTTCAACCCATTGATTTAACTTATTTTTGACACATGACACAACTCAACGATTTCACCGATATTCAAGTACTTGCCACCGGCGGCGAAGAAATCAGCCTGGCGGATATGGCCGGAAAACCGCTCGTTGTCTACTTCTATCCCAGAGACAACACGCCCGGATGCACCAAGCAAGGGCAAGGCTTCCGCGATCTGTACGAGCGTTTCCAGGCCGCCGACTGCCAAATTGTTGGTGTCTCTCGAGACACTTTGGCCAGCCATGAGAAATTTGCCGAAAAGCAGTCGTTCCCGTTTCCTCTCCTGGCCGATACCGACGAAGCGCTATGCCGGGCTTTTGATGTCATCAAAGAGAAAAACATGTACGGCAAAAAGGTCATGGGCATTGAACGGAGCACCTTCCTGTTCGATGCCAACGGCACGCTGGTACAGGAATGGCGGAAAGTACGCGTCCCGGGCCACGTCGAAGCCGTGCTTGAGTCGGTCGAAGCACTGGACTAAATGCCCGGTCTGGGGGATGATCGACCGAAACCATCGCTAATTGTGGAGCCCTGATTGATGACTGAGACAACGCGGTTGTACCTGCTGGACACCAACGTTCTGATGCACGACCCAACCGCCTTGTTTCGCTTCGCAGAGCACGATATCTACCTGCCGATGGTGGTGCTCGAAGAGCTCGATCGCGCCAAAAAGGGGGTTTCGGAGGTTGCCCGAAACGTCCGCCAGGTCAGTCGATTCATTGGCCAGTTGATGAACCCGGGCGACCAACTCGACCAGGGCTTGCCCTTGCAAGAGCCCGAGAGTCTGAACCTCAAGGTTGGCAGCGGTCGGCTGTATTTCCAGACCGAACGACTGGACAGCGCCAGCGCCCTTCTGGGCGATCGGTCACTGGCCGACAACGAAATCCTGTTGTGTGCACTGGATTTGATGCGCCAGCAGCCCGAACGCGACATCGTCCTGGTCTCGAAGGACATCAACCTTCGGATCAAGGCCACCATCCACGGAGTGCTCGCCGAGGATTACCACAATGACCGGGCACTGGACGACCTGAGCCTGCTATATACCGGCCTGAGTGAACTTGACAATGGCTTCTGGACCGAGCGCACAACCCGGGATTCCTGGACTGAAGAGGGTCGAACCTACTACCGCATGGGCCGCCAGCCCAACGAGGACTGGCACCCCAACCAGTGCCTGCGTCTGAATGACGACAACGGCATGGAAGCGCTGGTTCGCAAGGTCAATGACGACCAGATTTTGCTGGAAGTCGCCCGAGACTATCGGAAATCGTCCCATGATGTCTGGGGTATTCGGGCACGCAACCCCGAACAGAACTTTGCCCTTAATCTGCTGATGGACCCGGACATCGACTTCGTGACCCTCCTGGGCACCGCAGGCACCGGCAAGACTCTTCTTGCGCTTGCCGCCGGCCTTGCCCAGACCATGGACGAAAAGCGCTATCGCGAAATAGTCATGACCCGTGCCACCGTATCGGTTGGTGATGACATCGGTTTTCTGCCCGGCACCGAAGAGGAAAAGATGACGCCCTGGATGGGCGCACTGACGGATAATCTGGAGGTCCTAACCGAGTCGGATGACCACGGCGGTGAGTGGGGCCGGGCAGCCACCAATGATCTGCTGGCCTCGAGGATCAAGATTCGCTCGCTGAATTTCATGCGTGGACGAACCTTCCTGAACCGCTACCTGATCATTGACGAGGCGCAGAACATCACGCCCAAGCAGATGAAAACACTGGTCACCCGGGCCGGCCCTGGCACCAAGATTGTCTGCCTGGGCAACGTTGAACAGATCGACACACCCTACCTGACCGAAACAACGTCGGGCCTGACCTTTGCCGTCGATCGATTCAAATACTGGCCGCACGCCGGCCATATCACCCTCAAGCGCGGCGAACGGTCACGCCTGGCGGATTTCGCTTCGGACGCTCTGTAAGGCGTTGGCTTGCCAGCGATAGACCAACTGCCCGGATACCTCGCCCTCGCGATCGAAACGTCGCTCGGCGGCCAGATTTTCCGGACCCAGGCACAGCACCGTGCTACAGCGAGTGCCGTACCGCGGACTTACGATGAACGGTGGCGATAACAGCCGTTCGTAGTCCAGCCCTATTCCGGTTTCCGGCAACGCTTCATCATCGCCGGGCTGGCGATCATCCATCAGAGAGAACAAGCCTGCCGGCTCAATCGCTGCCGACTGCTCGAGCAGACCGCGCAAGGCACCGGCAATGCGCCGGCTTTTCGGCCAGGGTTCATCAAGCACGCCATTGGACAAGGCATGCACCCCGGGCGGCACGGGCGACGCCGGACGATGCGTCGAGCAGTACCACAGTGACCTTGCGTCACCCGCCAACAGGTTGAATGGCGCATAGCGGGTGCGCTCAAGGTAAACCGATCGCACATAGTCGGCCGGCGCTGTCTGACCCGAAAGAAAACCCAGAGGCAAATCGCCACGCGAGCGCTCACCAGGCCCGGCCATGGGGTCTCGGAAATTGGTCACGGCTGACCAACGGCCAGACCGACTGACCGCCAACCAGGTACCACCCGCACGCGCGTCCCGACCGGCCAAACAGTCGCCCATTTCCTGCCACCAAGCCATCGGCAGCGCCGGTCGATCATGGAATTCATCTCGATTGGCGGCCAGCAGCAGGTGGCGAGATTGACCCGGTGAGAAGCAGAACGCAATCAGACACATCGTTTTTTACCCAGGCAGGGAGTATGATTTTGGCCAGACGAAGATTGATAGTTTGCCATGAGCCCAACGAAGCCATCGACCTTGACGCTGAACGCGGGACCGCTGATGCTGGCCGCGGGACTGGTGATCGCCGCCCTGATCATGGCCGGCGCCATCCGCGACTTCCGACTCTCCGACCGTTTCGTCGAGGTCAAGGGTTTTGCCGAGCGTGAAGTTCTCGCCGATCTGGCCATCTGGCCAATCCAGTACCAACTGGCTGGCAGCTCGCTGGACGAAATCCGCGAGTCCATCAACCAGGCTGACGAGGCAATCATCGCTTTCCTGAAACTGCGGGGATTTTCAGACGCCGAAATCAGCCGCAATCCGCCACGCATCAACGACCAGTGGCTTTTTGCTGCCGGAAACCAGCGGCCGGCCAACCGTTTCAGCGTGGAACGGGGCATCACCCTCAGAACCGACCGCGTAACGGCCACACGTGCCGCGCTTGAACAGGCCGCCGACCTGATCGGCGAGGGCATCGTCCTGACACCAGGCTGGGGTCAGTCAGCGCAATTCCTGTTCACCGGTTTGGAGGCCATCAAGCCCGACATGATCGCCGAGGCAACAGCCGATGCACGGCGCGCCGCCAGCCAGTTTGCCGCGGACTCCGAGGCCAGCATCGGTGAAATCCGGTCTGCCCGCCAGGGATTTTTCTCGATCAACGAGCGAGACCCGTCAACGCCTGAAGTGAAGGTGGTGCGCGTTGTGACGACCATTGAATACGTGCTGGACTAGGCGCGGCTCGCCGTGCAGCAAAGCGCCACGGGATCGCTGCATCCTTGATTCTTACTTTGAAAGAGCATTAGCCCGAATCAGTCAGGCCTGCTGGCGGCTGCCACTTGCCGGTTGTCCACCATTGCTCCAAAGCGTCAGACCAGGGCTGGATATCCAGCGATTGTTCGGCCAGCCAGGCATCGTTGTAGTAGGTATCGCGGTAACGCTCACCGCCATCGCAAATCAGCGTCACCACGCTGCCCTGCTCGCCTCGATGGCGCATTTCACTCAGCAGCGTCAGCGAACCAATCAGATTGGTACCGGTAGAGCCACCGCACTTGCGGCCAAGCCAGCACTCCAGGAAACGAATTGCTGCCATGCTGGCAACGTCCGGCACTGAAACCATGCGGTCGATCACCGAGGGAATGAAACTGGGTTCAACGCGCGGACGGCCGATACCCTCGATACGCGAACCGCTATCAATGGTCAGAGAGCGATCGCCTGTTCGCCAGGCCTCATGAAACACCGAGTTTTCAGGGTCAACCACGCAAAGACTGGTCGGGCAGTTGGCGAAACACCGCAGCCGCATGAAACGCCCCAGCGTAGCGGCGGTGCCGCCGGTGCCGGCCGACACCACAACCCAGCGCGGGTGCGGGTCGGGTTCCTTGGCCATCTGCGAAAACAGGCTCTCGGCAATGTTGTTGTTGCCACGCCAGTCGGTGGCACGCTCGGCATAGGTGAACTGGTCCATGAAATGACCGTTCAATTCCCTGGCCAACCGTATCGACGCCTCGTTGATCTCGCAAGCCTCAACCAGGCGACACTCCCCTCCATAGAATTCGATCTTGGCAATCTTCTCGCGCGAGGTGCTATCCGGCATCACGGCGATGAAGCGCAAACCCAGCAGGCGCGCAAAATACGCTTCCGACACGGCGGTAGAGCCTGAACTCGCCTCAATAATCGGCGTATCGGGCCCAATCCAGCCATTGCACAGTCCGTATAAAAACAGCGAACGGGCCAGACGGTGCTTGAGCGACCCGGTGGGATGAATCGATTCATCCTTGAGGTACAGCTGCCAACCGGCCCAGGCCGGCGGCATATCCATCCGGATCAGGTGGGTATCGGCCGAACGATTGAAATCCGCTTCAATCGCCCGAATGGCATCAGCCACCCATCGGCAACGCTCTGAACTCATAATCGACTCCCCGATTGAATGATCCGCCACGAGCAGTTCGTCTGCTCGTCGGCTATTTCGGGGGTTACGGTATCAGAAAATGCCCAGATCCAGACCCGACGCCATTGCTTGCCCCAGTTCCTGGCAATCGTCAAGAAATGCGGGCCGCCAGTCACCCCGACAAATCAGCGCAGGCTGGACCAGCTTCCATTTCATGCCACCGCAGATGCTTTCGATAGCCCGACTGGTGCCGGCACCATCCAACCCGGCCCGCACGTAATACGCGAAGGGCAAGGCATCCGTCTGATTCAGCAAGCCGTAATAGCTGCGATCGAAAAAGTCCTTCAGCGCGCCGCTCATGTAACCCAGGTTCTCGGGTGTGCCGAGGATCACTGCATCGGCGGCCAGCACGTCGGCGGCCGTTGCCACCAGCGGCGAGAGCTGGCGCAGACGAACCCCCTCCGACTCGAGCAAGCGCGCGCCATCGCCGACCGACGCCTCCATTGCCCGCAGGTTCTCAGACGGCGAATGGGCAATCAGCAGCAGGCAGGCCATGAGACAGTCAGAAGGATCAACGGCGCCATCAACCCCCCAGCCCACCGTAGGCGATGCCCGACAAATCGGCCATCTCTCGCTTCCAGGTGGTCAGATCGTCGCTGCTGAATTCCGACAAACGGGCGTGACCACAGGCCCGTGCCAGCACTTTCATCAGGTCGACCGAGGCTGCAAAGAAACGCGCCAGGCGCTCGGCACCCTCGTCCACCTTCAAGCGCTTGCGAAGTTCGGGGCCCATGGTAGCGACGCCGGTCGGGCAGCGATTGGTATGGCACATGCGCGCGCCGACGCAGCCAACCGCCTGGATGGCCGAGTTGGCCAGCGCGATACCATCAGCGCCCAGCGCCAGGGCCTTGACGAAATCCTCGGGCGTGCGCAACCCGCCGGTGATGATCAGGGTGACGTCTCGCCCGCAGCGAGCATCCAGGTGTCGTCGGGCCCGGGCAAGCGCCGGGATGGTCGGCACGCTGATGTGGTCTCGAAAAATTGCCGGCGCGGCGCCAGTACCGCCACCGCGACCGTCCAGGATGATGTAGTCGGCGCCCGCGTCGAGGGCAAAGTCGATGTCGGCCTCGATGTGCTGGGCCGAGAGCTTGAAGCCAATGGGAATGCCACCGGTTTGCTCCCGCACCCGGTCGCCGAAACGACGAAAATCGGCAACCGTTTTGAGGTTCTCGAAGCGCGAGGGCGAAACGGCATCCTGCCCCTCCTCCAGTCCTCGGGTCTCGGCGATCTTGGCGGTGACCTTGCTGCCAGGCAGATGGCCGCCGGTGCCGGTCTTGGCCGCCTGCCCTCCCTTGAAGTGAAAGGCACTGACCTCATCAAGCAGCTCTTCGCGCCAGCCGAACATGGCCGTGGCCAGCTCCAGCAGGTAGCGCGAATTGGCCTGGCGCTCCTCATCCATCGAGCCGCCCTCACCCGAGCAGATGCCGGTGCCGGCTTTTTCCGCGCCCTTGGCCAGAGCCAGCTTGGCCTCGGGCGACAGCGCACCAAAGCTCATGTCAGAGACCAGCAGCGGGATCTTCAGGGTAAGCGGCTTTTTCGCTCGCGGCCCGATCACCAGCTCGGTCGCAACCTTGGCATCGTCGGCCAGCGGGCGCCTGGCCAGCTGAGCGGTCAAAAACTGGATCTGATCCCAGTGCGGCAGGTCCTTGCGCGGCACCCCCATGGCGACCATTTCACCGTGCTTGCCGGTCTTGTCCAGACCGTGTCGAGCCAGCAGATGAATCCGCTCGACGGTGGGCTCTTCTGGCGTGGCCTTGGCCTCGGGCGCACCGTCGCCGG
>PWYW01000077.1 GCA_003567685.1 Gammaproteobacteria bacterium
ACCTTTCACTTTTCACCTTTTACCGCCACTTATCAATACAACTCCAACCGGGTCACGTCCATGGTGTAGGCCGAGTCGGCGGTATCGTTGGAAACGTCTTCGACATTAAGCGTCCCTTCCATCCAGAAGGCATCCCAGATATTGACCATGGGAATCGGGTCTTCCAGACGGCCGTAGATGATCTGATTGGCCGGCGGAGGCGGGACATGAATGCAGGCGCCAAAGTAGGGCACCAGGAAAAATTCCAGCAAGCGGCCTTCTCCATCGGTCTCGATGGGCACGACAAATCCGGGAATGCGAACCTTCTGGCCATCCAGCTCGGGGATAGTGCGGAACGACTGAAAGCTTTCGGGCGCGGAAAAGCCACTGTGATCAATCTGAGCCGATTCCTCGAACCAGGCCGTGGCTTCTTCTTCAGGCATCAGCTCCAGCCATTCCAGTTCGCGCACGTCGGCCAGGGCCGCCCCGACAAGGCAGCAGAGTGCAGCGGCCATCAGGAAGCGAATCGGGGTGTTTGAATTGAGCATGAATCCTCGCGATGCGATGGGTTGGGTTTCGATCAAAATCACAATCTGAATCAGTGCCGAATTTGCATGCCGTCGGCCAGTGTGCGCCGATAGGCCATCCAGGCCGGCACCAGGCCAACCAGCAAACCGGCTCCCAAGATACCACCAAGCACTTTCCACAAGGTCGGGTCAGGCAACCGGGTTTCAATGAACAAACCGTAGTGGTTGAGCAACCAGCCAGCCGAAGCTGCCTGCACCGCCAGTGCAAGCAGCAGGCCGGCCAGTATGCCGGCGGCGGCAATCAGGCCGGCTTCGAACACCAGCAGGCCGGCAATCTGCCAGGGCCTGGCGCCGTTGGCACGCAGAATGGCCATTTCGCGCCGGCGCTCGTTCAGCGTGGTCAACAGCACGGTCAACATGCCCAGCAGCCCGGCCAGCACCACCAGCCCGGCAACCAGGCGCAGCACCTGTTCGGCCACGCCGGTAATTCGCCACAGCTCCTGAAGGGTCGGGGTTGGCAGGATGCCGGTCAGCGCCTCCTGGCGGTAATTGCGGATCCAGTCCCGTAGCCCGAAAACCGCAGCGCGTCGTTCAAGGCCAACGAACAGGGCCGTCAGGCTGGTCGGTTCCAGCCGATCGATATTGTCACGGGCAATGTCCTTCGGAACCTCAGCCCCAGGTCGACGGGTGCCGCCCTCCCAGCCGATATGAATGGCCCGATGAGCCTGCAGGCTGATGTAGAGCTGGCTGTCGACCGGGGTTCCGGTCGGAGCGAGAATGCCGGAGATGGTGAAGGGGTGGTTGTCGTGCATCTGCGACTCGAGCACCACATTGCCGCTGCCGTGGGCCAGCACGATCTCATCGCCCAGCGAATAGTTCAGCTGGCGGGCGACCTGGTGACCGATGACCACCTCGAACAAATCGTCGAACCACTGACCCTGCGCCAATTCCAGTGGCTGGCGATTGGCATAACGAAATCGCTCGAGGAACAGCTCACTGGTGCCGATTACCCGGAAACCACCATGGCTATCGCCCAGCGCAATCGGTATAACCCATACGACACCCGGTTGATCGAGAATCTCCCGGTAGGTTTCCACTGAGATGTTGTTGGTGGCATCGCCCAGGCCAAACACGGAATACAGCAGCAGGTGGACATCCGCTGTGCGGGCACCGACGATCAGATCCGTGCCTGAAACCGAGCGCTGAAAGCCCTGGCGGACCTCGGCGCGCAACTGTTCAACCAGCACCAGCAGGCCAATCGACAAGGCAATCGTGGAAATCGTGAGAATGACAGCAAAACGTCGGTTCAGAAGCGACCGCCAGGCCAGGCGCGCCAGGATCATGACAGCACCTCCGCCTGGTTGATCGCTCGCAAGTCCAACTGCCGGTCGAACCGACTGGCCAGTCCCTGGTCATGGCTGACGAACAACAGACCGCTGCCCGCCTGATCGACCTGGTTGAACAATAAATCCAGGAAGCCATTGCGGCGATCGGTGTCCAGCGCCGACGTCGGCTCATCGGCGAGAATCAACGCCGGCTGTCCAATCAGAGCGCGGGCGGCGGCCACTCGCTGCTGCTGGCCCACGCTCAGCCCATCGGCTCGCCGGGTCCAGTCCGGTTTCGGTAAATCCATGGCGGCCAACAAGCGGCGCGCTTCGCCCTTCACGTCACCGGCCCGCTCGGCCCGCTGGCGGGAAAAGCGGCACGGCAGGGCCACGTTGTTCTCCAGGTCGAGCCAGGGCAGCAGGTTGAATTGCTGAAATATCACGCCCAGCTCGGCGGCCCGAAACCGATCCCGTCCGCGTCGTGACAGCGTATCCAGGCTTTGTTGCTTGCAGACAATATGTCCCTGGTCAGGCGCGATCAGCCCGCCAATCAGGGCCAGCAGTGTTGATTTTCCAGACCCGCTGGGCCCATAGAGAAAAACTTTCTCCCCTTCGGCCATCGCAAAGGCGGAAATATCCAGCACCGGCCGGGACGCGCCCGGCCAGGTGAATTGGATGTCTTCGAGTTCAAGCAGCATTGAAGGTCTTGGGCCCCATTGGCTACAGATTGATTCTGATTCGATTCGGCTGCAGACGTTCCCGGGATGCCGTTCGATGGGTCAGCACGTCGATCACCATTCGCTCGTTACCCGCATAGCCCGAGAACAAGTCGATGTCGATCCAGTTCAGTGCGTCAGGGCGCTGACATTCCCAGTTGACGACCAGATGGAACTCTGCGTGCTCGTGATCGTGGTCATGGCCGTGATGATCATGGTCGCGGTGGTCATGGTCATGATGCGCGTGGCCCTGATCCTGGTGATCAGGATGGCCGTGATCGTGCGAGTGAGCATGGTCGTGATGATCCTCGTGCGACAGCTCATCATCGTAGGCGGCATCAGTTTCGCTGAATCCATGAGTGTGGGCGTTTACCGAAGCCAGCTCGCAACGCCCGGCATCGTGGAGCGCTACCCAGCTGGCCGAATTCAGAAAAGCCAGGGTGTCCGTCAGCGCGGTCTGTTGCGCTTCATCTCGCGGCGGATGTTCGAACCCAACCAGGTTGACGCCGGGTATGGTCAGCTCAAGACGAAGCGCGTCGTCATCCAGACTCAAGTTGCCGGTCGCCTCGCCGTGGACATGGGGCGCATGCTGGCGAATGGGTTCGGCAACGGCCGGCAGCGCGACCAACACCGCCAGTGCTGAAGCACAGAGAAAACAGGGAAATTGATGAAAAGCAGTCATGACGGGTCAATCCTGATGGAGGAATTTGTTATCTTATAACAATTCTATCTGAGAGCGGAACATGCGGTTTCGACGTTGGCCCGATTGGGTCGGTTCCCTGATTGCATTCAGTTGCGCTATGCATTGTGCCAGTCTTACCGTGATTTTCACGCTCTACCCTACCTTGTGGCTCAATCGGCGCTACTGGGAATCAGGGCTTTGGCAGAAGCTTTTCTGGCTGGAGCGCGGCCTTCTGGCCCTCACCTGGCTAATCTGGACAGGGGCTGCGGTCCAGGGCTGGCAAAAACACCGCCGGGTCGGACCAGCCGTTCTCGGCAGCGTGGCGCTTGTCGGCCTGACCCTGCTGATCCTGTCGCCGTTGCACTTTTCAGGGACATGGACCGGGGCGGCAGCCGTCATCGCTGGCCTGTCGATGGTCACCGCGCACCTTTGGAACCTGCTTGCAGCCCGGCAGGCGGAAGACGAACGGGCAAAATAAAAGGTGCCCCGGGGGATGCCCCCGGGGCAAAGGGTCGGACCTCCAGCCAGGTCCAGGGGGATACTCGGTGGGTGTGCGTGGCCAAAAGACCGACGCAGGCGAGACCCCCTTTGATGCCAAACACTTTCGAGCGAAAGTGTGATGTTTGGCACACTTCAAAAGCTACCCAATCCCTCACGCCAAGTCAACATTTGTGAAGCTGTTTTCTTCGTTGGCGACGCTGAGGTTTGCGCCGCAACCTCGCTTGCCGCACAATTGGGCGGACTAAAAACAAGAACGGGGCATTTCCAAAGCTCATGCAAACCTCTTCCATCCACGGCATGTGGTCCTCACGCCTTGCCTTTGTGCTGGCCGCAACCGGCTCGGCTGTTGGTCTTGGCAATATCTGGCGCTTTCCCTACATCACCTCCGAGAACGGGGGCGGCGCTTTCGTCCTGGTCTATCTGGTCTGCATTTTCCTGGTCGGTTTGCCAGTGATGTTTTCCGAGATCGTGATCGGCCGTCGCGGCCGGATGAGTCCGATCAACTCGCTAAAGGAACTCTCCGACGATGCTGGCAAGACCCGCGCCTGGATGGGCCTTGGCGTGCTCGGCGTGATCGCCGGCTTCGTCATCCTGTCGTTCTATTCGGTGGTGGCCGGCTGGACACTGCATTACGGATTCCTTTATTTCAAGGAATTGATCGGGATGGGACAGCCGATTACCGATCCGGCCGAGACCTTTACCGGCCTGTTGGCCAACGCCGGCGAACTGACTTTCTGGCATGGCCTGTTCATGCTGATGACCGTCGCGGTTGTTGCCCTCGGCGTCGAGAAAGGCCTGGAGCGGGCCGTCAGCATCCTGATGCCAATGCTGTTCGTGCTGCTGCTGATCTTGCTTGGCTACGGCATCCAGACCGGGCACTTCATGGAAGCCGTCAGCTTCCTGTTCCGCCCCGACTGGTCGCAACTGAGTTTCGGCATGGTGGTAACCGCCCTCGGCCAGGCCTTCTTTACCCTGAGCCTGGGCATGTGCGCCATCATGACCTACGGGGCTTACCTGCCCTCGAACGCCAACATTCCGGCCGTGGGTACCACTGTGGCCATCTCCGATACCGTGGTCGCCCTGATTGCCGGCCTGGCCATTTTCCCGGTAGTCATTGCCTTTGGCATTGACCCGGCAGGCGGCGGCGCCGGTCTGATCTTCACTTCGCTGCCGCTGGCCTTTGCCGAGATGCCTTTCGGTATCGCCTACGGTATGGCTTTTTTCCTGTTGCTTTCCGTGGCCGCCTGGACCAGTTCCATTTCGCTGATGGAACCCGCCACTGCCTACCTGGTGGAATCCACCAATCTCTCGCGCAAGGGCGCCGCCCTGTGTGTCGCTGCGGTCGCCTGGATGTTGGGCCTGGTCTCGGTGTTTTCCTTCAACCTGTGGGCCGAGGTCAGCATCGGCGGACGGTCTTTGATGGACGCCAAGGATTTTGTCACCTCGGAAATCATGCTGCCCATCGGCGGTTTGTTGACCGCACTGTTCGCCGGCTGGGCGCTGTCCAGCGCGATTAGCCGGGAAGAGCTGGACAACAAGATGCCCAACTGGGCCTACACCGCCTGGCTGTGGCTGGCGCGCGTTGGGGCACCGGGTCTGATCCTGATCGTGATGGCCGGCCGGCTGGAGTTGTTCTGATCAGCGTGTAAACCCTGTGCGAGATGGGCATCCTTCGCTGCCCTCGGCGGCGGGGCTTGTCCTTTCGCGGCGGCAACCCCAAACGACGCGCCCTGCGCTGCCGTCGGAGGCGGGAGGTCGTCTTTCCGGCCATTGAGGTGCAGCCGAAGCGCACAGTGCCAGGCGGAAAAAGGGCCGCCGCATGTCTGAGCGAAGCGAGTTCGGCGGACCCCGCCTGGACCGAGCACTGCAGGGAATCGTCCGCCTTGCCAGGCGGACGACAAACCGGGGGCCGCGAAAGGCGACCTCCCGCCTCCGACGGTGGCGCAGGGTGCCGCGATCTATCCGATTACCCCCAATCCGCTTTTCGGCAGTGCAGTACCGCACGCCGCGGTGCCGGGTGGCCTTCGCGGGTTCGGCTGGGTTCGTCAGGGTCCAGGGCGTCGGCCAGTGAATGAAACGGCATCCAGTCCGTAGTGCGCTGCTCATCCCCGGTCGTGGCGGTCACGTCCAGACATCGAACCTCCTGGTAACCGGCCTGCTCCAGCCACTTGACCAGCAGCGGAACACTGGGCAACGCATGGACGTTGCGCATATTGGCATAGCGGTCCTCGGGCTTTAGCGGCTCCATCGCATCGCCGTCAATCACCAGAGTTTCCAGCAACAACTCGCCGCCCGGAGCCAGACGCGCGGACAGATCTTGCAAATGGGCCAGGTGATCACGCCGGTGGTAGAGAACGCCCATCGAAAACACCGTATCGAACCCGGCCAGCCCGGACGGCAAGTCTTCCAGGCGCAGGGCTAAAAGCACATTCGGTGCCGGGCCGGCGAAGTGACTGATCACCTGGTGCTGGATGACGAACAACTGGGTCGGATCACAGCCGACCACCAGTCGCGCTCCGGCCTCAAGCATGCGCCAACCGAAATAGCCATTGCCGGCGCCCACGTCCAGAATGCGCTTGCCGTCCAGATTCAGGTGCGGGGCGATTCGATCCCATTTCCAGTCGGACCGCCATTCGGTATCCACCGGCACACCTCCGAGGTTCAGGGGCCCCTTGCGCCAGGGAATGAATGCGCGCAGCGTTTCGCTTAAGCCCGCCTGATCCGCCACGGGCTCACCCGCCAGCAAGCGTCCGCCAGCCAACCGCCAGCCAGTGTCAACCTCGGGCAGTTCGCGGATGGCCGAGCGCCAGCGAGCCAGATCCCCATGCCGCTCCAGACTGGTCGTATGGGCATCCAGCGCTGTGTCGACCACCGTCGGGTCAAAATGAGAAAGCAGCTGGGCTTTCATGCCAAATGGTCAGGAGTAGCCAAAGGGAACGCCGCTCTCTTTCACGTTTTACCTTTTACCTTTCACCGCGGCAACCGCCGCAAAATTAAAACACTGAAACCAGTCAATCACCTGGTCGAAACCGGCAGCCTCCAGCCGCCGGTGGTGGTCGGCGCGGGTTTCGGCGATCAGCACGTTTTCCAGGGCCTGGCGCTTGCGGGCAATTTCCAGATCGGAATAGCCCTGGGCACGCTTGAAATCATGGTGATGGGTATCCAACCAGGCTTGAGACGCTTCAGGCTCGAAAGCCAGTTTCTCGGCCAGCAAGAGAACGCCGCCCGGACGCAGGCCAGACGCGATCTTTCTCAGCAAGGCGTCCCGGCGTTCCGGAGCGATAAACTGCAGAGTGAAATACATCAGCACCACCGAGGCGTTCTCGATGTCCATTTCGCAGGCATCGGCCTCGACCACGTCCACCGGCACCCGCGAGTTGTCGGCCGCAATGATTTCTCGGCAGCGGGTAACCATATCGGGCGAGGTGTCGGCAGCGATGATGCGAACATCATCCACCTGAACGGCACGTCGCGCGGCCAGCGTCGCCGCGCCGAGCGAACAACCGAGATCGTATAGGTGGCTGCCCGGCTGGACCGCGCGGGCCACCATCAGGGGCGTGAGATCCAGCAGTAGCCGGTAACCCGGCACCGACCGCTCAATCATGTCGGGGAAGACACGAACCACCGATTGGCTGAATTCAAACGGGCCGACTTCAACCTCGGAGGGCGCGTAGATCTGATCGCGTGATTGGGCTTTCTTCATGGCGGCTGATCAGTCCCGCGTCGCCAGCTGGCGGGCGGCCGGGGCCAAGAGCCGACTCAGCCCGATTTCCGATTCCGGCGCATTGACGGCATTGGTACAGACCACGCGTTGCACGCCCGCGTGGCCCAGCAATTCCCGGGCGCGATCACCAAACAATCCATGCACAGCCACCACGACCGGAGCCTTCAAGCCATGTTCCAGCAAATGGCGGGTAGCCTCCGCAATGGTGCCGCCCGAGGAAATGATGTCGTCGATCAGCACCGGCGTATGGTCTTCCAGGCCGGTCAAATCCGGCAGGGTCATTTGCACGTCCCGATCGCCGTGGCGTTTCTTGGTCAGGACGCGCCAGGGCAGGGACTTCATTTCGGCTACTACCGACACCCACTGCTCGCTTTCGGCATCCGGGCCAATCAGCACCGGCTTGTCGACCGACTCGGCGATCCAGTCGGCGAGTGCCGGCGCTGCCGGCACCACGATCGAGTCGAGCCGGTAGATTTCGTCCAGGCTGGCATAGCGATGCAGGTGCGGGTCAACCGTGACCAGCCAGTCGAAGTGATTCGACAACCAGCGGGCAAAAGTCCGCGAGGTAAGCGCTTCGCCGGGTTTGAAGCGCTGATCCTGGCGCATGTAGGCGAGGGACGGAGCCACCAAACCCACTCGGCGCGCTCCCAATTCGCGTGCGCAGTCAGCGGCGAACAATAGCGGGGGGGTCTTTTCATCCGGGTGGTCGAGGGTGGCAACGAACACCACGCTGGCGCCCTTCGGATCGCCATGCAGTCGCAAGTAGCTTTCCCCGTCGGGGAAGCGCCGGTGTTCCAGTTCCAACGCCTCGGCACCCAGCAATTCGGCCAGCGCCCGGGCCAGCGGTTCGTTGCCGGGCAAGCCGGCCACCATCAACTTGTCGCGTGAGTCACTCATGCCGCAATTCTGACATGAAATCTGCCGACATTCCCCGCGCTGCTCAGAGGCAGGGCGGGGTTCCGGGACCACGGCAAGGTGTGTGACGGCATCGGCGTGCCGCCACCTTGCCACGAACGCCCACAGACAAGCTGGATGAGGCTTTGAATGCGACGGTCTTAGTAAGTTCTGGGTACTCGTCAGACCTTAGTCACAGTCGGGCAAGCCGGCGACCCTGGCGAACATGACCAGCGACTGCTCATCGATTCCGTCAAGCCCCTCCAGCCGGGCCGTGGCCTCGGTGCACGATTCGAAAGTGATGTCCAGATGTCCCCAGGTTTGCAGTTCGGACGGTGGCACCGGAGCATCAAACTGTCCATCCCGGCCGCCCAGTAGCTCGAACCGCAACGGCTCATTCAGACTGAACGGCTGGACATCGCTGAATACCCAGAGCGGTTGGCCATCGGCGGTATAGCCATAGAAATACACCAGCAGACCAAACGGCGTGGCCAGGAAGTTGTAGCCCTGACCTACCGACGAGGGATCCAGCCAGGCTCCACTGGCGCCGGTTTCCTCCCCGGTTGGTTCGATCACCCGACAACCAGGCAGCTGCAGGCCGTTGACGATGCCGCCAAGCTGGGCATCCAGAGTCTGCGAGAGTTCGTCGCCGACCAGGGTCATCTCGGCTTCGGTGCAACTGTCGAAGCGAACCTGTAACCGACCCCAGGGACGAAGGCCAGGCACGTTCGGTTCGCCGAAGGTACCGCCAGTGCCGATCAGCAAGGCCAGATCGATGGTCTCGCCGTACACGATCGGGCCGCCGTAGACATCCACGTAAAGCCACAGGGGCTGGCCGTCCTGGTAGCCGTAGAAGAAACCGAACAGACCGTTGGGGGCACTTTGCAGATTGAACCCCTGGCCGCGGGTGGCGGGATCGAACCAGGGGCCGGTCAGGTTGGGGTTCGTCAAGTTGGTGGCAACATCATCGAAAAACAGGGGCGTGTTCGCACCACTGGTATCCCGGGCGCTGACGCGCAGGCGAACGAAGCCAGCGTCGGCCGGCAACTCTGCCAGGTTGACGGAGGTGGTCTGGATGCGGGCCCATTCGTCAGCCGCAAAATTGTCCGGGTTCAGGAAGATATCGCTGTCACTGCGCTGCAAGCGATTTTCGCGGGACAGGCAGTCTTCCAGATTCGGGAAGAAATCCATGTTCAATCGAACACCCAGGTCGTTGCTCGGGGAGGGTGTACGCACCCAGGTACTGAGCTGAACCGAGTCGCTGCCACTGGGGATGGCCAGGCATTGCTCCAGCTTGTTGGCACCAAAGTTTTCGGTCAGCTGGTTGAAGCGGAAAACGCGGCCCTGGCTGCGGGCGAAGGAACGCGCTTCGACGACGGCGCCGTCTTCCAGGTCGCGCATGGTCCAGCCCAGGGGACCACTATCCTCGTCAAACTCGACCAGGGCCGGGAAGTCGACATCAGAGAAATTGCCATTGGCCAGCAACTCGCCGTCGGGACCAGTGAGGTGGTCGATGTAAACAATACGCGGCGGATCGCTGGGATCGCCATCGTCGGTGCGGTCGCGAATGCGCAGACTGACCCTGGCCCACTGGGCATTGGCACTGTTCAGGTCACTGCCGTCATAGCGGCCACTGCGGAACGGCGCCCAGACATTGGGTGGCATATCGAGGTCGACATCGAAATCGTCATTGCCAATGGAGAGTCGATCTTCGCGATCAAGACAGTCATCCTCGGAACGGTAGAACTCGATGTTGAAGCGCGCCGACAGTCCGTCGGCCGGGTTTGGACTGCGCAGCCAGGCGCCAAAATCGAAGTCCTCGCCGGAGGCACGCGGCACGCACTGCTCCAGCTTGTTGGCACCAAAGCCTCGCTGCAGCACTTCAAAGCGAAAAACATTGGCTTCACTGAAGGCGAACTCCGCCGTGCTGATCAAGGCGCGATCTTCCTGATCCCGCAGCAACCAGCCCGGGGGCGGATCGGCCTCGGTAAAGGCCGCTTCAGGGGCAAAGCCAGGGTTGGTCAAAACGGCCAGGGCGGCCGGGGTCATGGCCAACAACGCCAGGCCCGACAATGCAGCGATGGGACGGATCATGACGGGTTCTCCTCGCGCTTGGGCGCGGTGTTGAGAAAACGCAGGGCCAGGCCGCCCAGCGCCAGAATCATCAACCAAAGCGCGATCGGATGGTTGACCGGAACGCCGATGGTTGCGGCGTCGAGCTGGACGGCATCAAACAGCACGACGGCCGGATTCGACAGGGCGGCATCGCTGCGGTCTCGCGCACGAAGGGCGATTCGGGCATAGCTGGCATCAGCCGAACGGGAAATGCTCCCCGAGGTCAGCCGGTTCCATGCCCCTATGCTTAGCTCGGACGTCGCGATATCGTTGTCGAAGCGCCCCAGCCGATTGTCGCGTGAAAGACAATCCTCTAGATCGGCATACAGGTCGACATTCAGACGGATGCGCAGATCAGGATCAACCCGACCGGGCCAGACCGACACGTTCAGGCTGAACTGCTCCAGGTTCAACGGCACGCACTGCTCGAGCGTGTTGTCGCCAAAGCCCTCTCCCAGCTGGGTGAACTGGAAGGCGCTGCCGGCCAGCGCTGTCGATTCTGCAACAACCTGGCCCTGATCGATCACCGAACGCAGGGTCCAGCCGAACGGCCCCTGGTCTTCGCCAAAGGTCGCCAGCGCGATGGTGGTATCACCGAAATCGCCATTAACGACATTGGTGCCCGGCGCTTCAATGCGATCAAAAACTATGAACTTCGGTTCATCAGCAGGGTTGTTGCCAGAGCCGCTGCGATCGCGAGCGCGAACACTCAGTCGAGCGTGACTGGCCGCGGTCGGTGGCGCGGCGTCCAGCGTGAATGCTGTCCAGGTGTTGGCATCGTCCTCCAGCCGGAAATCCTCCTCGGCATCGTCGAGTCGGTCATCGCGATTGTCGCAATCGGCCAGACTGGCGTAGAACTCGACATTGAGACGCACTCGCAAGTCACTGTCGGGCGTCTCGGTCCGGGCAACGGCGGTCAATGCGAAGGCGTCTGGATCGGTCAGGTCAACGCACTGCTCGAGCTTGTTGTCACCAAAGCCACCGGTCAGCGTTTCGAACCAGAAGATTGTCGAGCCGGTTTCGGCAAAGTCGACCGAACTGACGACGGCACGCCGATCTTCAAGATCGCGCAGAATCCAGGCATCCGGGCCGGCGAATTCATCACCGCTGCCTGAAAAGGTTTGCTCCGGCGCAAAATTGGGGTTGGTGACGGCCAGCGCCTGGCTGGCCAGCATCACGGCTACGATTGATGCAGCCATTTGGATCATCGGTTTCATTCAGACTCCCTGCTTTGCGGGTAAAGACATTCCAACGGATTGCTTCCACGCTAGCAGGAAAAAATGACAGATCAACGACAGGGCGTCAGTTCAATAATGTCGCCGTTGGAAAAGGCGAATTCGCGGGCGTAGTCCAACTCACCTGCCGTTTCCGAGTGAATCGAGAACAGCGGCTGGCCGATGGCAACCGAATCACCCAGCCGGACGTGCAGGTCCACCCCGGCCGCCGGTGCGCCGGGAGCGCCGGCCAACTTGGCAACGCGGCCAAGCCGACGATTGTCGATGGAGCTGACCTGTCCATTCCGCAAGGCCAGAATCGGGAACTGGCGGGCCGCCAGGGGCGGTTCGCGCAAACCGCCCTGGGCCTCGCAGATCGCTCGAAACTTGGTCGCCGCAGCGCCGCTGGCCAGGGTGCTCTCAGCCAGGGCGAAGCCCTTTCCCGTGGCAACGTGCCCGGATAACTCCAGCAGCTCGCCCGCCAGCGCCAGCGCACGCTGGCGCAAATCTTCCGGTGCATCGGGCTGGTTATCGAGCACGGCCAGCAAGTCGCGTGCTTCCAGTGCCGGGCCAATGCCGCGTCCTACCGGCTGGCGTCCGTCGCTGATTACCACGCGGGTGGCCACGCCGAAGGCGCTGGCCGCGGCGCCAAGCTTGTCACCCAGCGACTGTGCTTCGGTAAGCGAGCGCACCTTGGCGGTGGGCCCATGCGGGATATCCAGCACCAGGTGGCTGGCACCGGCGGCTATCTTTTTCGACATCACCGAGGCAATCAACTGGCCCTCGGCGTCGAGGTCCATCACCCGGGCCACGCGGATCAGCATGTCATCGACCGGGCTCAGGCGAACCGATCCCCCCCAGACCACGCAGCCGCCCTCGCGCTCGACCACCCGGCGCATCGCGGCCAGGTCCAGATCGACCGGGGCCAGGGTTTCCATGGTGTCGGCCGTGCCAGCCGGCGAGGTAATAGCGCGTGAGGATGTCTTGGGCATCCATAGCCCACAGGCGGCAATGATGGCAACGACCAGCGGCGTGGTGCGATTGGCAGGCAATCCACCGACGCAATGCTTGTCGGCAATGACCGGCCGTGACCATTCGAGTACATCGCCGGCCGCGACCATCGCCTGGATCAGGTCGCGGGTTTCTTGATCATTCAGGGCGCGAGTGGCCATGGCGGTCAGAAACATCGCGATGTGAATATCGGAATAGCGACCAGCGACGATGTCCTTGATGATGATGCCGAGATCACCTGGCGAAAACGGTTGGCCAAAGATGCGTGCCCGCACCAGGCTGAGGGAGTTGAGCGGCTGTGGGTGGGCCAGATGCAGCGTGTCCCCCTCGGACAGGCCAAGGCGCTGCCAGGCCGACTCCGATAAACCGGCCTCGCCCTGCTCCAGCCAATCGGAATCGATCTGGTAAAGCGTGGCAATGATGCGGCGACCATTGCATTCCACGCGAACACGGGCGTGGGCAGCGAACCCCTCGGACCGACAAACCAGGCAATCACGCCGCGTCAGAATGACTGCCTGGTCGTGGCTGTCGAGGCCAATTCGGCGAGCGGTCAGGCCGTGTATCAGACCGTTGTCCGGGTCATCTGGCGATGTCTTCGTCATCGAATCGGCAACTCAATCAATAGCGTAAGCTTGCTTTTCTTCTGGCAGGGTAACCGTCCATCCCAGGGTTTCCTGAATGCGCAGGCGCAAGGCCTCTCCCGCTTCAAGCTCGCCATGGACGATGAAGGTGTTCCGGGGCGGTCGTTCGAAATGGCCCAACCAATCGAGCAGTTCATCGGCATCGGCATGCGCCGACAGCATGGCGAGGTTGCAGACCTCGGCGCGAACCGGCCAGTACTGGCCATGGATCTTTATTTCTCGGGCACCATCGATCATTGCCGCACCGCGCGTGCCACCCGCCTGGTAACCGGCAAACAGGATGGTATGACGACCATCAGGGGCATAGGTTTTCAGGTGATGAAGGACACGCCCACCGGTGGCCATGCCGCTACCCGCAATAATGATTTTCGGCATCGGGTCGTGATCCAGGCGTTTCGATTCCTCGGCATCGCGCACGTAAGTCGGAAGTGAACAGGCCGCCTCGGCTTCGGCTCCGCTAAGACGATGATCGTTGGGATGGTTGGCAAAAACCTCGGTGCCGTTGATGGCCAGGGGTGAGTCGAGAAACACGGGAATTCGAGGGATACGCTTACTGCTGACCAGTCGCTGCAGGTGATGCAGCAGGGTCTGGGTTCGGCCAACGGCGAACGCCGGGATAATCACGCTGCCGCCACGACCGACCGTGCGCCTGATGACGTCGGCCAGTGTCGCTTCCGGGTCGGCACGGTCACGGCGGCGGTTGCCATAGGTGGACTCAATGATCAAAAAGTCCGCGGAGCGAACGATGTCGGGCGGCGGCATGGTCGGGCTGTCGGCATGGCCCAGGTCGCCGGTGAACAGCACTCGCCGGTCAGCCACCTGAATTTCGGCCATGGCTGCACCAAGAATATGGCCGGCTCGACGATAGCGCAGCGTCATGTGCCGATTCAGCTTGAACGGCTTGTCGAACGCCAGGGTCTTGAACTGCTTCAGGCTGGCCTCGGCTTCGTCGCGGGTGTAAAGCGGTCGTGCGGGCTGGTGGCGGGTATGGCCGAAGCGATTGGCCATGGCCGCGTCCTTTTCCTGGATGAATCCGCTATCCGGGAGCAGATATCGACACAGCTCGCGGGTGGCCGAGGTAGCCAGAATCGGGCCGCTGAAACCATCGCGGCAAAGCACCGGCAGGTAGCCACTATGGTCGAGGTGGGCATGGGTGAGTACGACGGACTGGATCTGTGCCGGTCGGATGGGCAGGGCGGCCCAGTTTCTCAGCCGCAATTTCTTGTAGCCCTGGAACAGGCCGCAGTCGATCAACACTCGCGTTCCCTTCGAACGCAGCAAGAAACGCGAACCCGTCACTGTGCCGACGGCACCCAGAAAACTCAGATCCGTACCCTGTCTTGGTGCATTCATGGTGAGGCGGCCCTGTCCTTTGATTGGGTGTTGGAGTTGGTCACCGTCGACGCGGCACCCTCAGGGCCTGCAATGAGGGCAAGAAAGCGGGCCAGCACGGCGGGTCCCAACGGGGCCTCGGCCAGAGATTCTGCCAGAGCACCATAGTCGAGGCCCTCGGCGAGAATGTCCGCGCGCCGTTCGACCAGATAGGCATGCATGATCGCGCGGTCGAATTCAGGGTGGAACTGCAGGCCCCAGCTATTGCCGCCAAAGTACAGTGCATGATGGGCGTCACCCTGAGCGTGGGCAATCACTCTCGCACCGGGCGGAGGGGAAAGCACGGCCTCACTGTGGGTGACCTGAACCCGGGGTGGATGCAGCGCCGTCAGCGCGCCGAGCAGAGGATCGTCCGGCTCGCAAACCTCCAACTCACGCGTACCAATGCGGCGGCCGGCCGGATTGGGTCCAACCTCGCCGCCGAGCGCATGAGCAATCAACTGGTGGCCGTAACACACGCCGAGCATCGGCAGCCCAGCCTGGTGGGCCTCGGCCAGCCAGCCGGCGGTACGTTCCGACCAGGGAAGACGATGCGAAACCATGGCAGGTGACCCGGTCACCAGCGCACCATCGATGTCGGCAAGATCCGTCGGCAAGGATTCTTCGCGATGAACCTGAATCAGTTGATGGACGGGCCGACTGGCGCCAAAGGCTGCCAGGAACCAGTCATCGAAATCGCCGAAACGCTGCTTGATGGCTGGCAGGGTGTCGCCGGTCTTGATCAACAAAAGCTTCATGGTTGAATCATACGGCAACGCAACGAAAAATCTGAGGGTTGTGGGCCGGTATACTTGGCGTTTGCCTTTGACCAAACGGAATCAACCGTGAATTTTCAGGACTTCATCCGCACCCTGGACCGCTATTGGGCTGATCAGGGTTGCGTGCTGACCGCGCCGCTGGACCTTGAAGTCGGCGCCGGCACCTTCCATCCCGCCACCTTTCTGCGCTCAATCGGGCCAGAGCCCTGGAATTCGGCCTATATCCAGCCCTGCCGTCGGCCCACCGACGGTCGCTATGGCGAGAACCCGAACCGCCTGCAACACTACTACCAGTACCAGGTGGTGATGAAACCGGCGCCGCTGAACTTCCAGGAACTTTACCTGGGTTCGCTGGACGCGGTGGGCATCAACCCGGCGGTCCACGATATCCGCTTCGTCGAGGACAACTGGGAGTCGCCCACGCTGGGAGCCTGGGGCCTGGGCTGGGAAGTCTGGCTCAACGGCATGGAAGTGACCCAGTTCACCTACTTCCAGCAGGCCGGCGGCCTGGAGTGCAAACCGGTGATGGGCGAAATCACCTACGGCCTGGAGCGGTTGGCGATGTACCTGCAAGGGGTTGAATCAGTGTTTGACCTGGTCTGGACAAACGGACCGAACGGACCGGTGACCTACCGCGAAGTGTTTCACCAGAACGAGGTGGAGCAGTCGGCCTACAACTTCGAGCATGCCGATGTCTCGGCGCTGTTTTCGGCCTTCGACAACAGCGAGCGGCAGGCCCGCGAGTTGGTCGAGGCCGGCCTGCCACTGCCTGCTTACGACCAGGTGCTGAAAGCCTCGCATCAGTTCAACCTGCTGGACGCCCGCCAGGCCATTTCCGTGACCGAGCGGCAACGCTACATTCTGCGCGTGCGAGATCTGTCACGCATGGTGGCCGAGGCCTACTACGCGCGCCGCGAATCGCTGGGCTTTCCCGGCCTGGCGCAGGCCCAAGCGTCGGAGGTGTCGGCATGAGCGCGCGTCACGACCTGCTGGTTGAACTGGGTTGCGAAGAATTGCCGGCGCGCCTGTTGGCTTCGCAGCTCGACCTGCTGGCCGACGGACTTGGCCAGCGCCTGGTTCAGGCCGGCCTGATGGATTCAATCGACAGCGCCGAGCGCATGGCCACTCCACGCCGACTGGCCGTCTGCTTCAAGGACGTGCTGGCTCGCCAGGCTGACCGCCAGATCGAGCGCCGCGGCCCGCCGGTCAAGGCGGCGTTCGCGGAGAACGGCGAACCTACCCAGGCTGCGCTGGGCTTCGCTCGCGGCCTGAACCTGGAAGTGAACCAGCTCGACAAGCTGGAGACCGACAAGGGTGCCTGGCTGGTCGCCCGAATTGACGAACCCGGCCAGGAGCTGGCCGATCTGCTGCCCGGCCTGCTGGAGGAAACCGTCCGCGAGATGGCCGGTGCACGGTCGATGCGCTGGGCCAATCGGTCCGACCGCTTCCTGCGCCCGGTGCGTTGGCTGCTGGTGCTGCACGGTGATGCGGTCTTGCCAGTTTCACTATTTGGCTTGACGGCTGACCGCCTGACCCATGGGCATCGTGTTCATTCGCCCGGTGAACATCCAGTGGCAAGCACGGAGCAGTATCGCGACGTGCTGCGCGAGGGTCGCGTGCTGGTCGACCCGGCCGTGCGGCGCGCCCGCATCATCGAGCAATCACAAGCACTGGCCAAGGCCGAAGGGCTGGTGGCCGATTTATCGGACAGCCTAGTGGATGAAAACGCCGGTCTGTGCGAATGGCCGGTGGCGGTGCTGGGCAGCTTTGACGCGGCCTTTCTCGACGTGCCAGCTGAAGCGCTGATTTCTTCGATGCAAAACCACCAGAAGTGTTTCGCCCTGCGCAGCGATGACGGCCAACTGAGTAATCGTTTCATCGCCATTGCCAACATTGAAAGCGACGATGCAGCGGCGATGACGGCTGGATTCGAGCGCGTCATCAGGCCACGCCTGTCGGACGCGCGTTTCTTCTGGGACCAGGATCGCAAGCAGTCATTGGCCGTCCGCGCCAGTCAGCTGGATGACATTCTGTTCCAGGAAAAGCTGGGCAGTATTGGCGACAAGCAGAAACGATTGATACGTCTTGCCGCTGCGATGGCCTCTGCCTTCGAGGCCAACGCAGATCAGGTTCAGCGTGCCGCCGAGCTTTGCAAGTGCGACCTGACCACTGACATGGTTGGTGAATTTCCCGAGCTTCAGGGCACCATGGGCCGGTACTACGCGCTCGACAGCGGTGAGTGCGATGCGGTGGCCACCGCCATCGAAACGCACTACCATCCGCGCCACGCGGGTGATGACCTGCCGGCCGATCCGGCAGGTCGATGCCTGGCAGTGGCCGACCGGGTCGATACCCTCGTCGGAATCTTCGCCGCTGGCCAGAAACCGCGCGGCAGCAAGGATCCCTTTGCCCTGCGCCGGGCTGCCTTGGGAATCATCCGCATTCTTGAAGACAGCCGCAGCGAACTCAGCCTGGATGTCCTTCTTGAACAAGCGGCCGAGGTGCTGGAACCGTACCTGGAAATGAACCAGGAAGTGGTTAACGATGCGCGCGAATTCCTGTTCGAACGTTTGCGTTCGCACGCCGCAGAGCAGGGTATCGAAAGCAATGTGTTTCAGGCCGTCAGCGCCGGAAAGATGGCGTCAGTGGCCGATTTCATGGCCCGCGCGCGCGCCGTCCAGACGTTTACCCGCAACCCGCGCGCCGACAGTCTGATCAGCGCCAACAAGCGCACCAGCAATCTTCTGAAGAAGACCGATAGCGTCACGATAGGCGACGTTAACGACGCATTGCTTTCAGAAGCGCAGGAAAAGGACCTCCACAACGCCATTCTGGATATCGAACAGCAGATTGCACCGCTGCTGGCCAGATCCGACTATGACAACGCGCTGGAAACCCTGGCCTGGCTGAAGGACCCGGTCGATCAGTTCTTTGACGGGGTGATGGTGATGGCCGACGATGCGGCGCTTCGCACCAACCGGCTGGCGCTGTTGTCGCGGCTGCGCGACCTGATTGCCGATATCGCCGACCTCGCTGCGCTGGGTCGATAAAGACCTCATGGCACGCAAGGCTCCGCTCCTGATTCAACGCGAGCTGCTGCTTGATGACAGCGGTGAGCCACTTGCCGCGGCCATGGAAAGCCTGATTCGCCTCCTGCGGGGGGATCGGCCGGTCTGGCTGGCCGCCGAGCAGGCCTCGGGTTGGCGACCTACCCGTCGTTCAGTCGATCATGACCTGGTCTTGCAGCAGCAGATCCACCAGTGGACTCGACGCGCTGGTGCCGCGCTGGATGGCGTGCTCTACCTGCCAGAGGGACTCTTTGTTCGCCGCCGTCACCGGAATGAACAGCTTGAGGACCTGGCCTCTCGTTACGACGCCACCGCCGCCGATCTGACGGTCATCGCACGGGACGCCGGCCTGCTGGAGACGTTGGTCCTTTGCGGGGGGCGGGCACTTTCGGTGGGTAATCAGCGCGTCGAAGGCGCTACCCAGTTGGCGGATCTTGAGGCCGCGATAGCCCTGGTCAACAAACAATAGCCCTTGTGAGCGTGGCCCGGCCGGTCACGCTCGCTGATCAGCTGACGAAATGGCCCGTCAAACGTCCAGGTTCGAGGCCGCCAGGGCGTTGTCCTCGATGAAGGCCCGCCGTGGCTCGACTTCGTTGCCCATCAACGTGGCGAAGATGGCATCGGCAGCTACCGCATCCTCGATGGTCACTTTCAGCAAGCGGCGGGTTTCCGGGTTCACCGTGGTTTCCCAGAGCTGGTCGGGGTTCATTTCACCCAGGCCCTTGAAGCGCTGGAAGCTTCGGCCTTTGCGCGACTCGTTCATCAACCAGTCGTAGGCCTCGGAGAAGCGTCTGACCGGCTGGGCCTGGTTGCCGCGCTCTACCCGCGATTCGGTGCCGAACAGGTCCGATACCACTCGGGCCACGCGGGCAAACTGGCGATACTCGGCTGAACGGAAAAAACCGTCGTCGAGAATCGTGTCCTGGACCACGCCCTGGGCGTGACGTGAAACCACGACACCACCGCCGCCCAACGGGTTGATTTTCCACACCACGCCCGGCGGCGTTGCCCGCTCCAGGCGCTCGGTGAGGCCGGCAGACCAGGCGTTGACATCAAAACCGTCTTCCAGCAAAAACTCTTGGTAATCAATGAGTTGATCAACCACATCGCGGTCCATGCGAAGCTTCAGGCGGGCCGCGATCTGGCGCGCCTGCTGGAAATTTTTCAGCAATTCCTCGACCACGCGATTATCCAGCGGGGGTGCGTCCGGGTCCGGCAGGATGCGCGCGCCGTCCAGGGCGCGTTCCAGCATGTAGCGGTTCATCTCCGCTTCGTCCTTTAGGTACCACTCCTGCTTGCCCTGCTTGATCTTGTATAGCGGCGGCTGGGCAATATAGACATGGCCACGCTCGATAAGCTCTGGCATCTGGCGATAGAAGAAGGTCAACAACAAGGTTCGGATGTGCGAGCCATCGACGTCAGCATCGGTCATGATGATGATGCGGTGATAGCGCAGCTTGTCCGGGTCGAACTCGTCCTTGCCGATGCCGGTACCCAGTGCAGTGATCAGCGTGCCCACTTCGGCCGAACCCAGCATCTTGTCGAAGCGGGCTTTTTCCACGTTCAGAATCTTGCCCTTGAGCGGCAAAATCGCCTGGTACTTGCGGTTTCGGCCTTGCTTGGCCGAGCCGCCGGCGGAGTCACCCTCGACGATGAACAGTTCAGACAGCGCCGGGTCTTTCTCCTGGCAGTCGGCCAGCTTGCCGGGCAGACCGGCGACGTCCAGCACGCCCTTGCGGCGGGTCATGTCGCGGGCTTTGCGCGCGGCTTCACGTGCGCGGGCGGCCTCGATCACCTTGCCGACGATCACTTTGGCATCGTTGGGGTTTTCGAGCAGGAAGTCGCGCAGCTTGTCGGCCGTGACCGATTCGACCGCCGGCTTGACGTCGGAGGAAACGAGTTTGTCTTTGGTCTGGGACGAGAACTTGGGATCCGGCACCTTGACCGACAACACGGCAATCAGGCCTTCGCGGCAGTCATCACCGGTGGTCTGAACCTTGGATTTCTTGGCCAGGCCCGACTCTTCAATGTAATGGTTCAAGGTACGCGTCAACGCCGCGCGGAAACCGGCCAAGTGGGTACCACCGTCCTTCTGCGGGATGGTGTTGGTAAAACAGAACACGCTTTCCTGGTAAGCATCGGTCCACTGCAGCGCCGCCTCGACGGTGATGCCGTCACTGTCGGAGGAAAAGTGCAGGGTGGTCGGGTGCAGCGGGCTTTTCTTTTCGCTCAGATGCTGGACGAATGAACGGATGCCACCTTCGTAACGGAATTCGTCTTTCTTGCCGTTACGCTCATCAAGCAGGTGAATGCTGATGCCCGAGTTCAGGAAGCTGAGTTCGCGCAGGCGCTTGGCCAGGATGTCGTAGTGGAATTCGGTATCGGTAAAGGTTTCCCTGCTGGGCAGGAAGCGAACTGCGGTACCGGACTGGCTGCTGTCGGCTACCGCGGTCAGCGGTGCGTCGGGCACACCATGCTGGTAAACCTGCTCCCAGCGCTTGCCCTGGCGGTGGATAACCAGTTCCAGTCGTTCGGAAAGCGCGTTGACAACGGAGACGCCCACCCCGTGCAGGCCACCGGATACCTTGTACGAGTTATCGTCGAACTTGCCGCCTGCATGCAGCACCGTCAAAATCACTTCAGCGGCCGAGCGACCTTCTTCCTCGTGCAGATCGACGGGGATACCGCGACCGTTGTCACTGACGGTGACCGAGCCATCGTCATGCAGGGTGACGTGGATATCATCACAGTGTCCGGCGAGCGCTTCGTCGATGGAATTATCGACGACTTCGAACACCATATGGTGCAGGCCGGTGCCATCATCGGTGTCACCGATGTACATGCCGGGTCGCTTGCGAACGGCGTCCAGGCCTTTAAGAACCTTGATACTGCCGGAACCGTAATTGTCTTCAGTCATGAGCGCTCGCTGCCAGAGGGCGGAATAACCCATTGATTATAGCACTCCGCAAGGCTTTCCCTGACCGGCTCGAAGTGCTGGAGATTGTTCTTCGCCGGCGTCGACGATTACCTTGATGCGCTCATCTATTTTCATCCGAGATCCTGAAGATTCCGGAGCTTAGCGATACACCTGCATTGAATGAAGCCGGATGTTTCACGTGGAACCTTTTGCTTTGCCTGTCCTTATGCGATCACTCTGAACCTGCAACGTAATTGTTTGGGCTGATGGCGGGCGTCTGCTTAAATACCGGGTGCCTGTAGAGGGCTCCGAGCATCCGGTGGCGCCAGGGGTGTCGGGCCGGCCGGGGCGTTCGGCTTGCTTGCCATGGGCAGGTTTTCGGGAGCTTGTGTGACCTCGAGATCACACTGTTGAAGCGGATGGGTTCGCGACCTCCTTAAGCTTCCTTCCAGCGGCTGAATGCTGAGGGCTGCCGGGAAGCGGCCGCGCCCCGGCCGGCCCGAATCACCCGGTGGGCCACCCGGTGGATTGAATAACGCTCAGAGCCACTGTGCTGGTGCGAATCAAGGCGCGTTCCGCAGGGAATGGCCAGCCCTTTCCAAGGAACGCAACGCCGAGTCGTGCCAGCACAGTGGCTCCCGGAGGGCCACCGCACAAGCGCCGTGGGCGGCGTTCCGCTCGCTTGAATTGGCGACGGCCAGTCCTGCGCTCGCGCGCCTTGCCCACAACGCTTGTGCGATGGCTGAGCGTTATTCAATCCACCGGGTGGCCCACTTGCCCCCCGATGCAGCAGGCTGCGAGATCGTAATGGAGGCAAAACCCGCCCTTTCCTCCCACCCATCAGCGGGGAGTGGTGTTGGCTGCTGGTGAGCGCTGGCGCGCGGCGGCGGGCACAGTGTCTCATCGGTTTCAGGCGCCCGGGACCCACCCTGAAACCACTGAGCACTCAATCGCCTTGATGGAATTCATTGGCACCCAGGCTCATTTGAACCCGCTGAATCGACTCCGCCGGATAGCGCCAGCGCTCGCCGGCAGCCGGCACCACTTGCCGCCTAGCACCCAACCCTCATTCATAGCCATCAAGTTTGCATCAGCCACTCGCGCCAGGAAATCACAAAAAGGGACTCTTCAGGCATGCGGCCTGACAATCTTCGCCACGCAAACTGTCAGCCAGTCACCACACCCTGTTCCACGTGGAACAGGGCGAAATCTCGATCAGGTGCCGCTGTCATGGTCATCCAGGTCTGGAAGGATTGCCGACTCACCCAATCGTAGACGCTGTTCAAGTGCACAGGGTCCAACTCCGAAACAGGATCATCCAGCAGCAACGCTGGCTGACGAGGGGCTTTTTCGTTCAAGCGGGCCAGTTGCGCCATCAACAGGCAAAAGGCCAGCAGTTTTTGCTGACCCCGAGACATTTCGGTGGCGGCCGGGCGATCGTTTGACAACAGCACCAGCTCCGCGCGGTGCGGCCCACGTTGAGTAAAACCGCGCTCGCGATCGGAAATGCGCTGTTCGGCCAAGGCCTCGGCCAGCGAAAGGGTATTGGGGTGCCCCGCGCGATAGCGCAACTGGGTTTCACCCGGCAGGCGCAGGTCCAGCTGGGCGACCAGGGCGGCCAGCGATAGGGCGGTTTGCTCAACCTCCAGGGCGCGCAGCTGGTTGATTTGCTCGCCGGCTTCAGCCATGGGCGCTTCCAGCGCCGCCAACACAGCATTGGTGGCACCTTGTTTCAGAGCCATGTTGCGCTGCTTCAACAGACGGGCGTAGCGCTGCCAGACCGCGAGATAGTCTTGTTCCACGTGGAACAACTGCCAGTCGAGGTGCTGGCGACGAACCTCCGGCCCACCGTCGACGAGTCGATGCGAGTCCGGTTCGACCAGTACCAACGGCAGCGCTGCGGCAAATTCGCTGATACGCCGGCATTCCTGACCAGCGATGCGTCCACGCCAGCCTTCCCGGCTTCGTTCCATGCCCAGGCGCTGATCTTTGTGGATGAGGCGAGCCGTGACCATTAGCCGGTCCTGGCCGTGTTGAATGAGACTGGCCGCCTGGCTGGCGCGGAACGACCGCCCTCGACCCAGCAAGTAGATACCTTCCAGAACGCTGGTTTTGCCGGCCCCGTTCGGCCCCCACAAACAATTGACCCCCGGAGCGGGGGTCAAAGTCTGGGTCGCGAGGTTTCGCAGCCCTTGTACGCCCAACTGGGCCAGGCTCATGGCCGCAGGGCCGTCAGAGTTTGAGCGGCATGACAACCTGGCGCACGCTGTCGTTGTCAATTGCCGTCACCAGGCATGAGCTGTTGGCGTCCCGCAGCGCCACGCGTACCTGGTCACCATCAATGGCATTCAGCGCGTCCAGCAGGTAGTTGACGTTGAAGCCGACCTTCAGTTGTTCAAAATTGTGCTCGGCCTCGACTTCTTCGACCGCTTCTTCCTGCTGCGGGTTATGAGCCACGACGCGAACCGTGCCCGGCTCCATGTCCAGTCGAACACCACGATACTTCTCGTTTGAAAGGATTGCCGCACGCTGCAGGGCGTCAACCATTTCCGAGCGGTTGGCCACCAGGGCGTTGTCAGTCGCCATCGGGATGACCGCTTCGTAGTCGGGGAAGCGTCCATCAATCAGCTTGGTGGTCATGATGATTCGCTCGCGATCAATCCGCAGGAAACCCTGGCCAACAATCACATTCAACGGTTCATCGATATCTTCGAGGATTCGGTTGATTTCGAGCACGCCCTTGCGCGGCACGATCAGGCTTCGCATCTCGCCAGGCAGATCGGCATCCATTTCCGACAGCGCCAGGCGGTGACCATCGGTCGCTACGGCGCGAAGCTGGTCCCCTCGAAATTCCATCAGCAGGCCGTTCAGATAATGACGAACATCCTGGTGAGCCATGGCAAAGCTGGTTTTATCAACCAGTTTGCGCAACTTGCCCTGAGAAACCTGGTAGCTGGCAAGGCTTTCCGATTGGTCACTGGATGGGAATTCGCTGGCCGGCAGGGTCGATAAGGTAAAGCGTGATCGGCCCGCGTGGATCGCCAGCTTGTCATCGTTGAGTTGGATATTCATTTGGACCCCGTCGGGCAAAGCGCGACAGATGTCCACCAGCTTGCGCGCGGGAACGGTGATCGAGCCGGTTTGGGCCACATCCGCATTGGCCCTTGCGACCAGTTCCACTTCCATGTCGGTACCGGTGATGCGTAGACCATCATCGACTGCCTCAATCAGGAAATTGGCCAGTACCGGCAATGTTTGCCGACGCTCGACCACGTTCACGACCTGGGCGATCGGGGCTAGCAGGGCTTCACGTGGAATCGAAAACTTCATTGGCGCTCCTTTCGAAAGACTTGAATATCAGACGGTCGATGTCTTGTTGTTGTTGGTATTTATAGAAATAAAAACAGTAGTGATAGGCCCTGTGGATTCCGGGATATTCCCATATTTACCCATAAAATCAATCACTTGCTTTATTTCTTCCCGGTGGTCAACCCGCCGTGGGCATTGTGTCCAATTTGTGGATAACTCATTTGTCCCACGTTATCCACAGTTTTCACCCAAGCTGTCAGGCGTTTCATGAGGATAACTCCCGAGTCAGCTTGGCACGCTCTTCCCTCAGCCGTCCGTCGGTTTCGCACAGCGATTCGATTTTACGACAGGCGTGCAGCACCGTTGTATGGTCGCGACCCCCAAAGGCGTTGCCAATTTCCGGCAGGGAATGTTCGGTCAACGTCTTGGCCAGGAACATCGCCATCTGGCGAGGGCGGGCAATCGATCGCGTTCGCCGTTTCGACAGCAGATCGGCCACCCGAAGCTGGTAGAAGTCGGCAACGATTTTCTGGATGTTTTCGATCGTGATCATGCGATCGTGTACAGCCAGCACGTCGCGCAGGATTTCCTGGGTATAGTCCAGATCAATGGGCCGGCCGGAAAAACGCGCGTTGGCAATCAGCGAGTTCAGCGCGCCTTCAAGGTCGCGCACGTTGGAGCGCATTCGCTTGGCAATCAGGAAAGTGACCGAATCATCCAGCTCCAGGCCGCGCTCGATGGCTTTTTTCTGCAGGATGGCAACCCGGGTTTCGAAATCGGGCGGCTCGATGGAAACCGTCAAACCCCAGCCAAAACGCGAACGCAGTCGCGCTTCGATGCCGTCCACTTCCTTGGGATAGCGATCGCAGGTCAGGATGATTTGCTGGCGCGATTCAAGCAGGGCGTTGAACGTATGAAAAAATTCTTCCTGTGATCGGTCTTTGCCGGCGAAGAACTGGATGTCATCGATCAGCAGCGTATCGACCGAGCGGTAGCGACGCTTGAAGGCATCAATGCCGTCGTGGCGCAATGCCTGGATCATTTCGCTGACGAATTTTTCCGAATGCAGGTACATCACCCGGGCGTCCGGGTTGTTCTGGGCAATCTGATGGCCTGCGGCGTGCAGCAGGTGAGTCTTGCCCAGGCCGGTGCTTCCATACAGCAGTAGCGGGTTGTACACCGTGCCCGGATTCTGAGCCACCTGGCTGGCCGCCGCGAAAGCCAGCTCGTTGGAATTGCCCAGGACGAAAGACTCGAAGCGATAGCGTTCGTCCAGGCCCAGCACGCTGCCGCGGACACCGCGTCGTGGACGGGCGGGTTCAACCCTGGCCGGCCGATCACCCACTTCGATGCGAATGCGTTCTCGCTGATAGCCTTGAGAAACGAAATACTCCTGGATCATGCCCAGGTAGTGTTCGCGAACCTGGTCACGGACAAAATCATTCGGTGAACTCAGGACCAGCTCGCCTGGCCCGCAGTCACCCAGCCGCAAGGGGCGAATCCAGGTGTTGAGCTCTTCCAGTGGCACGCTGCGCTCCAGCCGTTCAATGCAGCGCAGCCAAAGCGCGTCGGGGTTGGTTTGCGGATCACTACTCATCAGGGCCACAAGTGTAGGCAAGCCGGCGTGATTTATCCACAGCTTGTGCACTGTTCGTCGAGCTTTGATGATGGCGAGGGCCCGGATGCCCATGATTGCCCGGGGTGCCGCTTGAAGACAGAGATAACGCAATCTCCCCAGCATTGACAATCCGGGGCCTTCCAAGCTATTCTTGACCTCTTTTGTTGCGGATTCGTCAAGTCTTTGAAGGCTGGACGTCTCCGACTATTGTTTTCCGACATTGTTTTCAAGGATTCAGTCTCATGAAGCGGACTTTTCAACCCAGCCGTCTCAAGCGCGCTCGCACCCATGGTTTCCGTGCCCGCATGGCCCCCCGTTCGGGTCGCGCCGTGATTAACGCTCGTCGCGCCAAGGGGCGCAAGCGTCTGGCGGCCACCAACAACGATTGATTGATGCGGTGCCGATCCTGTGCAGGGTGATGTCGGGCGCCTGAATGTCGCCAGTCGAATCGCACGGTAGCTTGAATCGGCCACTGCCCAAAGCTGCGCGCCTCCAAAACGGCGCGCAGTTCCGGCAGGTTTTCGAACATCGGCGGGTGTGTGGCAATACGCTGTTCCGCCTTCACTATGCGCCGTCGGATACGGCCCGCCTTGGATTGGCCATCTCACGCCGGGTTTCGCGGCTCGCCGTGGTCCGCAATCGCATTCGGCGACAGGTTCGTGAGTCCTTCCGTCTCAACCGACCCAGTTTGGCCCCCATGGATTATGTTGTGCTTGCCCGACCGGACGCCGCTCAGGCCAGCCGGTTAGAATTGCGCGCGGCAATCGACCAGCTATGGCAGCGATTTATCTGACATGAATACACGAGCTTTTTTCCTTTTGCTGCTGGCCATGATCGGCTTCTTTCTGTTTCTGGAATGGCAGCGTTTCCAGCAACCGCCCGTTCCCGCCGACCGTGAACGCAGCGCCGAGCAGTTCGATTTCGACGAGTTCGAGCAAGAACGCCAGCGTGACCTTGAGCGCGATGCCGCTGATCGTCCGGACCTGCCCGATCTGTTCGACCAGGACCGTCGCGACCAGGCCGACACCCCGGAACGCCAAGCACCCACTCCGGAAATTCGCGCCAGCCGACTGGTTGATGTCCGTACCGATGTGCTCGACGTCACCATCGATGCCAACGGTGGCCGCCTGGTGGGCTTGCGCCTGCTGGACTTCCCGGTGGAAGTCGACCGTCCCAACGATCCTTTCGTGCTGCTGAACGAAAGCCTGCCCGAGTTGTTCGTTGCCCAGGGTGGCCTGCTCAGCCGCGACCACCCTGCACCTTTCCATCGCTCACGCTGGGAAGTGGACCAGGACCGCTTCGAACTGCAGCCTGGCGAAGATCGCCTGCGCGTGCCGCTGCGCTGGATCTCGGACGATGGCCTGATCGAGGTGATTGCCACCTGGATCTTCCATCGCGCCGACTACGTCATCGACCTGGAATTTGAAGTCATCAACCAGAGCGATCGCGAGTGGGTGGGTGCCCGCTACGTGCAACTTCAGCGCACCGAACCCGATCACAGTGATTCCGGTTGGGCCTTCACCAACCCGGAACGCTTCAGCTACACCGGCGGCGCCTTCTTCTCGCCGGAAGACAAGCTGATGAAGCGAAGCTTCAGCGATATCCGATCGCGCGATTTCAACCAGACCATCACCGGTGGCTGGACGGCGATGATCCAGCACTACTTCCTGGCCGCCTGGATTCCGCCGGTCGAGCAGCCGCACGTGTTCTCGACCCGCTTCAACGACGAGGAGCGCTTGCCACGCTTCAGCGTCAACGCTACCTCGCCGGTGGTCAGCGTGGATCCGGGCGAGCGTCACCTGTTTACTGCCCGCCTGTATGCCGGCCCGAAACTGCAGAACCGCCTGGATGAAATTGCCGACGGCCTCAAGCTGACCGTCGACTACCGCTGGTTCCGGGTCATCTCCCAGCCCTTGTTCTGGGCGCTGGACAAGATTCACTCGGTGATTGGCCACTGGGGTTGGTCGATCGTGGTGCTGACCCTGCTGATCAAGCTGATTTTCTACAAGCTGACCGAAGCCCAGTTCCGCTCGATGGGCAAACTGCGCAAGCTTCAGCCGCGCATCGCCCAGCTGAAAGAACGCTATGGTGACGATCGCCAGAAGTTCGGCCAGGCGATGATGGAAATCTACAAGAAAGAGAAGGTCAACCCGCTGGGCGGCTGTCTGCCGATCCTGGTCCAGATCCCGATCTTCATTTCGCTGTACTGGGTGCTGCTGGAATCGGTGGAACTGCGCCAGACCGCCTTCCTGTGGGTGCCTGACCTGAGCCGTCCGGATCCGTACTTCATCCTGCCGGTCCTGAACGGCATCTTCATGATTGCCACCCAGCGGCTGATGCCGACGGCCGGCATGGACCCGATGCAGCGCAAGATCATGATGTGGCTGCCGGTGGTCTTTGCCTTCCTGTTCGCCCTGTTCCCGGCCGGACTGGTGCTCTACTGGGCGACCAACGCCGGTATTTCGCTGGCCCAGCAGGCCTACATCCTGCGCCGGCTTGACCAGGAAGAAGCCCGCAAGAACTGACCGCAGGTCACCAAAATTAACCGCTGCAAAACGCCCGGCCTTCCGGGCGTTTTGCGTTCTGCCAGATGGTGCGCCGTGGCACAATGCCCGGCATGATTGCCAGCGACACCATTTGCGCCATTGCCACGCCCAGTGGACGCGGTGGCGTCGGCATCGTGCGCTTGTCGGGCCCGGACAGTTTTGCCGTGGTCGAGCGCCTGTCCGGCCCCTTGCCGCCCCTTCGCCAGGCCGGCCTTCGCACTTTTCACGACGGAAGCGGTGAGAATATCGACAGCGGTCTGGTACTGGCTTTCCAGGCGCCGGCCTCGTTTACCGGCGAAGACGTGGTAGAGCTGCATACCCACGGCTCGCCGATGGTGCTGGACATGCTGATGCGCGCGCTGGTGCAAAACGGTGCGCGTCGGGCCCGCCCGGGGGAGTTTTCCGAACGGGCCTTCCTGAACGACCGGCTCGACCTGGCCCAGGCCGAAGCCATTGCCGATTTGATCAATGCCAGTTCGGCCCAGGCGGCACGTGCCGCCCATCGCTCCCTGGCCGGCGCGCTATCGACGGCGGCCGACGAGCTCGCCGCTGACCTCACACGCCTGCGGGTGTGGGTGGAAGCGGCGCTGGATTTTCCCGACGAAGACGTGGATTTTCTGGCCGACGGCCAGGTACTCAATCGCTGCCAGGCCCTGCAGGCCCGGCTGGCTGATCTGCAAAAAAAGGCCCACGGCGGCCGGCTACTGAATGACGGTATCCGGGTGGCCATCATCGGCCCGCCGAATGCCGGCAAGTCCAGCCTGCTCAATGCCCTGAGTCAGCGCGAGGCGGCCATCGTTACCGACATTCCCGGTACCACCCGCGATGTCCTGATCGAAACCGTCAGCATCGCCGGGCTGGCCATTACCCTGGCCGATACCGCGGGTCTGAGAACCACCGATGACCAGGTCGAAGCCGAAGGCGTGCGCCGGGCCGAACGCGAAATGCACGCAGCCGACCTGGTGTTCTGGGTGGTTGATGCCAGTGCACCACCGTCTCGCCCACCGGACGGCCTGGGTGAATCCGTGCCGTTCATCCGCATCGTCAACAAGATTGATCTGATTGCCGAATCGCCCAGCCGCGACGAGCAGGGGGTTCGCCTGTCGATACGAAACGGCCTGGGGCTGGAGCTGCTGGCCGATTGCGTGCGCGACCGCCTGGGACTGGACGGCGAACAGGAGGGTGAATTCTCGGCCCGCGCCCGCCACGTCGAAGCGCTGGAGCGAGCCGCGAGCCATCTGGACCGTGGCACTGCCGAGCTTGAAGCCAGCGGCTCGGGCGAGTTGCTGGCCGAAGAGCTGCGCCTGGCCGCCGACAGCCTGGGTGACATCAGTGGCCGCATGAGCAGCGACGAGCTGCTGGGCGAAATCTTTTCAAGCTTCTGCATCGGCAAGTGACGGCTTTCTCCCCGATAGCGGCTTCTCTATACTGAGAGTTCGCAAAAATAACGAGGAGCACCCCGGTGCACACCATTCGTCAGATTCTCTCCGACAAGGGCGCCGACATCTGGTCGGTCGACA
>PWYW01000048.1 GCA_003567685.1 Gammaproteobacteria bacterium
CCGCTGCTGGGCCTGCGCGACGTGCCGCCGATGCGCATCCTCAACCGCTCGCTGGATCGCCGGGTGGGTTTGCGCGGGCTGCTGTGGCTGTTTCCGATTGGTGGCGCGCTGGCCATTCCCGTTCTCCAGCTCGGCGACCTGACCCTGGCACTGATCATGCTCGGCGGCAGTGCGATATTGGCCCTGTCGCTGGCACTGTTCGGCTGGCTGGCCATGCTGGGCACCCGGGTGCTATCGCAGTCGGCACGCGGCGCCTGGCGATTTGGCCTGGCCGGCCTGCATCGGCGCCGCGGCCAGGGCGTGATCCAGGTCACTGCCCTCGGGCTGGGGTTGATGGCCCTGCTGCTGTTGATGATCGTGCGCGCCGAACTGCTCGAACAGTGGCGCGGCAGCCTGCCCCCGGACACGCCTGATCACTTCCTGGTCAACATCCAGCCCGACCAGGTCGACGAACTGAGCCAGGCGCTGACCGAACTGGGGGCGGCCAACCTGCAAGTCCGGCCGATGGCCAACGTCAACCTGGTTGATGCCAGCATCGACTTCGACCGCAGCGACCGCATGGCCGGGCAGATCAATGTGTCCTGGATTGACCGGCTGCCACCGGCCAATGAGATTGTCGCCGGCCGGTTCTTCGACGCCGATTCTCGCGGCGAGGTATCGCTGTCCACCACGTGGGCCGACCGGCTGGGTATCGGGCTTGGCGACCGCCTGGTGATCGAATCCGGCGCCCGCCAGCTCGAGGTTGAAGTCACCAGCCTGCGCGAAGTGGATTGGAACTCCTTCAACGTCAATTTCTTCGTGCTGCTGTCGCCGGAAGCCGGTGAGGTGCTGCCGCACCAGTTCATCGCCAGTTTCTACCTGCCCAATGACAATGCCGACGCCCTGCGCGGAATCAGCCGCCAGTGGCCAAACGTGTCGATCATCGACGTGGCCGCCTTGATCGAGCGGGTTGGTGAAATTATCGAACGGGTGACCTCAGCGGCCCAGGTGGTGTTCCTGTTCACCCTTCTGGCCGGCCTGGTGGTCCTGCTGGCCGCCCTTGAAGCCACCCGCGACGAACGACGTCACGAATCCGCGCTGATTCGAACGCTGGGCGCCGATGACGGCACCGTACAGGGCGGCTTGCTGATCGAATACAGCCTGATGGCGGTCATTGCAGCCCTGCTGGCCACCGTGGGCGCAGCCCTGACCGGCTGGCTGCTGGCGCGCGAGCTGTTCGAGTTCAGCTACCAGCCCTCGGCATGGCTGTTCCTGGCGGGTTTCGTGGTGGCGACCGCGCTGGTGATTGGCAGCGGCTGGCTGGGTAACCGCAGCGTGCTGTCCACGCCGCCCGTTCGCATCCTGCGCACCGGCGGTCGATGAGTCGCGGCGCCACCGCGCCAACGGCGCAGCAGGATGTTCATGCCGAGTTGATTCTCAACGGCCGGCCATGGACCGTGATGTGGCAGATGGCCTGGCCGGCCGTGGCCGTCATGATGCTCTGGGGCCTGAACGCCGTCATGGATGCGGTCTACATCGGCCAGCTGCTGGGCCCCCAGGCGCTGGCCGGTGCCGTGCTGGGCTACCCGCTCACCCAACTGACCCTCGGCCTGAGTTCATTGGCCGGCATTGGCGGCGGTGTGGTGCTGTCGATTGCCATCGGCCGGGGCGACCGCGAGATGATGCGCTGCCTGCCAGGCACCGTCCTGTGTATCGCAGTGATCCTCAGCGCGCTTTACGCCGTGCTTGGCGGCGTGTTTGCCGAGCATCTGGTGCGGGGCATGGGTGCCCGCGGCGACCTGGTGCCGCTAGCGGCCGATTACCTGCGCGCCTCCGCCCTGGGTGGCGTCGGTGCCATTGCCGGCATGAGCCTGAATATGCTGCTTCGCGGCGAGGGCAAGATGAAACTGGCTGCCGGCTTCATGGCTGCCGGCTTGCTGACCAATATCCTGCTGACGCCGATCTTCATCCTGGTGTTCGACCTGGGCGTGGCCGGCGCCGCCTGGGCCACCAATGTGGGCGGCGCGGTCGGCGCCTGGCTGGTCTGGCGGCGGTTTCGCCTGGGTCAAGCCAGCTACCCGGTCGACCCGGCCTATTTCGGCCTGCACCGGGCGCTGCGCAAGCGCATCGTCAAATCCGGATTCCCGGCCATGATCATGAGCGCCATGGGGCTGGTTCAGTCACTGGTGGTGTTCAACGTGTTGACACGGGTCGGCGATGAAAGCGATGTGGCGTTCTTCGGCGCGGCCTGGCGCATCCTGCTGTTCATGCTCACCCCGCTGTTCGGGCTGATGCGGGCCTTTCAACCGGTCGCCGGCATCAACTACGGGGCAAATCAGATGGCCAGGGTGCGAATCAGCTACTGGACCTTTGTCAAGGCCGGCACGCTGTTCATCGTGCCGGTGTGGTTGCTGATGACCCTCTATCCGGAAACCACCCTGGCGCTGATGTTGCCCAGCCAGGACTGGAGCAGCGACGATTTGCGACTGTTCCGGGTGCTGATGATCGTGCTGCCGGTGCTGCCAATCGTCTTTACCGCGCTGGCCCTGTTGCCCGCCATTGAACAGCCCGGCAAGGCCACCACGGTGTCAGTGTCGAGGCAGCTCTTGCTTTATGTGCCCGTGATGCTGATCGTTCCCAGCCTGATCGGGGTACCCGGTATCTACTACGGATCGACGGCCATTGACCTGCTGTGTGCGGTCTGGCTGCTCTGGCTGGTTCAGACCAGTTTCAGTCGGCTGGAGTCTCGACGAACCCTATCCCGTGGGGTTTCGTGAACCTGAAAGCATCAGCGCAGGTGTTTGACGATATCGAAGCGCACCACGTGCTTGCCCTGGTCAGCTTCGCCACGTTTTCCCGGCTCGGAGGCCTTGTGTCTGCCTTCGTATCGAACGGTCTTTCCGGGTGGCACCTTGTAGCTGAGGACTGCGTTGCGAGCTGCTGGCAAGGGCCTGCTGCTGATCAGCGTCACCCAGGGCTGGCTGGTGGTTTCCGCGACCGTCACTGCCACGGCTTGCTGAGTGAGGCCCTTGGCGTCCTGGTCGACGATCGAGCCGGGGAAATATCGAGCGCGCGTGCGACGGTCTAGGCTTAGCCGCGTATCCAGTTCACCGCACAGCGCCTCTGCCTTGTTCAGCGTCTCCTCACCCAACCACTCAAAGGGGTCCTTCGATTGATTCATGGTTAGAACTCCCTCACGTCGTTGCAACAACCGTAGCGTCCTTCGCCGCTTTTTGGAATACTCCCAAGCGAGTATACGACGAGAACAGAAGGCAAGCCAGAAAATGCACCGCCGTTTACAGTTCACTGCCGCTTGACAACACTGCTGGACACTACGGCAATGAGAATCCGTCCACTATCGGCAGCACTGTTGGTCCTGGGCAGCTCCGCCCTGGTCACGGCGGGTTGTCTATCGAGAGGCAGCGTAATGCCGGAAAATCCCAGCGTGGCTTACGAACAAGCCCTGCAGCAGTTCCCGGGCGAGGCCAGTGCCATTGATGTAGGCCTGGAGCGTTTCAGCACCAGCTTCGAAGACTTGACCCGGGAGGATCTGGGCCAGTTAATGGCTGAGCTCTACGCCGAAGAACTGTTTTTCAATGACACCATCCATACTTTTACCAGGCGACAGGATTTGGTCGATTATATGGTCAAGACCGGCGACAATCTCAACGAGAGCACGGTAGAGATCAAGCAAGTCGTCCGCGACGGCTCGGATGTATTTGTTCGCTGGACCATGGACTTCAAGGTGCGGGCGGCCGGCCGAGACGTTCATTCACAATCCATCGGCATGACCCACCTCCGGTTTGATGACGACGGCCGAGTCATCCTCCACCAGGACTTCTGGGACAGCGGCAATGCCCTGTTTGCGCACTTGCCCATCGTCGGTTTCATGGTTCGTCAGGCTCAGCGGAGGATGTAGCGGATGATTGCTCGCCTGTTGACCGGCCTTTTCCTGATCGTCTTCGCCCTTCTGGCAAACCAGGTCAGCGCTTCGCTCAAACCCGGTGAGGGCGTCAACGTTTGCTCGGAGTTGGAATTGCGAGTGGCCGGGCTGTTCCGGGTGGGCACCGCCTATCTCTACCTCGATCAGTGCGAGGGTGCCTCGGAACGTATCCTTGAGTCCATTCCCAAGCAGTTTTCACTTCGACTGGCCAGATCGTTTTCCGGCGAGGATCTCGCCGACACCGCACGCGACACGCTGAAAGAAAATCTCGGACTGGACAGCGTGGACGAGTTGCCGGAGTCCTTGTCTTGCATGGCCAGTGCTTACGTGGATGCCGATGACGGCGACCGCTACGACGTGATTTACCAACCCGGCGAAGGGTTGGCAATGTTCCTGAACGACGAATTGCTGAAAACCTGCGAAGACTCAGGCGATGCGGCCAAGTATTTCATGATCTGGTTTGGCGAACAGCCTTTCCATCGTCGTATGCGCGATCGATTACTGCAGCAAGCTGAAGCCAACGGCGCCTGAACAACTTGCGAGACGGACAGACGCGCGGGTTTTCGGGTTAGCAGTAACGGTGGTAGTCTGGTCTGGAGTCAGACTTTCAGGTTGCCCACGAATGAACTTCTCCCATACCTCCGTCGTCATCGCCGTGGATGGCGGTGGGCATGCAAACCAGGCGCTTGCCTTGGGTATTGACATGGCCCGCACCCTGGCACTACCGGTTCGCTTGGTACACGTGGTTCATCATCGCGCGACTGCCAGTCTGGAGGCCAGACGAATTGATCCAGCACTGACCGACGGCGACGAGGATGGCTCGCCCGAGGATCAACTCGGCGCAGCCGTTCTCGATCAAGCACTTGAACAAATCGGCAAAGACAAAGAACTCGACATTGAAGGGGTGCTGCTTGCCGGCGAGCCGGCCCAGACCTTGTTGCGCTATCTTGAAGAATGTGACAAGCCGCTGCTGGTAGTGGGTCGTCGCGGTCGCGGTCTTTGGGGGGAGCTACTGCTCGGTAGCGTCAGCGACAAGCTGGTTCGTCACGCAACTTGCCCGGTCACCGTCGTGTCCGCCCCCCCTGAAAACGCTGAACAATCATTGCTCAGCCGTACAGACTGAGCAAAGCACCCAGGCGCTCATCCATCCAGACCTCGATCGGCGTCAGTTGGACGCCTAGCCGCTGTGCAAGGGCATCGGTGTCAACGACCGGCGCTTCCAGCGGCAAGGCATCGAGATCGGCATAGAACCGGGCCATCTGACGACCGACATCGGCACTGCCAGACAGGTGGCTCATTCCATCGGCAAAATCATCCAGGCTTTGCGGGTCAAAGTGCACCTCGCGCTGGTAAACCTTTGCCAGCAGCCGACAGAGAGCCGCTGAATCAACCACACCAGGGCTGGCGATATCGAGCGTTTCCCCTGCCACCGGGGCATTGAGACAGGCCACGGCAATTCGCCCCTGATCCTCGGTTGCCGTCCAGTTCATTCGACGCTTGCGACTCAGCGGCGGGTAACTAAGCCGGCCGGTTTCCCGAAGCTGGCGAATCAGATGGGGCCAGACCAGGTTGGCGAGGTAGAGCGTCGGCCGCAGCACCACGCAGTCGATGCCGCTGGCCAGGAAACGATCTGCCATTCGTCGCAAGCCAGCAACAAACGGTCGGTCAGGCATGGCCGGGCCGCAGTAGCCGCCGGTCGTGACCACCAGGCGCCGAAGCGAATTGCGGCGAGCGGCCTCGATCACATGGCTGATCATCAGGTCCGCTTCCGGGCTATCCGGCATTACCGGCAGATGAAAAAACAGCGCGCTCATCCCCGCCATGGCCTCGTCGAGACTCTCGCCGTCGAGCAGGTCGGCATATACGATCTCCGCTTTCGTCGACAGCTTTTCGGCAGCGGCTTCCGGATTGCGACTGGCCGCGCGGACGCGGAACCCTTCCTCAAGGGCAGCATCCACTACCGGATGCCCCTGGGTACCCGTGGCACCAAAAACGAGAAGATTGTCGATAGCCATTCAAGGCTCCTTTTGTGTCAAGTCAGTGCGTATGGAGTCGGGGATGGCTTTACATGCCCGGGAAGCCACCGCCCGGCAGCCGCTTGAGCAACTTGGACATGGCTCCCTTGTTGCCCACCTTTTTCATCATTTTTTGCATCTGCTTGTGCTGCTTTAGCAGACGGTTGACGTCCTGGATCTGGGTGCCGGAGCCCAGCGCGATGCGGCGCTTGCGAGACCCCTTGATGAGATCGGGATAGCGACGCTCGTTGGGCGTCATGGAGTTGATAATGGCAATCATCCGGCGCGTCTGCCGGTCGTCCATCTGAGCACGGGCCGCCTCGGGCAGACGGTTCATGCCCGGCAATTTATCGACCAGCGAACCCAACCCTCCCATGTTCTCCATTTGCTTGAGCTGGTCGCGCAGGTCATCCATGCCAAAACGACGCGAGCCTTTTCCGACCTTGCTGGCCAACTTGGCGGCCTGCTTCTTGTCGACCTTGCGCTCGACTTCTTCAACCAGGCTGAGGACGTCACCCATCCCCAGAATGCGGGAGGCCAGCCGGTCCGGGTGGAAAGGCTCCAGGCCGTCCAACTTTTCACCGGTGCCCAGGAACTTGATCGGCGCACCGGTGATCTGGCGCACCGACAACGCCGCGCCGCCGCGTGCATCACCGTCGGTCTTGGTCAGCACGACACCACTGAGCGGCAAGGCCTCATGGAAGGCGCGGGCGGTATTCGCCGCGTCCTGGCCAGTCATGCTGTCAACCACGAACAGCACTTCACTGGGTTCGACCCGGGCATGAACGCGACGAATCTCGTCCATCATTGCTTCGTCAACAGCCAACCGGCCCGCGGTATCCAGGATCAGCACGTCGGCAAACTGCCGACGCGCCTGAACCACGGCTTCCTCGGCAATCGCGACGGCATCATCAGTACTGGCGGCGCGGAAGAAATCCACCTCAACCTGGCTGGCCAGCGTCTCGAGCTGGTCGATAGCGGCCGGCCGGTAAATATCGCAGCTGGTCAACAAGACCTTTTTGTTGTGACGCTGCTTGAGCAGGCGAGCCAGCTTGCCGGCCGTGGTGGTCTTACCGGCACCCTGCAGGCCGGCCAGCAAAATCACGGCCGGCGGAGCCTGGTCGAGTTGCAGACTGGCCTGGTCGCCTCCCAGAACGCGCTTGAGTTCTTCATGGACCACCTTGACCAGTGCCTGGCCCGGCTTCAAGCTGCCAACAACCTCCTGGCCAACCGCTCGTTCGGTGGTCTGGGCAATGAAATCCTTGACCACGGGCAGCGCCACATCCGCTTCCAGCAACGCCACACGCACTTCGCGCATGGCCTCACGGATGTTCTCTTCGGTCAGCCGTCCACGTCCTCGCAGGCGGTCCAATGAGCCGGTCAGGCGTTTGCTAAGTTGATCAAACATCGGCAAGCAGTATCGTCTTGGGATAGGAACAAGGAAACATTATACTGAGCGGATGATCATCTCCACCGTTTCGAGCGCCGATTCGTGTCAGCCGCTCATCTAGTTGCCGGCCTGACCGCCCTCGCTTACCTGGCGGCTGGACTGATTCTGGCGCTGGGCTTCTTCCATGCCCGTCGATCCTGGCGCCTGGCCGGCCTGGCTCTGGCTGCTGTCGCCCTGTGCGGACATGCCTGGTCGGGCTATTGGCAACTGTCCATTACGTCCGGATGGGATTTCAACTTTCTCAACAGCCTGAGCCTGGTTGCCTGGGTCGTGGTTTTGCTGCTGATCCTGACCGCCTTCCGATCGCGATTGATCGAGGCCGGGATCATCGCCTTTCCTGGCGCTGCCTTGTGCGTGGTGCTGCAAAACAGCCTGCCCGTTGCACCGCTGCCGCTCGACCAACTTTCCGACACACTCAAAATCCACGTGATCAGCTCACTGCTGGCCTACGCGGTGCTGAGCATCGCTGCCATCAACGCCGGTCTGCTGGCCGTACATGAGCATCTTCTGCGCCGACCAACCCGGCTTCGCCAACTCGAGATGATGCCGCCGCTCACCGTCATGGAGGCAATGCTGTTTCGGCTGGTCACCGCCGGATGGCTGATTCTGACGCTTAGCCTGGCATCAGGCCTGCTGTTCGTCGACGACCTCTTTGGTCAGCATCTCGCACACAAGACAGCATTGTCGATCCTGTCATGGCTGTTGTTTGGCGGATTGTTGCTGGGCCGCTGGTGGATGGGCTGGCGCGGGCGCCGGGCCATTTACTGGACGCTGGCCGCAATGCTTGTCCTGGTGCTGGCTTATTTCGGCAGCAAGCTGGTCCTGGAAGTCATCCTCGATCGCAGCTGGTCGTCCCCGGTATATGCACCGCTGATGCTGCAGGACGATGGCTGAAAACATTCCGCTTGGTCTGCTGTTTGCCCTGCTCGGCCTGCTGATCGTCCTCTCGGCGTTTTTTTCCAGCTCGGAAACTGGCCTGGTCGCGCTGAACCGATACCGCTTGCGCCATCAGGCACAAAGCGGACACCGCGGCGCGCGCCTGGCCCAAGGCCTGCTGGCCAAACCCGATCGGATGTTCGGGCTGATTCTGCTCGGCAACAACCTGGTCAACATCCTGGCCGCCTCGATTGCCACGGTGATCGCCCTGCGCCTGCTCGGCGAAAGCGGCATCTGGGTCTCTACCCTGGTCCTGACCATAGTCATCCTGATCTTTGCCGAACTGGCACCCAAGACGGTTGCCGCCGTTTACCCCCAGCGCATTGCCTATCCCGCCAGCTTCGTTCTGACGCCACTTCTGCGGCTGCTTTACCCGCTGGTATGGCTGATCAACCTGGCTGCCGGGGCCCTGCTTCGGCCGTTTGGAATTCGCAAACTCGGTGCGGGCAGCGATTCGCTCAGCCGGGATGAGCTACGTACCCTGGTCAAGGAAGGCGGTCGTCAGATCTCACTCAACCACCAGCAGATGCTGATCAACATCCTTGACCTGGAACACGGCACGGTGGATGACGTAATGGTGCCCCGCCAGGATATGGTGGGGATCGATCTGGAGTCGGACTGGGAAGCCATCCTGCAAACGCTCACCCAGGGCATCTTCACCCGAATGCCGGTCTGGCGCGGTGATATCGACCAGATGGTTGGCTTGTTGCACATCCGCAGCGTGCTCGGCCAGTTGGCCCAGAATCGGCTGAATCGTACGGCGCTGGAGAAAGCGGTGCGCCCACCCTACTTCATCCCCGAAGGCACGGCCCTGACCCAGCAACTACTGGAATTCCAGGGTCGCGAGCAACAGATGGGCCTGGTCGTAGACGAGTACGGCGATATCCAGGGGTTGGTCACGCTGGACGACATCCTCGAGGAAATCGTCGGCGAATACACCAGCGAAGGCGTGACCCGCCAGAAATTGATACGCAAACAACAGAACGGCGGCTGGCTGGTGGACGGCAGCGCTACTATTCGCATGCTCAACCGCCGATTCGAGTGGAACCTGCCAACAAGCGGTGCGAAAACATTGAATGGACTGATGCTGGAACAACTGGAGTCCATCCCCGATGGCCGCACCAGCCTGCGCATCGAAGGCCTGATCCTGACCATCGTCGATATCCTCGACAAACGGATTCGAAAGGTCGAGATCCGCCCCTTGCCGGACAACGACTGAGCCACTGCTGGTCAGTCGATGATGGCTTCAAGCTGCCCGACAAACTGGGGCCAGTCCATGAGCCGACGATGGCCAATCACATCCAGGCGCGGTAAGCCGCGCCCCTGAACGATGTAGAAGCCGCCAGAATCGTGGGCTGCGACACCGTCGATGTGGCAGATATTGTTGGCCAGACGACAAGCCAGACCCGCCCTCCGATAGGCAAAATCGTCAAAAACAGCAAGTACCGTCGTATTGATCAGGGCACCGCCGGCGCCACCCAGGCTGGTGAGGTTATCCACCGCGCGCTGGCTGATTCGACGTCTCGGGACATCCTCGTGGGTAAAGATCCGGGCATCCATGGCGACAGGCCGCCAATCGAGCAGTCGCAGGTTGCGAGCCCAGCCAGATACCTGGCCCTCCATGCGCCCGAAGTTGAATGCCCCGGTAACCTCATCGAGGTCGAGCCGATCAAATTCAAGTTGGGCCGACACGGCCGGCAGCGTGCCGAGCGGACGCTCGATGGCCAGTTCGGCCAAACGAATGCTCCCGGAAAAGGCCGAGATATCAATCCCGCCAGTGAAGTCCAACCTTTCCCCGACGAGCACGACACCAGGAAATTCAGCGGCCAGCTGACCACCAAACTCTGGCCAGTTCAGGGCGCGAGTCAGTTCGGTCAGGCTGAGAGTTTCAATCCGCGCATCCAACGTCAGTCCCCGTTCCTGGTCAGGCGCCCATAGCAGGTTCTCAACAACCACTGCGCCGTCCAGAAGCGGCACCCGCAACGGAGCGGCCAGCCGCCAGGCGTGCCGGTCAGCGTCCCTCGATTCAGGCAAAAGCGACAACCGCCCTCCACCAAGCGGCAAGCCCCATAACGCCATCGCCACCCAGTCGACATCCAAGCCGGCTTGAGCGGCACCCTGGTGGAACTGGCCATTGACACGCGCGAAGGCAAAGCGTCCCTGGGGGTCGGTCAGAGCCAGGTCATGCAATTGCGTCGACACGACGAGAGGACGGTCCAACTGCCAGTCCAGTTCGAGATCTATCCGCCCGGCCGTCTTCAGATCGGGAAAGCCCGCCGCGCCCACCGGTCCATCAAACCAACGCGGCCAGGCGCTCGCGAGGCTGATCCATCCCGAATCCACACGGGCTCGCTTGACCGACCAGCCACCCTCCGGCTTCGGCTGCAGGGACAAACCGCCCTTCAGCGCCAGCGCCGGACCGTCGCTGAGCTGAAAATCAGTCAATTCGAGACCCTCTCCCCAAACATGATCCCAACTCAGGTCAAGCCTCAGGGGCTCCGTCGGCGACGGCAGATAAAGCGCGTCCAGCAGCCATTCGCCTGCCGATTGGCTGGCAGTGAATTGGCCGGAAAAACCGAGTCCGTCCATTCTGCCAGCGCCCTCAACCGACACGCCGAGCCCATCGCCGGCAAAGCGCCCGTCCGGACTATCGAAGCCCGCGTCGACAAGCTCCAGGGCGGCCGTCAGACGCTCCCCATCCAGCGCAAGCTGGCCGCTCAGCTGTCCCATCAACACATTCAGCCCCAGCGGTTCCAGCCATGCCAGGGGCAGTTGCTCAAGTGACCAGCCATCCAGGATCAGTTCAGCCTTCAAGGTCTCCTCAGGCGCAATTGGGAGCCGAAGGCTGCCAGACCAGTGACTGCCAACAAGCGTCACCTGCCAGTGACCATCGCCAGGCGCAAGCGCCATGATGGCCTCCAGCTCCAACCCCTGCCCCCGAACCGAGAGGGTGCCACCGGGACACCCCTCGGCCAGCCGTTCGACCGCCGGGCAATGCCAATGAAGCTGATCCAGCCAGTCCTGGTCTCCCCGAGACAGTGTCCGCAAGGTGAAAGCCAGACCGTCCTCGTCGACGGTAACGCTGGCGTCTTGCCAGTGCCAATCCAGCAGTTGTCCTGGGCCGGTATCCATGACCAGGTGGCGACCGTCGGCGTGTGCAAGCAGGGTTACAGCGGCCAGCGCAAAAACAAACAGCCATCGCAAGCAGGCAAGGATTGAGTCAGACGAGCGGCGCGCGCTATAGTTGGCCGATGGAGCAATCACCCTACGCGTCGGCACTTGGCCACCTCCGAATCCTGGTCGTGGACGACCACGCCATCAATCGCGAATTCCTCAGCACCGGTCTGAGCAGACTGGTTGAAACCGTAACGCTCGCCGACAGCGGGCCGGCGGCGATCGAAGAATGCATGCAGCAGCGGTTTGATGTGATTCTGCTCGATTTGCACATGCCAAGGATGGATGGTCTGTCGACAGCCCAGAGGATACGCGAAAGCGATGGCCCCTCGTCAGATGCCCTGCTGATCGTGCTCACCGCCGATACACGGCCGGAAGAAAAAGAACGTTTGCTGGGCTCGGTTTTTGATGGCTATCTGAACAAGCCAATCGGCATTCCCGACCTGGCAGAGGCCATCGCAGCCCTGTCGAGCCCGGGAATGGCAAAGGCCGCCGTTACGCGGAGGCAATTGGGCAGCCATGGGCTGATTGATCACGAAAGCGCCTTGGCGACCGCCAACCATGATCCGGAGTTGGCACGGCGATTGTCCATGATGCTCGGCCGCGAAATCCGCGACCGCCTCGGCGCGCTGGACCAAATGTTACTGGATGGCGAGCGCAAGGCGGCCTGCTCACTGCTTCACCAATGGGCAGGCGCCAGTGGGTTTGCCGGCGCGGCCAATTTCGGCCAGCGGTGCCGCAGCCTGCGCCAGAGTCTGGTCGACAACGATTCACAAGCCTTCGGCACCGCCTATTTGCACTTTCTGCGGTCGGCTCTGGCCACCAGCCAGGCATTGCTCAAGACGACTGCCTGAGTCAGCAACGCGCCTCGGTAAGAATCCGACGCATGTCGGCGACCGCCTGGTACAAGCCGCTGAAGACGGCCCGTGCCACGATGGCATGGCCAATATTGAGTTCTCGAATCGCCGGAATCGCCGCGATTGGCTGCACGTTGTGATAGTGAAGTCCATGGCCAGCATTGACAACCAAACCAAGCTTACGGGCATGCTCGGCCGCCTGCTGGATGCGCACCAGCTCGTTTTCGCGGGCCTTGCCCTGCGCCTCGGCATACGCGCCGGTGTGCAGCTCGACCACCGGCGCACCGCAGGCGCTGGCCGCGTCCAGTTGCGCGGGATCAGGATCAATGAACAGTGACACGCGAATGCCCGCAGTAGCCAGTCGTTCACAGGCAGCGGCTACCCGAACCTGGTTGGCCAGCACATCGAGACCGCCTTCGGTGGTTAACTCCTCGCGACGCTCGGGAACCAGACAAACATCGGCCGGCCGCAGTGATTCGGCAATAGCCAGCATTTCCTCGGTCACCGCCAGTTCGAGATTCATCCGTGTCGTGATGACCTCGGCAAGCTGATGCACGTCTCTGTCCTGGATATGCCGCCGGTCCTCGCGCAAATGAATGGTGATCAGGTCAGCCCCGGCCTGTTCGGCCGTCAACGCTGCCTGCAGTACCGACGGGTAAACCGTGCCACGCGCCTGGCGCAGCGTGGCAACGTGATCAATGTTTATGCCCAGCAACAGTAGATTGGTCATTCAAAAGTCTCCGGCAATCGTCAATTCGGGGAGCGCTGGCCGCCAAACAGTTCACGGGTTTTGAGCACCTGTCCATCAAGCTGGTGGTCAATCAGTCGGCGAGCAACCATCCGCATGTCGGCGGCCTGCTCGGGCTGTGGCTCCACCAGCCCGGCGAGCATCAACAGGGCCGCACCACTGACGCTGACGCGCCGGCTTTCAGCCACCGGCAGCACACCTGATTCAGGTTCCAGATCATAGCGTCCCTCGGGCACGACCGCGTCACCACTGAGTGCCTCATGGCTAAGGTCCGGGACCACGCCCAATTCGTTCAGCAAGGCCATCTCGAAACGACGCAAGCAAACCGCCTGGGTCTGACCCGCGGCCAGCTGGTCCAGCAGATTTCCGTAGTCGAGAAACAGCGTTGGACAAGGTGATTCACGCCCGATCAAGCGAATCAGCAACTCATTGGCATATAAACCGCACCAGAGTGCCCGGCCCGGCAGGCGCCGCTGTTCGCCCTCCGGCTCCAGAGCCGTCAACGTGCCCATTTCACCACGCTTCAGCCAGCCTGCCCGCAATGGCAGGAACGGCTCGCCAAGCCCACGCCAGGAAGATCGTGCGCCACGGGCGCCCTTGGCGACTACCCCAAGGCGACCGTGGTGTTTGGTGAACAACTCGAGCAACAGGCTGGATTCTCGCCAGGGACGGCGGTGCAACACCCAGACCGGCTCATTCTCGTAGCGACTCACCGTGCATAGCCCAGCTCGTCGAGAGAAGCGTCATCATCAATCCAACCACTGCGTGTTTTGACGTGCAGTGCCAGATGAACCGGCTGGCCCAGAAGCTCGGCAACGGCATGCCGGGCCCGACTGCCCACACGCTTCAGCACCTGACCCTGGCGACCGATCACCATGCCCTTGTGGCGGTCTTCGGCCACCACGATCAATGCGTTGATGACGATGCGCCGCTGCTCACGTTCGAACGACTCGATCACCACGCCCACGCCATAAGGAATTTCCTGGTGCAGTTGCAGCATCAATTGCTCGCGAATGAGTTCGGCAGCCAGAAACCGCTCCGAGCGGTCAGTGAACAGGTCCGGGTCATAGAGTGGCTCGCCCTGCGGCAGGCGGGCAAAAACCTCGTCGAGCAAATCCTTTATGCCGTTGCGCTTGCTGGCCGACAGGTAAACCACGGCGGCGAAGTCATGGCGCTGGGAGAGCTCGGCCGTTTTGGCCAGCAGGGCATCGCGCTTGTCCAGCAGGTCGATCTTGTTGAACGCCAGAATCACCGGCCCGTCGAAACTGCAGGCCTGGCTCATGGCCAGTTCATCCTCATCTGTCCAGCGAGTGGCATCAATCACCAGCACCAGAAGGTCGACGCCAACGCGCGTATCGGAGGCGATTCGGTTCAGACGCCGATTCAAGGCATGGTCGCGGCGCCGGTGCAAGCCCGGCGTATCGATGAAAGCCACCTGACCACGGGGCTCGCTGACCAGACCCAGAATGCGATGGCGGGTTGTTTGCGGCTTGTGCGTCACGATGGCGAGGTGTTCACCCACCATCGCATTCAGCAACGTGGATTTGCCCACGTTCGGCCGACCAATCAAGCCAACATGGCCAAATCGCGTTTTTTCAGACATCGAGAATCCTGAGGGGAATGCGGGTAAAACTCATGAAGAGGCAGGCGCGTATTCATCCAGAAGACGCTGATGCATGATTCGCGCTGCTGCCTGCTCCGCTTTGCGCCGGGAACCGGCGCCGGCGCGTACCGGCTCGGCGAGACCATCAGCTACTCGACACTCAACTTCAAAATGCTTGGCATGGTCTGCCCCGGACTCGGCAGTCACCGCGTATTCGGGCAACCCATGGCCTCGCCCTTGCAGCCACTCTTGTAGCCGGGTTTTGGGGTCTTTCAGGCGGCTGGCATCCGGGAGTTGATTCGCTCTCTCAGACAGCAACTGATGAACGACTCGACGAGCCTCATCAAAACCGCCATCAAGGTAGATCGCGCCAATAATGGCCTCAACCACATCGGCCAGGATGGATTCGCGGAGGAAGCCCCCGCTGCGCATCTCACCCTGGCCCAACCGAAGATGATCCCCGAGCCGACGTTCGACAGCCAACTCGGCCAGGGTGACATCGCGAACCAGCCTTGAGCGCAAGCGGCTAAGGTCGCCCTCGGTGGCGTAGGGACGGCGATCGAACAGGAGTTCGGCAGTGACAAAGTTCAGCAGGCTGTCGCCGAGGAACTCCAGACGCTCGTAATGGCCGCTTCCGCAGCTACGGTGAGTGAGCGCTCGCTTGAGAAGCGATGGGTCGCGGAAGCAATAGTGAATGCCCGCGATTTCGCAGGGAAAATCAGTTCCTGAGTTCTTCGACACGCCTGAACCTGACAATCACGTCGATGTTGCCAATCAAATGCTCTTCGACGTCATACTCAACGATCAAGCGGTTGGGGTTGCCTCGTTCCACCGAGATGTTTTCCGGCGAGACGTGGTCCACAAAGCTGACCTGAAGACGGGTCATCAAGTCACGCCGCAAGGTATTCGGCGGCAGGTTGGCCGAATTCTGTTGCTGAGCGATGGCCCGGACCTCACTGACCACTGAATAGTGATTCAGATAGATGGGCACGAGTTTGATGCCGATGTAAACGAAAAACAGGACCAGTATGAGCACCATGATGAAACCGATCAGGCTCATACCGCGCTGCTGTTGAATGGCTCTCATTGATATTCCCTCTGAAACAATGGCCAAAGGCCCGCTGCCGGCGGCGTTCTTATTGAATCTTATCACCGATCCGGCTGAAATCGACGCATCCTCGGCTGCAATCCCAGTGCATCCAGATCCGGGTCGCGCGACCGACCAGCAAATCTTCGGACACGAACCACCCGGCACGGCTGTCGGCCGAACGATCGCGATTGTCACCCATGACGAAATAATGCCCCTCCGGCACCGTCACTGACAACGCCTCGGCTGGGCGAACCGCCGGATGGATAAGAATATTGTGAGCGGTGTCGCCCAGTTGTTCCACGTACAACTGCCCCTGGTAACTACGGTTACGACCACGCCCCAACCATGTACCCTCGGCATCACGGCTGACCAGCTCCCCGTTGATGAACAGCGACTTGTTGCGGTAGGTGACAGTGTCGCCCGGCAGCCCTACCACTCGCTTGATGTAGTTGACACGTTCATCCAATGGAAACCGGAATACGGCCACGTCGCCACGGGCCGGCTCACCGATCTCGACGAAGCGCCGGTTGATGACCGGCAGCCTCAGACCGTAAGAGAACTTGTTGACGACGATGAAATCTCCTACCAGCAGGGTCGGAATCATCGAGCCTGACGGGATCTTGAACGGCTCGAAAAGAAAAGACCGGAAGATGAGTACCGCCAGCAGAATCGGAAAAAACGACCCAATGGAATCGGTGATTCGAGCCAGCCCCCTGGGCTCGACATCGGCAGGCTGCCCGCGCTGGATAACCCATTTGTGGAGCGCCCAGATCAGGCCAGTCGCCAGGGTAAGGACGGTCAGAATCAGGGCGTAGTCCATTCGTCAGTTTCCGTTGCTGTCGGTTCGCAGGACGGCCAGGAAGGCCTCCTGGGGAATTTCCACGCTGCCCACCTGCTTCATGCGGCGTTTGCCAGCCTTTTGCTTCTCCAGCAGCTTGCGTTTTCGCGAGGCATCACCGCCGTAGCATTTCGCCGTCACGTTCTTGCGATAGGCCTTGACCGTCGAGCGGGCAATGATGTGCGAACCAATGGCCGCCTGAATGGCAATATCAAACATCTGTCGAGGTATCAGCTCGCGCATTCGCTCCGCCAGATCGCGCCCCCGACGCTCTGCCTGCTCGCGGTGAACAATACTCGACAGCGCGTCTACCCGTTCGCCATTGATCATCAAGTCAAGACGCACGAAGGGCCCCGCCTGATGACGGCAAAAATCGTATTCAAAGGACGCGAAACCGCGCGAACAGGACTTGAGGCGGTCGAAGAAGTCCATGACCACCTCTGACATCGGCAGCTCGTAGTTGAGCTGAACCTGGCCGCCGAGGAAGCGCATGTCTTTCTGCACGCCGCGCTTTTCTTCGCAAAGCCCAATGACCGCGCCGACATACTCCTGCGGCATCAGGATATTGGCGCTAATGATCGGTTCGCGGACCTCGGCAATCTTGTTGATTGGCGGCAAGCTGGCCGGGTTGTCGAGACGCATCACTTCGCCGTCGGTCATCTTCAGTTCATAGATCACTGTCGGCGCTGTGGTGATCAGATCCAGGTCGTATTCGCGCTCCAGGCGCTCCTGGACGATTTCCATGTGCAGCATGCCAAGGAAACCGCAACGAAAGCCGAAACCCAGCGCCACCGATGTCTCGGGTTCGAATTGAAGGGCCGAGTCGTTGAGCTGGAGCTTGTCGAGGGCTTCACGCAAATCCGGATAAGCGCTGGAGTCAACCGGGAAAATTCCGGCAAAAACACGCGGCTGGAGAGGCTTGAAGCCCGGCAATGGTTGCTCGGCAGGACGCCGCGACTGGGTGATGGTGTCACCAACCGGGGCACCATGAACTTCCTTGATGCCGGCAGCGATGAAGCCAACCTGGCCGCAACCCAACGACTGGCTGGGCGTTCGCTTGGGCGTGAAGATTCCGATCTGATCGGCCTGATGTTCTTCGCCGGTCGACATGATCCTGACCTTGTCGCCCTTGTTCAGCTTGCCCTGGACAATCCGGACCAGTGAATTGACACCCAGGTAATTGTCGAACCATGAATCCACGATCAGGGCTTGCAGGGGCCCGTCGCTGCGATCTTCCGGCGGCGGGATTCGCTTGACCAGCGCTTCAAGCACCTCGCGAATGCCCAGGCCGGTCTTGGCGCTGACCATCAACGAATCACTGGCGTCAATGCCGATGATGTCTTCAATCTGGTGCTTGACCCGTTCAGGGTCTGCTGCCGGCAGATCAATCTTGTTGATTACCGGAATGACCTCCAGGCCCTGCTCAACGGCCGTGTAGCAATTGGCAACGCTCTGGGCCTCGACGCCCTGGGCGGCATCGACCACCAGCAGCGCGCCCTCGCAAGCCGCCAGCGAGCGGGAAACCTCGTAGGAGAAGTCCACGTGGCCCGGCGTGTCGATGAAATTCAGCTGATAGGTCTCGCCATCTTCGGCGGTGAAATTCAAAGTGACGCTCTGGGCCTTGATGGTGATGCCACGTTCCCGCTCGATATCCATGGAGTCGAGCACTTGAGCCGCCATTTCGCGGTCGCTCAAGCCGCCACAAACCTGGATGAAACGATCCGCCAGCGTGGATTTGCCGTGGTCGACATGGGCAATGATTGAGAAGTTTCGGATTCGGCGGGTATCGGTCATATCGTCGGTATCATTGAACGGCCCCCGGACATGCCGGGGGCCGATTACATGGTGCTCTAGTATAGCGGCTCAGCGCAAAAACCACCGCCATGAATGCTCACACCCGGCAGCCCGTCAGTTTCGAGGCGGACCGCCTGTCTGCACCGCATCAGTCGTCGCTCTCCGGCGTGTATGCCACGAAACTGGTATTGCCATCGCTGCGCTGCAACAGCAAAGCCACGCTTCGGCCCGGCTCGATGGTGTCGGCAATCCGGTTGAAATCGTCAATGCCGGCAACCTGCTGGTTATTGACCATCAAAATCGCCTGCCCGCGGCGGACGCCCGCCCGGTAAGCCGCGTCGCTCTGAACGTCCACCACCAACACGCCGCCCTGCGGGTCGCCAAGCCGGCGACGGGTTTCAGTGTCAATCGGCTCAACGGCGAGACCCAGTGCATTGGCTGGCTCAACTGGCTCACTTGGGGCATCGTCATCAATATCCTCGTCTTCCTCGCGCTGCTCGATGGTGACCGTGATGGTCTGGCGCTCGCCCTGGCGGGAAATTTCAACCGGCACCTCGGTACCCGGCCGCACCATGCCGACCAGCGGCGGCAGGTCGGAGAATACGTCGACCATCATGCCGTTGAAGCGGAGAATGACATCGCCCACCTCGATATTGGCCTTGGCCGCCGGACTGTCGGGCTCAACACGGTTCACCAGGGCACCGGAGGGTCTATCGAGGCCGAGGGCTTCGGCCGTTTCCCGGTTGATTACCTGAATACCGACGCCCAGCCAGCCGCGTCGCACCCGACCAAATTCAAGCAGTTGCTCGACCGAGCTCTGCGCAACCTCGACCGGAATGGCGAACGACAGGCCAATGTTGCCGCCGTGCGAACTCAGGATCCAGGAGTTGATGCCAACGACGGTGCCATCGGTGCGGATCAAGGGACCGCCGGAATTGCCACGGTTGATTGCCACATCGGTCTGAATGAAAGGCACGTATTGTTGCTGCGCACTCTGCTGGGTGCGTCCTTTGCCGCTGACGATTCCGGCCGTGACCGACTGTTCGAACGAAAATGGCGAGCCAATTGCAATCACCCACTCACCCTGGCGCAAGGACTCGGTCTCGCCAAAACTCAGCGTCGGCAATCCATCAGCCTCGATGCGCAGTACAGCGATATCGGTTTCGGCATCCGAACCCAGCAACTCGGCTTCGAACTCGCGCCGGTCAGCGAGGCGAACGATGATTTCATCGGCCCCGTCCACCACGTGATGATTCGTGAGGATCAGGCCGTTGCTGTCAAAAATGAATCCAGACCCGCTACCACGGCGGTCCGGCTGTGGACGTTGTCCGCCGCGCGGCGGCATGCCAAACAGATCACCAAACAAATCCGGCAGACCCTCGCCACGCTGCTGTGCAGGCTGCTCACTGGGGCGCGAACCAAATCGCGTCGTTTCGACATTGACCACGGCGGGAATCGATTCTTCGACCAAGTCAGTGAAGTCAACGCGAGCCTGGGCCGCAGCAACGAGACCCAGCATCAGCGCGAGAAGCAGCAGCGGCTGCATTGGTTGGTTTTTCATGGCAACTCCATGGTTGAAAGCGTGAATCTTGGATCAGCGTATTCCCGATCAGATGTGGCCTCGAAATCCGCCGGATTCAAGTCGACCGGGATTGCCTGCTACAAGACAACCGCTCGACGACAGGGTTCAAACCGGGTGAACGTTTGCGCAGGATATGCAGGGTCAGAAAAGCCGCCATCAAACCCGTGGCCAACGCGCCAGGCTCCTGCAAGGGCGTGCCTGACAAAAAACCATGCGCAACCACCAGGCCGACCAGGAAAGCCAATAAAGGCCAGCCGTATAGATGCAGGCTACCTGTCAGCAGGCTGCGCTCATCGACACCGACTCTAACCCTGTCGCCACAAGAGAAATCGGGCAGCGCCTTTACCGTCAGTGTTGCTCCTTGACGGGCAAATAATCGTGAAAAGGCACCCGCGCCGCAACCTTCACCACGCGCGCAACGCTCGCAACTGGAGGCAGGCTCGAACTCCAGGGTCATTTGCTCCGGGCTCCAGCGAACAACCCGGGCAAGCTGCCATTGCATGCTTGCCTTCATGCCTCGCCAGGCTACTGGCGCGCTCGTGTGCCGGGCAGAGCTCTGGCTGGTTGTCCGACGTATTCGACGGTTGCGCTCGGTACTTCACCAACAACGGTGATGAGCCTGCCGTCAACCTGCCCGGTAAAGACGTGGAACGAGCCAATCGAATCGAGCCGGCTGTCGCCGTTTTCGGACTCGGAGGCTTCGATGTAAACCGAGAAGCTGGCAACCCCATCGCTGAACACAAGGTGCTCGAAGTAGCCACCGTCGTCAAAACTGCCACCGCCAACACGGGCCAGGGCAAAACCCGGTGGCAACCGTGGAGGCAGCCAGGAGGGCTCGGCAAGCGCTGAACGGCTTTGACTCGACACCGCGCGGTCAAGCCTTGCCCGACTTACGCCATCCGGAAATCGAAGCGCAGGCTCCAGATCGCTGTCGGCAATTTGTGCATCAAGCTCGATATCGACAAAGGAAAGCTGCTGCAGCGTTTGTCCATGCTGATCAAGCAATGCAGAGCGAAGCAGCATGCCGCTGTTTTCTTCCAGCCAGAAACGATAGCCATATCGAAACTGGTCAAGTGGCCGTATCTCGACAATGCGGGTGGACTTTCCAGCCACGCGGTCCTGGCCGGCCATCCGCATTTCATAGCCAAAGGCGGGAATACCCAGACGGCTGATGGGCACATTCGGCATCAACCGGGCAGCCAGTTGACTCTGCACAGCCAGCGGTTGATCACCCGCTGCCAGACTCTGGACCTGCTCGCCTCGTCGAAGAATTTCACGCGGCTGGCCATCCAGCGAGTAGATTCGCTCTCGAACACCGTCAGCGTCGGCCCGATGAATGATCCGGAACGTGTCGACCTGACCACCGCGCCAATGAACCAGGCTGCCGCGATAGTCCAGTGACTCCACCGCCCTCTCCATTCGGTCAAGCCAGCGTTTGGCCTCTCGCGCGTCGTCGTTGTTTTCAGCAATGGCGGCCAACGGCAACATGACCAGCGCAGCCAGCCAAAGCCGCGTTTGACGGGGGCGCGTTGACGCCATCAATCAATCCTCCAGGTCGTCGTCCCGACCTTCCGGTTCGGCCTCGAGCGGTGCCGCAGTCACGATGGGCAAATAGGCCGCAAAGCCACCGGCACCCACCGCCTGGTTATGGCGCACCACCAGGCTGTTGATCCGTTCACGGTCGGCCTGCGGCAAGCTGTCGCTGAAACTGACCGGCGTGGCCTGGCGTGAAAAGGGTTGGTCAAACGCCGTCGGCTGGCTGACAAAACCGGGCTGATCAAGCTCGGGGGATGTTGTGCCACGCTCCATCAGGTTGCTGTTGATGCCGACAATGGCCATCAGCGCGACGCTGGCCGCAATGGCGGTACCGGCAATCGGCTTGAACCAGCCAGCACGTGACGCTGCCGACAGGGCCGGCTCGTCGTCCAGTGCCTCGGCGACGCGATCGGCAATGCTCATGCCGCTGGCCATTTCCTGATGAAGGCAGGATCGAACCAGGTGGTAACGCTGCCAGGTCCGGCTCATTTCCGGGTCGCCCGACAGGCGTCTCAGCAGGAAATCACGCCCCTTGGCATCAATTTCTCCATCCATCAGGGCGGAAAGGTGCTCGCGGTTCGATTCGCTCATCGCAATTCTCTTGGTCGTTTCGGGTCAGTGGCGGATTCGGATTTAATGATCATCAACCAGGGGGCGAAGGCGCTGATCAATGGCCTCTCGGGCCCGGAAGATTCGCGACCGCACCGTGCCGATCGGGCACTCCATGGCGGTTGCAATTTCCTCGTAGCTCATGCCTTCCATCTCGCGCAAAGTAATCGCGACCCGAAGATCCTCGGGCAAATCAGCGATGGCATCGGCGATGGTCTGTTCAATCTCTTCTCGCAGCAGTTCATGTTCAGGCGAGCCGCGGTCCTTGAGGCGCGTGTCGATCGAGTACTGTTCGGCATCCTGGGCATCCACATCGGACAGCGGCGGACGCCGGCTCTGTGCGACCAGGTGGTTCTTGGCCGTGTTGATCGCAATGCGATACAGCCAGGTGTAAAACGCGCTGTCACCGCGAAACCGCTTCAGGGCCCGATAGGCCTTGATGAAGGCCTCCTGGGACACATCCATGGCTTCGGCGTGGTCCGACACGTAGCGCGACACCAGGCTGATGATCTTGTGCTGGTACTTGCCGACCAGCACATCAAATGCCCGCTTGTCGCCCTTCTGGACGCGCTCTACCAATACTTGATCAACTTCCCGTTCGCCCATCAGGGCTTCCTTGCTCCGTGATTGACGACCGGCTCGTTGCTGACATGGACAGTGAACCGGTCATTTGGTTTCATTCATTGGCCGTTAAGGGGAAGTTTTTTCGACACCTCCGCTGCCCGGCCTGACTCCGGGCAGCAGAATAGCACGCAACCCGCCAATGACCTGCAGCAATTCAAGCCAGCCTCGCAAGTCCGCATGGTCGCGAAGCACCGGCAACAATGCAATAATGGGCGGCTAATCTTTGAATCTTTAGCAAGGGAGTTTCCACGCCATGAGCCAACGCGACGATATCCTCAAGCGCCTCGGTTTGAATTCGGTCAATGCGGGCGCCTGTTTCGGCCCCGGTCGCTGGTCCGACATCGATGAAAGCCGGCTGATTGATTCGATCAACCCGACCGACGGTTCGGTGATCGCCCGGGTCAGCGCCGCCACCGAAGACGATTACGAACGCGTCTTGCGCACCGCCGAAGACGCGGCTCAGGCCTGGAAAACCATCCCGGCACCGATTCGCGGCGAAGCCGTTCGCCTGGTCACCGCCGCGCTCCGCGATTACAAGGATCCGCTGGGTTCACTGGTGTCGATGGAGATGGGCAAGATCAAGCCTGAAGGCGACGGCGAAGTGCAGGAAATGATCGACATCGGCGATTTCGCCGTCGGTCAGTCGCGCATGCTCTACGGCAAAACCATGCACTCGGAGCGGCCCGGCCACCGCATGTACGAACAATGGCATCCGCTGGGCGTGGTTGGCGTGGTAACGGCCTTCAACTTCCCTGTTGCGGTGTGGGCCTGGAACGCCCTGCTGTCGGCGATCTGCGGCAACGCCACGGTATGGAAGCCCAGCCCGAAGGGCATCCTGTGCTGTGCTGCCGTTCAGAACATCGCCAACGAGGCGCTGGCCGGCACCGACTACCCGCCGATCTTTACCTCGTTCATGGAAGGCGGCCACGAACTGGCCCAGCGCTTTGTCGATGACGAGCGCGTGGCCCTCATGTCGTTCACCGGGTCCAGCCAGATTGGCCGCAAGGTGGGCGAGCGCGTGGCAGCCCGCTTCGGCAAAAGCCTGCTGGAACTGGGCGGCAACAACGCCATCATTCTCGACAAGAGCGCCGACCTGAAGCTGGCCATTCCGGCCGTGGTTTTCGGCGCGGTTGGCACGGCCGGCCAGCGCTGCACCACCACCCGGCGCCTGTTCGTCCACGAATCGATGATGGACGAGGTGACCGACACGCTGGTCAAGGCCTATGGCCAGGTGCGCATTGGTGACCCGCTGGACAACTCGACGCTGATGGGCCCGCTGACCGACGAAGCATCGGTCCAGCGCTTCGAACGCGCCGTCAAACTGGCGACCGAGGCCGGCGGCAAGGTGCTGTGCGGCGGCAAGCGCATCGAGCGCGACGGCTTCTTCGTCGAGCCAACCATCATCCAGGCTGAAAACCACTGGGATATCGTCCAGGAAGAAACGTTTGCGCCGATCCTTTACGTGATGAGCTACAACAGCCTGGAAGAAGCCATGGCCATGCACAACGACGTCAAGCAAGGGCTCTCGTCGGCCATCTTCACCACCGACATGCGCAGCGCCGAGTACTTCCTGTCGCATCGCGGCTCGGACTGCGGCATTGCCAACGTCAACATCGGCACCTCGGGCGCGGAAATCGGCGGCGCCTTCGGCGGTGAGAAGGAAACCGGCGGTGGTCGCGAATCCGGCTCGGATGCCTGGCAGGCCTACATGCGCCGCCAGACCAACACCATCAACTGGTCAACCGAGCTGCCGCTGGCTCAGGGGATCAAGTTTGATCTCTGAGCGCTCTGGCGCTCAGAGGGGTAAAAGGTAAAAGGTAAATGGTGAGAGGCAAGAGGTGCTTCGATGTATAGCTGGTTGAGGGCGGGGTTGTTTCGGCTGCCGCCGGAGACCGCCCATGACGTGGCCTTGAATGCGCTGGCGGCCGGCCGGCTGGTCGGCCTTCCCCGGCTGATGGGCGGCTGCCGGGTGGCTGCCCCAGTCTCATTGATGGGTCTGGACTTCCCCAACCCGGTTGGCCTGGCCGCGGGTCTGGACAAGAATGGCGACTACATCGACGCGCTGGGCGACCTGGGCTTCGGCTTCATTGAAGTGGGCACCGTTACCCCGAAGCCGCAGCCGGGCAACCCCAAGCCGCGGATGTTCCGCCTGGAAGAGCACCAGGCGCTGATCAACCGTCTGGGTTTCAACAACAAGGGCGTCGACCACCTGGTCGAACGGCTGAAGTCACGTCGCTTCAAGGGCATTGTCGGGGCCAATATCGGCAAGCAGAAGGACACTCCGGTGGACCAGGCCACCGGCGATTACCGGTATTGCCTGGAAAAGGTCTACCCGCACTGTGACTACGTGACGGTCAACATTTCCTCGCCCAACACGGCCAATCTGCGCGAACTGCAGGACACCGGCCCGCTGCGCGAGCTGCTGGCCGAACTGTGCCAGCTGCGTGACCAGCTGGGAGAAGACCACCAACAACGCCGCCCGGTGCTGATCAAGATCGCCCCGGACTGGGAAGACCAGGCGCTTTTGGCCTCGCTGGAAGTCATCGGCGAGTCCGGCATTGACGGGCTGATCGCCACCAACACCACGCTTGATCGGACTGCCGTGGACGGCCATCGTCACGCCGAGCAGGCGGGTGGCTTAAGCGGCGCACCGGTCAAGGCCGGCGCCGACCGGGTGCTGCGCGCGGCCCGCGAACGGCTGGGCCCGAACTTTCCCATCATTGGCCTGGGTGGCATCACCTGCGGGGAGGATGCCGCCGACAAGCGAGCGGCTGGCGCCGACCTGGTCCAGATCTATACCGGCTTCATCTACCGAGGGCCGGCGCTGATTGGCGAATGCGCGCGCGCCTGGCAGAACGGCAGCTGAGCCTATGAAAAACCGGGCCGATGTCGACCTGAGCCGGCTCAGCACCTTTCGCCTGCCGGCCCGGGCTGAACGACTGATCGAGCTGACCTCGCTTGATCAACTGGAAACCATCGACCCGAACGCCGATGGACCCATGCTGGTGCTGGGCGGGGGCTCGAACACCCTGTTCCTGGCCGACTGGCCGGGCACCGTCTTGCTGAATCGCCTGCGCGGCATCCAGACGCGGCCGCTCGACGCCACGCGGGTCGAGGTGACTGCGGCAGCCGGCGAGAACTGGCACCAGCTGGTGCGTTACTGCCTGGACAACGGCCTGTACGGCCTGGAAAACCTGGTGATGATTCCCGGTTCGGTGGGCGCGGCACCGATGCAGAACATTGGCGCCTACGGCGTCGAACTGGCCGACCGCCTGGTGTCGGTGACCGCCTGGGACTGGCAAGCCGGCCAGTTGGTTGGCCTGAGCCGCGAGGAGTGCGGACTGGGCTACCGCGACAGTCGCTTCAAGTCGACCGACCAGGGTCGTTACCTGATCTGTTCGGTCACCCTGTCGCTGTCAACGCGATTCAAACCAACGCTCGGCTATACCAGCCTGCAGGATCAGATGGCCGGTCGCGACCCGCACTCACTCGATGCCCGCCAGCTGGCGGCCGCCGTGATGCGCCTTCGCCGGCATCGCCTGCCCGACCCGGCCCGACTGGCCAATGCCGGCAGCTTTTTCAAGAACCCGGTTGTCGAGCGCGCCGAGGCCAACCGCCTGCTGGTCGACTGGCCACGCCTGGCCCACTGGCCCGTGGCCGATGGCCGGGTCAAGCTGGCGGCCGGCTGGCTGATCGAGCGACTGGGCTTTCGTGGCCACCGCATCGGCGATGCCGGTGTCTACCGAAACCACGCGCTGGTTCTGGTCAACCACGGCCGCGCCACCGCCGATCAGCTCCGCGAACTGATCAACGAAATCACCGAGGCAGTAGCCACCGAGTACGGCGTTGCCCTGGAGCCCGAGCCACGCCTGATTGGACAGTGGGCCATAAAAGGATAGTGGGCCACAAAAAAGCCCGGCTGAGCCGGGCTTCTCGAATCGGGCGAACAGGCTGCCCAATCAGGCATCAAAACGCGCCTTGAGCTTCTTCAGCGCGGCCGCTTCAAGCTGACGAATACGTTCGGCGGAAACGCCGTACTTGTCGGCCAGTTCCTGCAGGGTTGCCTTGGGGTCCAGCAGCCAGCGGCTCTGGACGATATCGCGCGAACGGTCGTCCAGGCTGTCCATGCCGTCAAACAGCAGGTTGTGGTGATGCTGTTCCCAGTCTTCGGCTTCGGCGGCTTCGTCGGGAGAAACGGTCAAGCCTTCCAGGTAGGCGGCCGGAGCAACGAAATGATTATCGTCGTCATCATCGTTGTTCAGGTCGAAGCCGATGTCCTGCCCGGCCAGGCGGGATTCCATTTCGGTGACCACTTCCGGCTTGACGCCCAGCTCATCGGCCACCCGATTGACTTCGGTCTGGTTCAGCCAGCCCAGACGCTTTTTCTGGCGACGCAGGTTGAAGAACAATTTGCGCTGGGCCTTGGTGGTGGCGACCTTGACGATGCGCCAGTTGCGCAGGATGAATTCGTGGATCTCGGCGCGAATCCAGTGAACCGCGAACGACACCAGGCGAACGCCCTGATCCGGATCAAAACGCTTGACCGCCTTCATCAGGCCAATATTGCCCTCCTGAACCAGGTCGCCCAGCGGCAAGCCGTAACCGGCGTAACCACGGGCCACATGGACCACGAAGCGCAGGTGTGACATGACCATCAGGCGGGCAGCGTCCAGATCCTGTTCATCACGAAAACGGCGCGACAGGCTCTGTTCTTCCTCAACACTCAATACCGGGATCTTGTTGACTTCCTGGATATAGGCATCCAGCGACCCGGTCCCGGCTGGCGCCAGCAAATGACTCGGTACAAGATGGTTGCCCATGGCGTGCTCCTCAAAAATTCAACCGTCAATGATACCAAATCAACCCTCTCTGATGAAAGAGGAGTGATTTGGTCTTGTTTCATGGTTCTGCCGCCTTCGACTGTGCCGAAGGCGGCGAGTTCCCTATGCGCCCTGAGCGCACCCCGTCAGGTCAGGGTCGTCAGTCCTGCGCCTACCCGCCGGCGAGGCGCTCGTGCAGGTAGGCGTACAACAAGGCGTTGATGTAGGCCGACTGCTGCAGATTGGCCGCGCCACCGTGGCCGCCCTCGATATTTTCGTAATACAGCACCTCGTGCCCCTGCTCCAGCATGCGCGCCACGAATTTGCGGGCATGGCCCGGATGGACTCGGTCGTCACGCGTCGAAGTTGTGACAAAGGCCTTGGGGTAGTCGGCATCGGCCGAGAGGTTCTGATACGGAGAATACTGACTCATGAAGGCCCAGTCGTCGGGGTTGTCCGGGTTGCCGTATTCGGCCATCCAGCTGGCACCGGCCAGCAGACGGTGATAGCGCTTCATGTCCAGCAGCGGCACCTGGATGATGACGGCATTGAACAATTCGGGCCGCTGAACCATGACGGCACCCGTCAGCAGGCCGCCGTTCGACCCGCCCTGGATGCCCAGATGCTCCGGCGAGGTAATGTCACGTTCGATCAGATCTTCGGCCACGGCGATCAGATCGTCGAACACCCGCTGACGATTTTCGCGCAGGCCGGCCTGGTGCCAGCGCGGGCCAAACTCGCCGCCGCCGCGAATATTGGCCAGCACGTACACACCGCCGCGTTCCAGCCAGTTGTTGCCAATCAGTCCGGAATAGAACGGCGTTCTGGCCACTTCAAAGCCACCGTAGGCACCGATCAGCGTCGGATTGCTGCCGTTGGCTTCAAAGCCGCGCGGCTTGATGACGAAATACGGAATGCGCTCGCCATCGGCCGAGGTGGCGTGATGCTGGACCACTTCCATGCCGTCGGCGTCGAACCACTCTGGCTCTGACCGGGTAGCGCGGTGGGTATCGGCCATGGCATCGGCCTCGTACAGCCGTGACGGCGTCAGGAAGCCGGTGTAGTTGTAAAAGAAGCGGTCCGATCGGTCATCGGTGGTGACCACGCTGAGCGTACCCATGTCCGGCACCGACAGGCGCTGGCTGGTCCAGCCGTCATCGCCGTGGGTGAATCGCAGCAGCTGGCCGACCACGTTGTCCAGGATGCGAACCAGCACGGTGTTCTGGGTGGTCGAGACGCCGGCCACCGCCTGGGTGGCACCCGGCTCGAACAGAACCTTGTACTGAGTCTCACCGGCCAGCACGTCGTCCAGCCTGGCGGCCAGCAAGGCCCCCTGGCGGAACGTCTGCTCGCCCGGCGTCCAATCGGACTTGAGTTCAACCAACAGCTGGCCGTTCAGCACACCGGCGATTTCAGCGTCGCCGGGAATGTCGATCTTGTGCGTTTCGCCGTCGCGATACAGATGGTATTCGCGGGTGAAGAAGGTTGGCAGACGAACAATCATGTCGTAAGGGGTGTCCTGGTCCCAGATCCGGGTCGGGAACACCAGCACGTCATCGCGCTGGCCCTCGAACACCAGGCGCGCCTCTTCGCGCGGCGTGCCGCGTTCCCAGATGTGGATCAGGCGCGGGTATTCCGAGGTAGTCATCTGCTCGTCTTCGAAAGCCGGCGCGTAAAACACGCTGTCACGATCGCGCCAGGCCAGGTAGCTCTTCGACTCGGGCAGGTTGAAACCGTCCTCGACAAACTGGCGGGTTTCCAGGTCGAACTCGCGGCGAACATTGGCGTCTGCACCGCCAATGGACAGACCGACGATGCAGCGGTCGTAATCGGGATAGCGGCAGCTTGCCCCACCCCACACCCAGTTCTCGCCCTCGTCGTCAGCCAGCTGGTCGACGTCGATGATGACGTTCCAGTCCGGCTGCTCCGACCGAAAGCTTTCCAGGCTGGTCGTGCGCCAGATGCCGCGCACGTGCCGGGCATCGCGCCAGAAGTTATACACCTCGCCGCCCATCAGGGAGGGGTAGGCAATTCGTTCGTCGGAAGTCAGGATGCGAAGGTTGCTCTGCTCGAATTCCTCGAACAGCGGCTGACCACGCAAAAACGATTCCGAGCGCTCGTTCTGCTCGCGCGCCCAATCCAGCGCCTCCTCGCTTTCGATTTCTTCCAGCCACAGGAACGGGTCGTCCTCAGCCATTACCGCCCCCGGGGCCATCAAGCCTGCCGCCAGCATTGCCGTCATCAGTTTTTTCATTGCACATGATCCGTTTGAGTCATCGTCAAACGCTCAATGATGCCAGAACCCGATCAACAAAACCCCTGCCAAAAGTCAGCCCAGAGCTCCGGTCTCCCGTCTCCCGTCTCCCGTCTCCCGTCTCCCGTCTCCCGTCTCCCGTCTCCCGTCTCCCGTCTCCCGTCTCCCGTCTCCCGTCTACCC
>PWYW01000096.1 GCA_003567685.1 Gammaproteobacteria bacterium
AGGTGAAAGGTAAAAGGTTGGCCTTTCACCTCTTACCTTATACCTTTTACCGCTTTCCAACTTCCGGGCTTCAGGTCGGCCAGGGCGTAGGGTCCTACTTGCGTTCGAACCAGGCGCAGCGTGGGCAGGCCGACGGCGGCGGTCATCCGGCGGACCTGGCGGTTGCGGCCTTCGGTAATCCGGATTTCCAGCCAGCTGGTGGGTTTGCCAGCCCGAGGGGCGATTGGTGGTGAACGCTTCCATAGCCAACCAGGCGCGCGGGCCAGCAGCGACACCTCCGCCGGACGAGTTGGGCCGTCCTTGAGCATCAAGCCCTGGCGCAATCGTTCCAGGTCAGCGACCTGAGGTCGGCCTTCTACCTGAACCAGGTAGGTTTTGGCGGTCCTGCTGTCAGCACTCGCCAACCGGGCTTTCAGCCGGCCATCGTCCGTGAGCACCAGCAGGCCTTCGCTGTCGTAGTCCAGGCGGCCCGCCGCGTAAACGCCGGGCATGTCGATGAAGTCGGCCAGCGTGGGTCGGCCCTCAGGGTCGGTGAACTGGCTCAGCACCCGAAAGGGCTTGTTGAACAGCAAGGTCGCCATCGGCGATCGATCAGAAGATCAGCTTCAGATCGGGGGTCTGCTTGGCGATTTCCCGCTTGAACAGGTTCTGGATACGTGTGATGACCTTGGCGTCCTCGCCTTCGAAACGGAATACCAGTTCGGCACCCCGGTGCGAGGCTCGCACCATACCGAAACCATCCTCGTAGTCCACCCTTAAACCGTCCAGCGTGGAGATCTGTCCGTCATCGAAATCGCCTTCAGCGATCAGCGCCATCACCAAATCAGCTGACGCCTCTTCCGTCATTGGCCGTCGATACTCGGGCGTGGCTTTTCGGGTGGGCAGTTCAGCAATGATTTCATCAACCGGCCGTGTATCCGCAGCCAGCAGCTCGAGCAAACGGGCAGCGGCAAAAATGCCGTCATCGAAGGGGTACCATCGCTCGGCAACGAAGAGATGACCACTCATCAGGCCAGCCAGACGGGCCGATTCCTCTCGCATTTTCTCGGCCACGAAGCTGTCGGCCGAGCGAGCAATGCGGGTCTGGCCGCCGTGATTTTCAACAAACTCCCGCAAAAGCCCCGAACACGCGACATCGTGCACGACCAGCGCGCCCGGCTCGCGTTGAAGCAGGTCGCGAGCAAGCAGCATCAACAAACGGTCTGGCCAAATGACCTCGCCGTCGGGCGCCACCACGCCGATGCGGTCACCATCGCCGTCAAAGGCTATGCCAAGGTCGGCGCGGAAATTACGCACGCAGAGGATCAAGTCTTCCAGGTTGTCGGGGTCGGCCGGATTGGGCAGGTGATTGGGGAAGTTGCCGTCCACATCGCAGTACAGGGGAATGACGTCCGCTCCAATCGCACTGAACACCTGCGGCACGACGCTGCCAGTGATGCCGTTGCCACAATCGACGACAACCTTGAGCGGGCGTTCAAGCTGAATATCCGCACCAATGCGCTCGGCATAATGATCAACAATATTGCGTTCCTCATGGCTGCCGTTGCCAGACGCGAGATCGGATTGCAGGATCCGTTCGTGCAAGGCCTCAATGGCAGGGCCCTGAAAAACCTCGCCAGCCAGCCGGATGACAAATCCGCTCTGATCCGGTGGCAAATGAGAACCCGTCACCATGACCCCGGAGCCACCTGTCCATTCGTGGGCGGCAAGATTAAGCGCGGGAATCGGCACAGCGCCCAGATCAATCACATCCACACCGGCACCACGCAGGCCCTGGCCGAGCGCAGACAGAAGCGGCGCACCGAACAAGCGGCCGTCCCGACCAATGACCATTGAGGAAATTCCGCGGTCCCGTGCCTCGCTTCCGATGGCCTGCCCGATCAGGGTTGCGCTTCGCGCGTCCAGGGTCTTTTCAACCACACCGCCTATGCGATGTGCCCGGAATAGACTGGCCTCGATCAGCGTCGGCGAGGATGAGACCGGAGGGCTTGCCTCCGAGGCCTGATCAGCGGACGCATCAAGCTCGGAAGATTCCTGGCCTTCCTTGGTCTCCGGGGGTTCAGCTGCACCGTTCTTGCGGCTGCTGAAATCAAAGTCGAGATCGAGCGGTTCGGCCTCGTCTGCCTGTGGTTCCTCGGTATCCAGGTCAAGATCCAGATCCAGGTCATCCGCTTCGTTGCCAGTCACCGCCTTCGGTTCGACCGCCGCATCAGCCTCATCGTCCACGGTGGACTCCGCAGACGCTGACTGCTCAACGAGGACTTCTTCGTCGACGTCGTGGCGTCCATCGTCGCTCGCTTCAGGTTTGCGATCGCCGTCTCCGGCAGCCGCCTCGGCGGCCGGTTCAGAATCAGGCCCAGGCTCAGGATCCAGCTCCGCATCCAGCAGCCAATCGGGCAGGTCGTTGGTCGATGAAGCGGGCTTGGCAGGCGGGGGCTCCGCTGTCGAAACCGCCGGTTGCACGGGCGGTGTTGCCACCGGTTCTGGCGCTTCCTTGCTCTCTGCTTCGGCGACATCTTTCGTATCATCAAGCGCAACCGAGGCCGCCGCCGGCTTGTCAGATTCGGGCATCACCGCTGCCGGCGTGCCGATGCGACTGCGCACGACGATGCCCGACAGCAGCAATAAAAGACCGCCGAAACCGATGATGATGGCCGTTCTGCCGGCCACCGGTACACCAACGGTGGCTCGCGACCACTCGATCGCGAGGAGGCTGTTGGGAATGGCGATGCGACTGGCTTGGCCGCCGGTTGGCGAACCCAGCGAACGGAGCGTGCTTGCCTGCTCGCCGCGGCCCTGAACGATCGCCACGTAATTGAGCGGACCGAGATCGTTGACCAGGCTGGTGACTGCGCTCACTGGCACCCGCAAGAAAAGTACGCCTGCGGCCTCACCGTCACGCTCGATTCGCTGGGCGAACGCGATATTTTCGTTGGGCGTCCCCGGGAAGTGCACCTGAATGGGGGCACGCCCATCGCGACGAGCGGAAATCATCATCTCGATGGCGGCGAAATCCGGCTCCGGGAAAAGGCCAGGCTGGATGTCCTCAATGGCGAGATCAAAGGCCCTCAAATCGATCATGCTGGCAACGCCCCGACGCCGGAACGCCGAGTGCAAATCATCGCGGCCGCCGCCCTCCAGCGACCGCAGCGCCTGATTGGCGACTTCGCCATCTCGCAACGCGGCCTGAATTTCGTTCAGCGCAGCACCCACAACGCGCGCTTTGTCGTCGGCCGCGCGGCCAGCTTGCTCCAGCGCCAGTTGCGACTGCATGCCCAGATAGGTCAACGCTGCCCCGAGCAGAATCCCGAACAAGCCGATGGCAATGGCCAGCAGGCTTAGCAGCCTTAGCGCGGATGAGGTCTTGTTGTCGGCCCCGCCGGTCGGCGTTCGCGTTCGCTTTTTTGCAGTTGCTTTTGCCATGTCAGGCAACCCCCGTGTGGCCGATACCGCCATCCGCCCGTTCGCTGCGTTCGAATTCCTCAACCTGCCGCAGGGACACCTGGACCACCGGAAGCACGACCAGCTGGGCGATCCGCTGGCCCGGCTCGATGACAATCACCTCCGAGCCGCGATTCCAGCAAGACATCTTGATTTCACCCTGGTAATCACTGTCGATCAGCCCAACCAGGTTACCCAGCACCAGGCCCTGTTTATGTCCCAGCCCGGAACGCGGCAGAAGCACGGCAGCGAGGCCCGGATCATCCAGATGGATGGCCAACCCCGAGGGGATCAGCGCGGTTTCACCCGCTTCGAGCATCAGCGTTTCGGTCAGGCAGGCGCGCATGTCCAGTCCGGCCGAACCTTCCGTGGCATAAGCCGGCAATGGCCACTCGCCACCCAGGCGATGATCGAGAATCTTGAATGCCAGTTCGGTCATGTGTCAGGCGTCCCTCTTCGCCAATTCCTCTGCAATGATGTCGACCAACGCTCGGGCCAGGGCCGTCTTGTCCTGCCGCGGCAATCGCCATTGCTGATGCCTCCCAAGCACCAGCAGGGCATTGTCGGACTGATCGAAGGCCAAGCCGTCACCGACCTGGTTGGCAGCAATCAGGTCGAGACGCTTGCCCTCCAATTTGCCGCGCGCTGCCGCCTCGAGATCGCGGGTTTCGGCCGCGAAACCCATCACCAGGGGCGGCCGATGTTCAGCGAGCGCCACCGTCGCGAGAATATCAGGGTTGGGAACCAGGCGCAGCGTCAACGGTTCGCCACTCTTCTTGATTTTGTGCTCGGCCGCTGCTTCCGGGCGATAATCGGCTACCGCGGCCACGCCGATGAAGGCGTCGGCCCCGGCGATCACCGACTCAACAACCTCCAGCATTTCGCAAGCGGTTTGAACCGACCGCCGCTGGACACCAGGCGGGGTTGGCAAATGCACGGGGCCAGCCACCAGGTCGACTTCCGCACCCTGTTCAGCCAGGGCTGAAGCCAGGGCGAAACCCATTCGACCAGAGGACCGATTGCCGAGGAAACGAACCGGATCAAGCGCTTCGTGGGTTGGGCCAGCGGTGATCACGAAGCGCCGGCTCTGCAAACGCTTGACGGATACGTCGGAAGATTCGGCCAGCAGGCTCACCAGCTCCGCAGGCTCAAGCAAACGGCCAGCGCCAATTTCACCGCAGGCCTGGTCACCAATGCCGGGTCCAAGCACGGTCATGCCCAGAGACGCCAGCCGCGCCATATTGTCGCCGACCTGGGCACTTGCCCACATCTGCTGATTCATGGCCGGGGCAATGAATATCGGTGCCTCGGTTGCCAGCACCAGCGTCGTGAGCAGATCATCGGCGAAGCCTGCCGCGAGGCGAGCGACCAGCTGGGCCGTGGCCGGTGCAATCAGCACCTGATCCGCCCAACGGGCCAGCTCGATGTGGCCCATGCCCGCTTCGGCCTCCTGATCCAGCAGGTCTGTCCGAACCCGATGCCCACTCAGCGCCTGGAGCGTGAGTGGACCAATGAATGCCTGGGCACCGGCCGTCATGACCACGCGAACCTCTGCCCCGTCGGCGCGTAGCAGCCGAATCAGCTCGGCGGTCTTGTAGGCGGCAATCCCCCCGCTGACCCCCAGCAAAATGCGACGCCCGGCCAGCGCCGTCATGAGTACCGACCTGTCCGGCCGATTAACAGGCTGTAATCCGAGAACCGCAAGGGTGAATCTCCTATGGCTTGCTGCAACAGGGCCTCACAAAATGCCACGACCCCCATCGATATATCCGGAATTGTATGCGAATCGCCGACTGGCCACAGCAAGAGCGTCCCAGGGAGCGCCTGATGAACCACGGCCCGGAACAGCTTAGCGATGCCGAGCTGTTGGCCATCCTGCTTAGAACGGGGGTCAACGGTCGCTCGGCACTGGATGTTGCCCGGGCCCTGATCAACCGCTTCGGCGGCCTGCGCGGCCTGCTCGACAGGGACCGCCAGACGCTGTGCGCGTTGCCCGGCCTGGGACCGGCGAAGGTGGCACAGCTTCATGCGGCCGTCGAACTTGCGCGCCGGCACATGCGTGAATCCCTCGATCGGGGCAAACCCCTGACCAGCCCCCAGGTTACCCGAGAGTATCTGCGCGCGGCGTTGCGTGACCGCCCGCACGAGGTGTTCTGCGCGCTGATGCTGGATACTCGCCACCGAGTCATCCGCTTCGAGGAACTGTTCACCGGCACCATCGACTCGGCCCATGTTCATCCGCGCGTGGTGGTTGAAAAAGCCCTGGCACATAGGGCCGCCGCTCTTATCGTTGCCCACAATCACCCTTCCGGCATTGCCGAACCCAGCCAGGCCGACCTGGCCATCACCCGCCGCTTGCGCGACGCCTTGGGCCTGGTCGACATCCGCCTTCTGGATCACTTCATCGTCGGTGACACGGAAGTGGTCAGCCTGGCGGAGCGGGGGTTGGTTTAGGGGCGCCGTTGGCGGCGAGGTGAAAGGTGAAAGGTGAAAGGTAAGAGGTAAGAAATGGGAGAGAGAAACGAAATCGATCGCAGGACAAGGAAGGCGTTTCGACCTGCGCATTTCCAGCTTGATGTCTGGCGGGACGGCGTGGTGCTGGGCAGCACGATTTGCCGGATGACCAAGCGGTTCCCGCGTCAGTTGCAGTTCAGCCTGGGGCTCCAGATGCAGCGAGCGGCAATCAGTGTCCCTAGCAACATTGCTGAGGGAGCCGCGCGCGGCTCCCCGACCGAGTCCCGGAGATTCCTGAAAATTGCCCGATCATCACTTATGGAGCTCGATACGCAGATCCGGATTGCCGATAATCTCGGCCTATTGGAAGAAAGCGAGCAAATTCTGGAGGAAATCCGATGCTTGAATGCCCGCCTCAACGGACTACTCCGCAGCCTTTGACTTTTTACCTTTTACCTCTTGCCTCTCACCGCCTGCCAAAACGAAAAACGCCGGGCAGTTGCCCGGCGCTTTGGCGGTCAAGTACGCCAGAAGGCGTTACTTGATCTTCGCTTCCTTGTACATCACGTGCTTGCGCACCACCGGGTCGTACTTCTTGAACTCCAGCTTGTGCGGGGTGTTCTTCTTGTTCTTGGTCGTGGTGTAGAAGTGACCCGTGCCTTCAGAAGACACCATTCTGATTTTGTCGCGAGCGCTACCAGCCATGGGAGGTCTCCTTTAGAATTTTTCGCCGCGGGCACGCAGGTCAGCGAGAACCTGATCAATGCCGTTCTTGTCGATAATGCGCAGTCCCTTGGTGGACACGCGCAGCTTCACCCAGCGGTTCTCGCTTTCGACCCAGAAGCGATGGCTGTGCAGATTCGGCAGCGAGCGCTTCTTGGTCTTGTTGTTCGCGTGGGACACGTTGTTGCCGACCAGCGGGCGCTTGCCGGTCACCTGACACACTCGGGACATGACTTGAATTCCTAAAATAAATCGAAAACTAGCCCACCTTTATACCTCAAACCAGCATGGGGAATCAACTTTATTTTGCAAGTTTCCCCCCGGGCGACCGATTTAAGGGGCTTCTGGACTGAACCCGGCCATTCGCCCTCTGATGGCTGTGCTATTTTTCGACGCTCGGGGTCTACACTCGAAGCTAAAGACGTCACCCATCGCCCCATTCATTCGAGGATTTACAACATGAAAACCGTTCGCCGCTCCCGCCTGATCGCCCTGCTCGGCTTGTTTCTCCTGCCCCTGGCCACTTTCAATGCACAAGCCAATCTGCTGACAACCCAGGAAGCCCTGCAGCTCGACAACACGGCAGCCCAGCAAGTGGAGCAGTGGCTGCTGCGAGATGATGTTGCCGAACAGCTGGTTGAATTGGGTGTGGACCCACTGCTGGCCAGCCAGCGCGCGGCCGCGATGACGCCGGCCGAACTTGCGGAACTGGCCGAGCGCATCGACGAACTGCCGGCCGGTGCCGGGGTCATCGAGGTGTTGGGCATCACCTTTCTGGTTTTGATCGTCCTCGACCTGATTGGCGTTTTGAATATTTTCGGCCGCTGAGCATCCGCGGTGCTCCGACGGCTGCTGCTGGCCGCCCTGCTGATATCCCTGTCGGCCTGCGCCTCCTGGCGTGGGCCTGGCAGCATTGACTGGCCTGAGGATCAACCAACGGTCAGCGTCTTGGAAGCGGTGCCGTTCTTCCCCCAGACCGATGCCCACTGCGGCCCAGCTGCGCTAGCGAGCGCGTTGGGCCACGCCGGCGTTGATGCCAAACCTGATGAACTTGCGGACTGGGTATTTCTGCCCGAACGCCAGGGCACGCTGCAGGCCGAGCTGCAATCCCAGGCCCGCCAGCGCGGCCTGATTGTGTATCACCCGCCCCCCAGCCTGGACGCCGTTCTGGCGGAAGTGGTCGCGGGCCGGCCGGCGATCGTGCTCGAAAACCAGGGCCTGCCGCGCCGGCCGATCTGGCATTACGCCGTCATCACCGGCTTTGACCTCGACCGGGGCGTGCTTATCCAGCATTCAGGCACCGAAGAATCAACCACCCTGCCGTTGCATCGCTGGCAGCGGCAGTGGCGCTGGGCGGGCCAGTGGTCGATGGTGCTTATCAAACCCGGCGAATTGCCAGCCAGTGACCGTGCAGACGCCTGGATTCGCGCGTTGGCCGATTTCGAGGAGCAAGCAGCCAGCCAGAAACACGCCAAGGCCGTGCATGACAGCTGGCTGGCGACCACCGAACGCTGGCCTGACCAGCCCATGTCCTGGTTTGGTCTGGGGAACAGCGCGGCTGCCCAGGGCAATGAAGACCTGGCCCGGAACGCGTTTCGGCAAAGCCTTTATCTGGCGCCTGACCACGCCCCTTCCCGCTACAACCTGGCGCAGCTCGCTGCCCGGAGCGGAGACGACTGCCGCGCCCTGGAACTGATCGAGCCGCTACTGGTAAACGAGCAACTCGGCTCGCGCGCTGACAGACTCAAACAACAACTGTTTTCGCACCACGCCGTCGACTGCCCTCCCCGCTGAACCGCTGACTGGACACTCGGAAACAACTGTCGCAAGCTTTAGGGCATTCCCCCTTCAGGAGCTTGGCCATGAACTTGTCCACACCCGATCTTTGCGACCAGCACCCCGACCAGGTGCGCGTGGTTACCGGCCTGCATTGGCGCAATTATGGCGGCAAGTCGGCTTTTCATGGGCCAATCGAGACGGTGCGCTGCTTTGAAGACAACTCGCGGGTCAAGGAAGCGCTGGCCGAGCCGGGCCAGGGCCGGGTGCTGGTCGTCGACGGCGGCGGCTCGCTCCGGCACGCCCTGATTGGCGATTTGATCGCCGGCAGGGCCGCCGAGCAAGGCTGGGCAGGGGTCGTGATACACGGGGCCTGTCGCGATGTCGAGGTAACACGGGACATTTCCATCGGATTGCTGGCACTGGGCCCAGTACCGATCAAATCGGTCCGCCGCGGCGAGGGCGAACGCGGCGTGGCCATCAATTTCGGCGGTGTGCGCTTCCTGCCGGGCGAATTTGTCTATGCTGATGCCAACGGCATTATCGTGGCCAGCCAGGCGCTGGACTGAGGAGCGGGGCGATTTCCACACCGGCAACGACCCAGCGCGCGATGGACGACCCGGTCCCAGCCCCTGGCCTGATCTGGCCGGGCGAATGGGCACCTCGTGACGGCACGCTGCTGGCCTGGCCGCCGGCAGAAGGAGGAACCTGGCGCGGCAGCAACCCCCTGATTGATTTGTTCGATGAGCTGATCGCGCAGCTCCGCGCTGTCGAGCCGGTCTATCTGATTGTTGGGCCCGACCAGGCGTCGGCCATCGAAAAACGGCTGGGCGGCAGCGATGAAAGCCTGCATCTGCTGCCGCTGCCATTGAATGAGTTCTGGCTGCGCGACAGCGCACCCATTTTCGCCCTCGACCACTCAGGTCAACCACTGGCGGTGGCACCGCGCTTCAACGGCTGGGGCCAGCGCTTTCCCCACGAACTGGACCAACTGCTGCCTACCCTGCTGAGTCGGCGGCTGGGCCTGCCGCTACACCGGCTTGAGCTTTGCACCGAGGGCGGCGCGCTGGAATCAAACGGCGACGGCCTGATACTGACGACCCGATCGGCCCTGTTGGCGACCAACCGTTGCAACCCGGACCTGGCCGTTGTCGAGCAGCGTCTGCGGGAGGTCTTCAGCTTGCGGCGCCTGATCTGGCTGGACGAGGGATTGGCGGGCGATCACACCGATGGTCACATTGACAACCTGGCACGGTTCACGCGCCCAACACAGCTGGTCGCCGTGTCACCTGGCCTGCCGCGCCAGCACCCCAACCAGGACCGACTGCAAAAGAACTGGCAACGGCTGGACGCCCTGGTGGCCGACGAACCCGGCCTGGAGTTGGTCGGACTGCCCACTCTGGACTTGATGTTGCAGGGCCGTCCAGTGCCGGCCAGTTACGCCAATTTCTACCTCGCCCCTGGACTGGTGCTGTTGCCGACTTTCGGCCACAATGCCGACAATGAAGCCCGTTCCATCCTGGCCGATTTGATGCCGGAGCGTCGGGTTATCTGCCTGGATTGCCGGGCCTTGATCAACCAGGGCGGCGGCTTGCACTGCCTGGCCCAGCCGCTGCGACTGCCGAGCCGAGGAGCGAACCAATGACCAATGTACGCGTCCTTCCCCGGGACCAGACCGGCGCCAACGTCAGCCAGCTAAGCCGGGTTCGCACCTTTGGTGCGTTTCCGGTCGTGGCGGCTTTCGCCGGCTTCATCTGCGCCGTGATCTTCTACGAAGCCGACGTGTTCTGGGGCGACACCGGCTTTGTGTTCGGTGCTTCCCTGATCACCTGCATCTGGGGTTTGGCCCATAGCAGCACCATCGGCCTGCACCCGCTCTATCGCTTCAACAACCCCGGTATTGGCCTGCTCCGACTGGGCGTGATCGGCGCCGTGATCTGGTGCGCCTACGTGCTGTTCAACCATGCCGACCCGACCATCGAGGGTTGGTGGACGCTGTTGTATGCCGCCATGGCCTTCGCCGCGATCAAGCTGTTCGGCCAGTTCGGTGCCGAGTGGTTCGGGCCGCGACTGCGCGAGGACGTGTTCGAGCGGAAGAACTGGGCCGCCGCCCAATTCATTGCCGCCTACACCTTTTCGACCGGCTTGATTTTTGGTGCCGCCATGTGGGGCGAAATGAGCCCCGATTCGCTCGACTACGGTTGGGTGTTCCGATGGCTGCCCGGCTACGAGGACGGCTGGTGGATCACGCCCTGGTTCTTCCTGTTGGGCTGGGGCATTCTGACGGCCACCATGGTGTTTTATTTCCGCCGTGAACAGGACAACTTCCGCCAACGCGTGGTGCGCGAGCGAAATGCTGAAGACGCGCAGGCGGCCAGCCTGTTCTGCATTGCCTGCGCCATCACCATTGCCTATGCCGTCGAAGGCGACTATCTGGGCTTTTTCCACAGCCTGGCCGGCTTTTCGATGATCGCCCTGCCCATTCTGGCCCATGAAATCATGCGGCCGGCGCGCGGCCATGTAAAGCGTCAGAAAGGCGAAGGCTGGTTGTACATCCTGATGGCGCTGATCGGCATCGCCGTTGCACCCTGGATGGCCGGCCTGATCGGCCTGGATCTCTTTTAGCCGAGCCGATGCGAACGCTGGCCTGGCCGCTGGATTCGGCCGAAATCAATCACCTGCGCGACCGGCTGCGCTTTGATTTCTGCAAATGGGATATCTTCCATCGCGGCCGCGACGACCTGCTGCCGGACGCACTGATCCTTGGCGCCGAAGAGCACGAACAACTGGTCAGCATTGCCCAACGCTGCTGGCAGGCGCTTCGGCCAATGGAAGCCGAACTGGCCCGGCAGCCGGAATCCCTTGAAACCATCGGCATCCCGGCGGGCCTTCGCGAGTGCATGGCCCAACCGCAACCGACCGTCGGTCGCCTGACTCGCTGCGATTTTCATCTGGCCGTGGGCGGACGCTGGGTGATTACCGAGTTCAACGAAGACGGGCCCGGCGGACTGGTGGAAAGCCATGGCCTGCACCGCGTGCTGGACGAGGACTTTGGTGAGCTTTTCAGCGGCCTTCGGCCGGCTGGCGATTTGCGCCCGGCCCTGCTGGAGGCCTTTGCCGCCTACCCGCGCATTGGCCTAGTGTATGCCACCGGCTATTCGCTGGATCTGCAGCCCATGGCGCTACTGGCCAGCTGGTTGCGGGAGGCCGGCCATGAGGTTGTCCTGGGCTCACCGGCCAATCTCCGATTTGACGGCACCACCGCCTGCCTGCTGGATGAACCCATCGACGCCCTCTATCGGTATTACCCTGCTGAATGGCTGCCCGACCTGCCCAACGCCGAGGTCTGGCAGCGCGCTCAGCGCGAGGTGCCGATGCTCAACACGGTCTCAGCCCTGGTTGCCCAGAGCAAATGTTTCTATGCCGCCATCGAGCAACAAGGCCTGGTCAAGGCCTCATCGGACGGCACCCTGTTGGAGGCGCATTTGCCCGAATCGCGTTTTCTGGTGGCCGACCAGCTGGAGGAACTGATTGCCCAGCGCACCGCTTGGGTATTGAAGAGCGCCTTCGGGCGCATGGGTGATACCGTGCTGCTGGGCATTGGCGCCAGCCCTGAACAATGGCAGCAGCGCCTGGAAGCCGCCTTGAGCGAGGGCACACCCTATGCCGTTCAAGCACGCTTCGATGCCGTGCCCTTCTGGTTCAGCAGCGGCATGGCCTACCCTACCGTGGGCCTGTTTTTGCTGGACGGCGAGTTCGCCGGCTATTACAGTCGGGTTAGTCCCTATCCTGTCATTGATATCAACGCACGCCATGTCGCCACCCTGGTCGAAACTGCTTGAACGCCTGGCCAAGCCGCTGGGCCGCCGCCCGACGCTTCGTCGCCTGGATGACCCGGAGACCATCAAACAAGGTCTCTGGCACGAATACGCCGCCCACGACCTGCTGTTTCAGCTCTACGGCCCCGAGGCCGACAGCCCCTTCTATCCCTACCACTGCCCGACCATTTTTGCCGCGGTCGAGCGGCTGAACATCCAGCCACGCCTGACCGAGCTGGCGCCCGAGGCCCGGCTGGGCCGTCCGGACGGCGCCTGGGAATGGCTGGATGCCAGTACGTTCGTGCTGATCGACCTGCCCGGAGCACTAAGCGTCCAGATGGCCGTTCGAATGATGGCCGAGCGCGCCGGCCAGCCGATCGCAACCTTCGACCATTGGCCGGCAGCCGGCGTCCAGCGATCGTTCAACGCCAACAGCTATCGCCACATGGAGCCGCTGGCCTGGCCGCCGCAGCAGCCCAACCTGAACGTGGCGGTGGATTCCACCGACGTCCTGAACGTGATGGTGACCCTGGCACCGCGCCTGCACCAACTCAAGCAGCGCGGCATCCCGCCCGACGCGCCGGCCCTGGTGATGTGCGATTCGCGGCGAACCATTGCAAGCAAGCCCGGTCCGGGCGATTTTGACAACCGTTATTTCATCGACGACGCGATGTTGCCCAGCGCGGACTGGTTGCAGCGTCGTGGCGTTTCCACCCTGGCCTTCTTCGGCGAGTCGATGCAAAGCTCGCCGTCCAGCGACCTGACGATGTTCATCAACGAATGTCATCGTGCCGGGATGAAGTTGATCAACCTTGGATTGAACGATCCCGGGAGCTGGGCCATCCCGCTGCCGATGATGCCGCCACCGCCGGTTCGCATGACCGGCCTGACCTTCCCGAAAAGCCGCGTTGGTGGCTTTGGCAAACGGGTACCCGTACCGTCAGAGAGTTCCGGCGGCTCATTCTCCGGTGCCGGCGGTTGAGGTGGCCGAGCCACTGACGGTTCGCGGCCTGGTTGACCGGGCCTTCCAGCATTTCAATGCCCGCGTGGTGGCCGACGCCGCGCGCGCCTGGGCTGCGCATATTGACGCCGGCGGCAAGCTGTTTCTGGCCATGGGCGGGGCAATGTCCACGGCCGGGATTGGCGAGCTGCTGGCGCCGGCCATCCGCGCCGGGCTGGTCCACGGCATTTCCTGCACGGGCGCCAACCTGGAAGAGGACGCTTTTCGCCTGGTCGGCTACCCCGACTACCGACCGATCGACGGCTGGTCGCGACTGAGCGATGAGGACGAGGCCAAGCTGTATGCCAGCGGCCAGAACCGGGTGACCGACACGACGATTCCCGACAGCGTCATGGCCCTGGTCGAAGAGGTGCTGCTATCGCGTTGGGCCGCCGCCGCGGCCAGCCAGCGCCAGGCTAGCCCGGCCGAGTTCCTGATCGACAGCCTGGCCGACCCGGCGCTGGTCCAGCGCTTCCATCGGCCCGAAAGCAGCTGGCTGCTGGCCGCGCGCGATACCGGCGTGCCGATCTGGACGCCCGGCTGGGAAGACTCCACCAGCGGCAACGCCTTCAGTGCCGCCGTCATTCGCGGGGATTTGCCCGGCCACGATTGCGTCGAGCCCGGCACCGCCCAGATGAACCGGCTGGTGCGCTGGTACCTGGAGCACTGCGAACCCGCACCGGGCATCGGCTTTTTCCAGATTGGCGGCGGCATTGCCGGCGATTTCCCGATTTGCGTCGTGCCGCTGATCGCCAAGGAACTGCAGGTTCCCGAAGTACCGGCCTGGGGCTATTTCTGCCAGGTGGGCGACGCGCCGGCCAGCTACGGCGGCTATTCCGGGGCACCGCCGAACGAAAAGATCGCCTGGGGCAAGCTCAGGCCCGAAACGCCGCGCTTTGCCATTCAGTCCGATGCGACCATCGTGGTGCCATTGATCCTGGCCTATCTGCTGGAAGACTGCTGACACAAGACCTTCTGGCTCACCGTGTACCTGCCATTAATCCGGCAACCAAACAGGTTGCCAGGTTAATGCCGGGCCGGAGAGGGTGCCTGGGTGAACGCAGTGGCCAAGCGACTTACTGGACGTTTTCGTTGGCCCAGCGCTTGAACCAGCCAAGCAACCGTTGATGATGCCCCGGGCCGTAGGTCGCAATCAGCTTGGCGGTATGCTCGTCTTTCGGGTTGTTCAACGCGGCCAATCGCTGCTCGACAAACTCAGCCGTCAATGGAATCTCGCACCAGTGCTCGATGCAGTGCTTCCAGGCCTCGTAATTTCTCGGGATCGGGTCGTTATGGTCAGTCATGGGTTTCCATCTCCCAGCGCGGGAAAGGATCGGGCAGGTTTGCCCAGGCGTCCGGCGACATCCGGTCGGTGTCGATCAAACAGGCTTCCAGGCGGCTGCGCAGGTCAGCCTCATCGAAATCAATGCCGATGAAAACCAGTTCCTGGCGGCGGTCGGCAAAGACCGGGTGCCAGCGATCGGCCATGAAGTGCTTCCACTGCGGGCTGTCGGGCCACTGAGAGCGGTCGATGGCGGCCCACCACAGGCCCATGGCCTGCTGGCGAAGCTGCGGGCCGGCCTGGCTGAGTTCACCGACCCACTCGGGTCGAGTCGCCAGCCAGAAATGACCCTTGGCGCGCAGCACGCCCGGCCATTCGCTGTTGAGAAAATCCATGAACCGCTGCGGATGAAACGGCCTTGGGTCGCGCCAGGTGAAATGGCGAATGCCATACTCCTCGGTCTCGGGCGTGTGCTCGTTGAAGTGATAGAGCTCGCGATACCAGAGCGGGTGGGTGTGGGCCCGCTCGAAGTCGAAACGCTGGGTATCGAGAATTTCCTCCAGGCCAACCTGGGCCTCGGTGGTTTCGATCAACCGGGCCTGGGCATTGAGCGAACGGACCAGCTTTCGAACCAGGTCCCGCTGCTCGCGGGTGATCAGATCCAGCTTGTTGATGATCAGGGTGTCGGCGAATTCGACCTGGTCAACCAGCAGGTCGACCACGGTGCGGTCGTCGTCTTCGCCCAGCGATTCACCACGCTGGCTCAAACGCGCCGGGCTCTGGTAGTCCTCGACCAGGCGTGAGGCGTCCACCACCGTCACCATGTTGTCGAGCCGGGCCACGTCGCCCAGGCTGTGGCCGTCTTCATCGCGAAACTCGAAGGTGGCGGCCACCGGCAGCGGCTCGGAAACGCCCGTTGATTCAATCACCAGGCAATCAAAACGACCGGACTCGGCCAGCGTTCGCACCTCCTTGAGCAAATCATCGCGCAGGGTGCAGCAAATGCAGCCGTTGGTCATTTCGACCAGGTTGGCCTCGGTGCGCTGCACGTCGGCCTGGCCGGCACGCACCAGCTCGGCGTCGATGTTCACCTCCGACATATCGTTGACGATCACCGCAACGCGCCGGTCCTCGGTGTTGTTCAGGATGCGATTGAGCAGGGTGGTCTTGCCGGCGCCGAGAAAGCCGGACAGAACCGTGACCGGAAGCTTTTCCATGATTTTCGCCTGATGATTGTTACAAAGTAACAGTATAGCGATAAATCAGGAATGTGCCGTCACCGATTCAATGACCGACTCAATGACTGACGACCCTTGCCGGCGCAGCGGGCGGCAGAAGGCTTGGTGGCTTCGGCCGCCAAAGTGGCGGCCGGCTGGAAGATCAGTCCTTGTTGTTGGCTGCGGACTTGTCGGTGTCAACCGGGCGCTGGCGACTGCCCAGGCTGAAGCGGCGAATCAGAAACACCAGCGCCAGGCCAAAAACGCCAATCACCACCGCGCCAATCCAGATTGCCCAGGACCCACTTCCCTCATCGAACTCTGCCGTTGGCATGCCGGCGTTTTCGGCGCCTCCGGCCTGAAGCGCCAGGGCGGCTTCGGGCAACACGGCCCAGATCAGCGCAATCAGAATCATGGGGACCAAACGGAAAAACAGGTTCATGCGGGCTCCTCACTGGTTGTTGGATTTGCCTAGGAACTTAGCACGTCCACGTCAATCACGACCCGGCGGGTAGCTTATTGGGCGGGTTTCCTGGCCAGTTCCGGCAAGGCCTCAACCCGGGCCCTCAGCGGCGCCGCCGGGAAGTGCTTCAGGAAATTATCGGCCAGTTGAACCAGCAATGGCGGGTGTCCATGACGGCGGGCGGCGCAAATCAGCGCCCATTGTTCGCTGGGTTTTTCCAGGCAAAAATCCGGAAACCGCAGCAGCAGTCGATCAACCCGCTCGACCGCTTCCTGCGGCCGCTCAAAGCCGTCCAGCAGTGCGGTGATGAAGTGCCGGGCATGGGCCTGTTCCCGGGCCCGGTCATCAGCCAGCTCCAGGGCGTCGGCCATCCGGCGGAAGTCAGCCAGCGTCCCGCCGTCGCGCTGCAATGTTTGCCACTGCTCATCGAGCGTGCACGAACTGGCTGGAACAGCCGGGGCGGCCTGCTCCTTTGCGGGGGGAAACCTCAAACGCCAGAGCTGGCCCAACAGCGCAAACCAGGCCAGCAACAGATACACCCAGATCGACATGAACACGGGGCCACGGACGGCAACCGGCAAGGGCGACAGCAGTGCGACCGCCAACAGGTAGGCCGCACCGAGCAGCAGCAAAGACGCGGCCATGCAACGCCGTGTCGGCTGACCCAGCAGCGCCGACAAGGTCCGCCACTCCGGCGGGTACATGGCATCCAGCAAACCATCACCCCGGGCCAGCGACAGCACCGCCAGCGGCATTGCCCAGGCCCACAACGGCACGATCAGCCATGCCAGCCACCAGGGCAGGATCTGGAATACCGCCAGCAGAAGGGCCAGCAGGAAAAAGGCAACAAACGCCTGGCGGGTGCCCGGCCAGACCATCAGGTCGATATCGCTGTCGAACTCGGCCTGGTCAATCAGCAGCGCGGTCGCCTGACGAAACACCAGAATCCATAAGCTGATCATCCCGACCATCAGGACAAAGCCATTCAGCGGCGAGGGAAGCACCGAATGCGACAGGCCAAGGGCCAGTACCGCCAGGCCGGCACCCAGAACCCACCGCAACGCCGGCCAGGCCAGCGGCAGCCGATACCAGGCCGAGGCGCCGCCGGGCAAGGCGTTGATCATGTCCTTCATGTCGGCAAACATAGCAGGGCCGGCGCAACACCGGGCCAAGACCCAAGCGCAGGCACCGTCGCCAGGCGGTACAACCCAGGGCGAATATAAAAGGCCGACATTCGTCGGCCTTTTTCTAGGGAACCTCTGAACAATTATGCGTGGAGCGCGTTTCAGTCGGAAAAGCCGCAGATCGTGTGGTGCGACGCGAGTGACAGTAGCCGTAGCTACGGCCAAGTGGCGCAACGCACGAGATGCGGCTTTTCCGGCGAAACTCCCTATGGGACGGGCCTACGCATCATTGTTCAGAGGTTCCCTAGGTTTCGAGAAAGGTTACTGGCGCGACAGCGGTCGCTGGCTTTCCTCGAAGCGAGACCAGACGCCGTCGGCGCCGTCCCACTGGCCGCGGGTGGCGGCCTTGGAGTATTCGGTGGCGCGCTGTTCGAAGAAGTTGGCAAACTCCACGCCGTTGAGAATTTCCTGAAGCCACGGCAACGGGTGTTCGGTCAGTGCCTGGTAGCCGCCATCGACGTATTCGAAGCAGCCAAACACGGTGGGCAACTTGAGCTGGGTCAGGCGCCAGTCGGCGATGTAGCGGATGTAGCGCTTGATGTCTTCGGCCGCCATGCCTTCAATATCACCCAGGCTGAAGGCCAGGTCGATGAAGTTTTCTTCCAGCTTCACCATGGTCTTGGCCACGTCGATGATGTCGCCCTTGACCGCCGGGGTCAGCGCGCCGGTTTCGCGGTTCCACTCGTGAAACAGGCGAATCACGCCTTCGCAGTGCAGCGATTCGTCACGAACCGACCAGGACACGATCTGACCCATGCCCTTCATTTTGTTGAAGCGCGGGAAATTGAGCAGCATGGCGAAGCTGGCGAACAGGCTCATGCCCTCGGTGAAGGCGCCGAACATGGCCAGGGTGCGCGACACGTCGCCACAGGTGTCCACACCAAAGGTCTGCATGTAGTCGGCCTTGGCCTTCATTTCCGAGTAGTCGCGGAAGGCTTCGAACTCGGCCTTGGGCATCCCTAGGGTTTTCAGCAACAGGGCGTAGGCATCGATGTGGACCGTTTCCATGTTGGTGAAAGCGGCCATCATCATCTGGATTTCCAGCGGCTGGAAGATCGGGATGTAGCGCTTCATGTAGTTGTCGGACACTTCCACGTCCGACTGGGTGAAGAATCGGAAGATCTGGGTGAGCAGGGCGCGCTCGGCCGGGGTGATCTTGTCCGAGGCCCAGTCCTTGATGTCATCGCCCAGCGGCACTTCCTCTCCCATCCAGTGGGTTTGCTGCTGGCGCTTCCAGAAATCATAAGCCCAGCCGTAACGCTCGACATCGTAGGTGCCGGTGGATTCCAGCAGGCCGATGTCGCCGCTGCCGACCAGGCTCATGGGGTTGACGCGCGAAAGGTCGATTACTGACATGCCAGGCATTCCTCGTAGTCGGTGGTGCTTGCGGTGGTGGATTCGGACGCGGCAGTGTCCAGCTTGCCGGCAAACCCGGCCCGCTGGATGGCCTTGGAGCGGCAGTAGTACAGGCTTTTGATGCCGCGCTTCCAGGCAGTGTAGTGCAGCATGTGCAAATCCCACTTGTCGATGTTGCCGGGCAGGAACAAATTCAGCGACTGGCTCTGGCAGATTAGCGGCGCGCGATCGGCGGCCAGCTCGATGACCCAACGCTGGTCGATCTCGAAGGCGGTGCGGAAGGTGGCTTTTTCGTCCTCATCCAGGCAATCGAGGTGCTGGACCGAACCCTCGTGCTCGAGGATCGATGCCCAGGTGGCCGGCGTGTCGGCACCGCGCTCGGCCAGCAAGGCCTGGAGGTGGCGATTGCGCACGGTGAACGAGCCCGACAGGGTCTTGTGAGTGTAGATATTGGCCGGGATCGGTTCGATACAGGCGCTCACCCCGCCGCAAATAATCGAGATCGAGGCCGTCGGCGCAATCGCCAGCTTGTGGCTGAAGCGTTCCTTGGCGCCGCCTTTAAGCGCGTCCGGGCAGGGCCCGCGCTCTTCGGCCAGCTCGACCGAGGCCCGGTCCATGCTCTTACGGATATGGCGGAAGATCTTCAGGTTCCACGACTTGGCCAGCGCCGATTCCATGGGAATGCCCTGGCCCTGCAGGAAGGAATGGAAGCCCATCACGCCCAGGCCAATCGAGCGCTCGTTCAGCGCGGAATAGCGGGCGCGATTCATGCCTTCCGGCGCCGTTTCGATGAAAGCCGTAAGCACGTTATCGAGGAAGCGGGCGACGTCTTCGATGAAATCGGGCTCGTCGTGCCATTCCTGCCAGGTTTCGATGTTCAACGAAGACAGGCAACAAACGGCCGTGCGGTCGTTGCCTTCCGGGTCGATGCCGGTCGGCAGGGTGATTTCGCAGCACAGGTTCGAGGTCGATACTTTCAGGCCCAGCTTTTTCTGGTGCTCGGCCATCTCGCGGTTGACCGTATCGATGAACAAAAGGTACGGCTCGCCGGTTTGCAGGCGGGTTTCCAGGATGCGCTGCCACAGGCTGCGGGCATCCACCCGCTTGAGCACCTCGCCGGTCTTGGGGCTGCGCAGGCCGAAATCGGTGCCGTTGGTGACCGCCTGCATGAACTCGTCGGTGATATTGATGCCGTGGTGCAGGTTAAGCGCCTTGCGGTTGAAGTCGCCCGACGGCTTGCGGATTTCGAGGAATTCTTCGATTTCGGGGTGGTGCACATCCAGGTACACGGCCGCCGAACCACGGCGCAACGAGCCCTGGGAAATGGCCAGGGTCAGGCCGTCCATAACGTGGACAAACGGCATGATGCCCGAGGTCTGGCCCGACCCCTTGACCGGCTCGCCGATCGAACGGACCTGGCCCCAGTAGGTGCCAATGCCGCCGCCGTTGGAGGCCAGCCAGACGTTCTCGTTCCAGGTGTCGACAATGCCATTGAGCGAATCCGGCACCGAGTTCAGGAAGCAGGAAATCGGCAGGCCGCGGGTGGTACCGCCGTTCGACAGGATGGGCGTGGCCGGCATGAACCACAGCCGCGACATGGCATCGTAGAGCCGCTGGGCGTGCTCGAGATCATCAGCGTAGGCGCAGGCCACCCGGGCGAACATGTCCTGTGGACCTTCGCCCTCCAGCAGGTAGCGGTCTTTCAGGGTTTGCAGGCCGAAGGCCGTGAGCAGTTCGTCGCGGCTGCGATCAACCACCACGTCTTCGGTGCGCGGGCGCGGGCCCAGCGGGGCTGGTACCGGGGCGCGGCGCGGGTCAGCCGGGCTGTCGCCGGTTTGATTATCAACAATGATCGTGTGGGCCAACTGGTCCATGGGCAAGCTCCAATATCCTTCCGGAAGCAGGGGACGGAAGTCGGCTGGCCACGGACCGGGGGCTGAAATGCAGCCGCCGTACCGAAAGTGCTAGCCGGGAACTCCCGCCCGGGAATATGCGTCGTGTCACGGCCGGTCTCCTGGCTTGCGGCTCAAACGCCTGTGAAGGAACACCTTCCCGACCGCATTGGCCAGTGGTGATGAATTTCCTTGCTCGACTCGCCGCCTACAGTTGCGGGTACAGCTTCGGCTTTGAAGTCACTGACTTCACACCGAATTCCCGAAAACCCAACATCTAGGGGTTTTTTTCTCCGTGAGGCCCATATATTGGGCTAAACCTGCTTTCGGGTCAAGCATCAGTGCGCCACTGGAGAGAGGTCACGGATTGGCCCGCAGCGGTGTCGCGAAATTCCGTTGTTCACGTTTAGTGAAGGGAAGCCCCCTGAAATGTTCGGGGACATCGATCAACTTTCAGGAATTGCACGCATGAAAACCCGCATGACTTTCTCGAGAAACTCATCGAAAACTCGCCACTGCCGACACCTGTCAATGGCAATTGTCTGTCTCGGCATGGCCGCTTTCGTCCAGGCCGCTCCGCCCACTGAGCCTGAGCCTATCCCTGATGACCCCTCCAGCATTCAAAATAGCACTGCACAAGCCAGGGTGTCAGGTACCTATTGGGTCGGACCTGGCAGTGATTGCACCTTCGACAACATCCAGCAAGCGATTGATGTGTCGGGTGGTGATCGGGATCCATTTACCCAAATCAATATTCGCGTTGTCGGAACCACCTACTCCGACGAACGCCTGAATATCAACCTGGATAGCTTCGATAGCAGCCCTACCTGGCACCTGGAAGAACTGCGCATCATCGGTGGATACTCCAGCTGCGGCGGTGCCAAGCCGCCCGGCAACCCGAGAACCACGCTCAACGCCAATGGTTTCGCGCCGTTTGATCGGGTGTTTTCCATTTCCTACCAGAATGACCCAGAGCTGGAACGCATCGTTACCCTCGAGGATCTGGTTATCACTGGGGGGCGAGTCAGCGAGAACGAAGGCGGCTTAGTCTTTAACGGTGCCGGCATCTCGGCGGTCGGCCTGCCGGGCAAGCTCAGCGTCCAGCTCCGCAACACGATCGTGACAGACAACCAGGCCGTGGGCCCGTCGGCCGGTGGCGGAATTTACGTCGAGGCCAGCGGACCGGAAAGCGTGGATGTACCGACCAGCCCCTTGCCGCTGCTGTGGCTCGACGATGACAGCGTCGTTCGGGATAACTCATCGGAAGCCGAGGGCGGCGGTATTCGCTGCGTCAACACCTTCGATGCCGACGCCGAGCAGTTTTTTACCTCACACATCCAAACGGGCAACACGCTGATTCGGGGCAACAGCGCACTGCACGGGGGTGGCTTGTCGCTCCAGGGCTGTCGCGCAACGGTGCGCGCTGGCGGCTCCTACTTTTTCAGCCCGACCATTGGCGAGAAGCTTTACACCGGCGGCATCATGGATAATTTCGCCATCAATCGCGGCGGCGGCATTCATACCGTGGGGGGTGGCCTGGTTCAGGTCCATGGAGTCGCCAACGACAACTGGGGGGGCGACCCCGCCGTTGCCGCCTGGATCTACCGCAATAGCGCCCGGCGCGGCGGCGGGATCTATGCCTTTGGCGAAAACACCGGGGTGCGCGTGCGCGACGCCTGGATCGAGGACAATGAGGCCCGAATCCAGGCAGGGGAGGCTGGCCTGGGCGGCGGTATTTACGTGGGTGGCACCGCCGATCTGTTGATGGAGCGCTGGCTTTTTTCGTCGGACGTGGACTACGCTGGCTGCCGCATGGAACGCGCGCCGCAGTTCGGGCAACCGCCGCGCTGCAGCGGCCTGATCCGAAATCACGCAGAAGGCAGAGGCGGTGCCATTTTCGCATTCAATGGAGGGACCGTGGAAATCACTGACTCGTTTGTTCTGAGCAACTCGTCGGATGATGTCAACGGGGCAATTTCACACGCCTTCAATTCCGATCTCCAGCCATCGCCAGAAGCCGCGGTTAATTTCATCAATACCCTGATCGCGGAAAACGTTGGCCCGAACCGCGGCATCTACTCCGGCCCCGGCGGCTTCCACGGCATGCGCTACAGCACCATAGCCGGCAACGAGTTGAGTGCCCCGAACGCCTCGGTGATTCGCGCCTTCTCCAATGACGATCAGCGCCCCGGCTCCTTTGCCATGGTTGGAACCATTGTCCAGGATGACAATGCCAGACCGATGACATCGGGAGGGGATTTTGCCGGTGCCTCATTGCTGGCCTGCGTCATTGCTTCGGGTGATCTTGACGATCTGAATACTCCACCGGGCGCGGTAGGCTTCTTCAGCGAGATTGATGATCCGGAATTTCTGGATCCGGCCAACGGCGACTATCGCTTGAGCCAGACCTCACCGGCCATCAACTATTGCGACGACAGTTCCTTTTTCCTCACGCCACCAGTCAATCGCGACCTGGACCAGCGACCGCGTGACGTGGTTTTCCCGGGGCCGATCAATGATCCACCCAATCCGGCACCAGGCCGGTTGTATGACTTGGGTGCCTTCGTTGCCTTCTTCGACCGAATCTTCTCGGATCGATTCGAATAAACGGCTAGCGCTGTTTGTACCGCGAAAACCCGGTTCAACGCCGACCATGCATTGGACTCGGCCCCTTCATGGGGCCGAGTCCGCTACGATTGACCGGCCTACTCAATCTTCGCTTTCTCCGGGTGGTGCATCGTCGACCCGCATGTCTGAGGCTTTGGCCTTCACGGAACTGCGCTTCCGGGGCTCGGGTGGTTTGCCATGGTCGTAAAGGTGGACATCACGCTGCGGGAAGGGAATGCTGATGTCTTCCGCATCGAAGCGCTGCTTGAAGCGCTTGGTCAGTGCGCGAAGCGTCGACCAGTAATCGGCGGTGCGCACCCACGGTTTGGCCATCATGGTCACCGCAGAGTCGTCCCAGCGGCTGATGTGGACGGTGGGCTGCGGGTTCGACAAGACACTGTCGTAAGCCGTCATCTCTTCCATCAGGACACGCTCGACGAAGTCGATGTCTTCGCTGTAGCTGAACGATACCTGGATATCGACTCGCCGCACCCGGCTGGCCGTGTGATTGACGATATTGTCGCCCCAGATGTTCTTGTTGGGCACCACCAGCACCTGGTTATCGAAGGTGGTGATGGTGGTGGCGACCAGATTCATTCGCTTGACGATCCCCTCCACGTCGCCGACGCGCACGTGATCATCGACATCGTAGGGCTGGTAGAGCAGGATCATCGCGCCCGACGCCAGGTTGCTGAGCGAGTCCTGAAGCGCAAAGCCAAGAATGATGCCGGCCACGCCCAGACCGGCCAGCATCGGCCCGACCGACACTCCAAGCGTTGACAAACCCACTAACAGGCCGACCAGCAGCACCACCAGCCCCGAAACCGATAGCAACACTTCGCCGGACAGGCGAGTAATGCCAAGCCGGCCACGCTCCAGCAAAAGACTCAAGGCAAACCGCACCAGGCGAGCCAGTAACCAGGCCAACAGAAGAATGGTGAGGAACACGATGGTTCGCAACACGAAATTGGGGCCGGTGGAAACCAGGGCCTGCTGAAAGTTTTCGAGTTGGTCCCTCATGACCCGCATGAAGACCTGTCGTTGCAGTAGTTCAACGCCAATCAGGCCACGCTGCTGGATGATCAGCACGCGGTATTCCGACGTGTCTGCGCCAAGCCCGTCCATGATGCCAAGCGTGGCTTCCAGGCTGTTGATGGAGCGGGTCTGCTTGCGTTGCAATACCCGAACCGCCCGGCTGAGTTCAGCATCCAGCGGATCTTCCGCCAGGCGGCTGCGCAGTTCGATCAAGGTATTGGTATCCAGCCGAATCTGTCCGGCCGTCCGCTCTGCCATCAGCGTGACCTGGTCTTCCAGCCAGCCGCGCAAATCATCGCCGAGTTCAGCCTTGTCCTGGCCAAGTTCGCCAGCCGCTACCAAGCGTTCAATCACATCCAGGGAAGCAACCGCCGACTCCAGGTAGCGCATCCTGAGAAGCTGTTGTTCCTGAATGAAGGACTCGGCAATGTTGCTGCGCATGCCTTCCTGAAACTCGCCCACCTCCAACCGTGCTTCGGCGATCCGCTGGGTGATGGCGTCGATGCGTTGCAAGCTCAGGCCAACGATCCTTTCGGTTTGACGAAGAGCCCGCTCCGCTTGTGCGCTTTGCTCCTCGACTGGCACGGCCTGCGGCCCAGCGCCCGTGGTCGCCAACTCCACCAGCTTTTCATCCAGGCCGGAAAACAGCAGCAGCAGCCGTTCATCCAGCCGGAACCGCAACGCATCAAGGTACTCGTCGGGCTGCTGTTCAATGCTGACAAGCAGTCGATCGATCTTGGCCAACTGGCGGGCCTGGTTATCCAGCAGTTATTCAAACGCTTCATCACCCAACGCCGCTGGCGTGAGCGACATCAAGCTGCCGGCGATCATCCATGGCCAGAGCCAGTCAATCAATCGTTTCATAGAAAACTCCTTGCCACCCACTCCCTGAATCATTACATGAACACGGTGACTGATCCGAATCAACGGCCCAACTGCAGCGCCAGCCCTTCAGCAAAACCTGGCAGTTCGAAGTGCCAGGCCAGGCTTTGGCCGATGTCGGCAAACGTCGACCGAGCGCCGATTGGGCCGGCCTGCAGCCCGGCACCCACGGCCAGCACCGGCACGTGTTCGCGGGTGTGGTCGGTGCCCGGAAAAGTCGGGTCGCAGCCGTGGTCGGCGGTCAGCACCAGCAGGTCATCAGGCTTCAGGCTCGCCAACAGTTCGGGCAAGCGACGATCGAAGGCCTCAAGCGCCTGGGCATAGCCGTGTGGGTCGCGGCGGTGGCCGTAGAGCATGTCGAAGTCGACGAAATTGGTCATGACAAGGCTGCGATCACCGGCCTCGTCCAGCGCGGCCATGGTGGCATCGAACAAGGCGTCATTGCCGTGGGCCTTGATCTCGCGGCTGATGCCGGAATGGGCATAAATATCGGCAATCTTGCCGATGGCCAGGACCTGCCCGCCGGCCGCGACCAGCCGGTCCAGCACGGTGGGTGCCGGTGGCTTCAGGCTGTAATCGCGCCGGTGGCCGGTGCGCTGGAAGCCCGAGTTTTCATCACCGATGAACGGCCGGGCAATGACCCGGCCGATGCGATAGGGCATCAACAGTTCGCGGGCGATGACGCAGAGTTCATACAGCCGGCCCAACCCGAACGCGACTTCGTGGGCGGCGACCTGGAACACCGAATCGACCGAGGTGTAGACAATCGGCTTGCCGCTGGCCAGGCTTTCCTCGCCCAGGCGATCGAGAATCTCGGTGCCCGAGGCGTGGCAGTTGCCCAGTACGCCGGGCAGGCCGGCCTGTTCGATCAAGGCGTTGAGGAAATCGACCGGAAAGCTGTTCTGGCGATCGCGGAAATAGCCGAAATCTTCTCGCACCGGCACGCCGGCCAGTTCCCAGTGGCCGGACGGCGTGTCCTTGCCGCAGGACTGCTCGCGGGCATAACCCCAGGCACCGGTAACGACCTCGGGCAAGGCCAGGCCCGGCACGGTTTTGCCGGTACTGGCGCGGTGGGCATGAACCAGGCCCAGTGCCGCCAGGTTGGGAATCTTCAGGCCGCCGAGTTCTGCGCGGTCGGCCGCCACCTGGCCCAGCGTGTCGGCACCGACATCACCAAAGCGTTCGGCATCCGCGCTGGCGCCAATGCCCAGCGAATCCAGTACCAGCACGATGGCGCGCTTCATACGGTGTTCTCCAGGTTGATCGTGATTCGCTCGAGAACCAAACCCAATTGCGACGAAGGATCACTCTTGTCCGGACTGAGTCGATAGGCCGCCCGAACGGTGTCCATGGCCTGTTCGGCATCCGCCTGGCTGGCGGCATGCACCAGGGCCAGGGGCTGACCGGCCTCGATAAATTGACCCGGCTCGGCCAGCCCTGCCAGGCCAACCGCCGGATTGATGGCATCGGCCGCGCGCCGCCGTCCGCCGCCGAGGGCCACCACGGCAAGTCCCAGTGCGCGCATATCGACCGAGGCTATCCAGCCTGGTGAATCGAGCGTAACCGGCTCAATGACCGGCGCGACCGGGAGGTAGCGGCCCGGCCTGTCGAGAAAATCGGCTGGCCCGCCCAGCCCTTCGACCATGCGGGCGAACCGCTCGGCCAGCTGGCCCTCCTGCCAGGCCCGGTCCAGCGTCTCCAGGGCCGCGGCTTCACTGTCGGCCAGACCACCCAGGACCAGACCGCGGGCACTCAACAAGCGGCTTAAATCAAACAATCGGCCGCCGGGGTGTTGATCGGTCAAAAGGGCGACAATCTCTGCCACTTCAAGGGCGTTGCCCGCCGTGCTGCCCAGGGGGCGGTCCATATCGGTCAGCAAGGCTTCGGCCGGCGTGCCCGCCTGCCGGGCCACGTCAACCAGAGCCCGGGCCAGTTCCCTGGCGCGTTGCGGATCACGCATCACCGCACCCGAGCCGGTCTTGACGTCCAGCACCAGGCCATCCAGCCCTTCGGCCAGTTTCTTGCCGAGGATGGAGGCGACGATCAGCGGCAGGCAATCGACCGTGGCGGTGACGTCGCGAACGGCATAGAAACGACGGTCAGCCGGGGCTAGGTCGTCGGTCTGGCCGATGATGGCCACGCCCGTGTCACGAACGAGCTGGCGGAATCGGGAGGGTGACGGAAACGGGTCGTAGCCGGGAATCGACTGAAGCTTGTCCAGGGTGCCGCCGGTGTGGCCAAGGCCGCGCCCGGAAATCATCGGCACATGGGCACCGCAGGCCGCCAGCCAGGGACCGATCAACAGCGAGGTGGCATCCCCGATGCCGCCGGTCGAGTGCTTGTCCAGCACCGGGCCGCCAAACTCGCCCTGCCAGTCCATCACGCGACCGGAATCGCGCATGGCCAGGGTCAGACCGGCAGTCTCGGCCACGCTCATGCCGCGCCAGTAAACGGCCATGGCGAAAGCGCCCAGCTGCTCGTTGCTGACCCGACCATCCGCCATGCCGCGGGCCAGTTCGCCCAATTCATCCGCGCCAAGCTCGGCACCGTCGCGCTTGCGGCGAATAAGCTCCTGGACCAGCATCAGTAGCCCGAGCCGGCGGACGTGGCTGGCGTTTCGCCGTCCAGCGTTTGCAGCAGATCGTCCAGCAGGCTGGAGGCCCCGAAACGAAAGCAGCCGGGCCGCGCCCAATCCGGGCCCAACAATTCATCGGCCAGCGAAAGATAGGCGGCAGCCTCGGCCGTGGTGCGGATGCCGCCGGCGGCCTTGAAGCCCACCGATGCGCCGCTATCCTCGATAGCCTGCAGCAATTCTCGCGCGGCATCCAGCGTGGCATTGACCGGCGCCTTGCCGGTCGAGGTCTTGAGAAAATCCGCACCGGCTTCGATGGCGATACCGGCGGCCCGGCGAATGAGTTCCGGCTGGGCAAGTTCGCCGGTTTCCAGAATCACCTTCAAAGCCTGATCTTCCAGGCGCTGGCGGCACCGGCTAACCATGTCGAAGCCGGTCTGGGTATCGCCTGCCATCAGCGCGCGGTAGGGAAAGACCAGGTCGATCTCGTCAGCACCGTCGCGCAAGGCCTGGTCCACCTCGGCACACACCGGGTCGACGTCTGCCGCGCCATGGGGGAAGTTCACCACGGTCGCCACCTTGATGGTCTTGCCCGACGGCGACATTGAAAGCGTCCGGCGCGCCAGCGACACCCATCGGGGCCACAGACACACGGCCGCCACCGGGCCGTGCGGCGTGCAGGCGCGCCGGCAAAGAGCCAGAATATCGGCCTCCGTCTCGCCCTCATTCAAGCTGGTCAAATCCAGCAGCGGAAGAACTCGTTCGGCGGCGGCCAGGGATGAAGCAGCGGGAGCAGTCAACGGCGAAGGCATCCGGTTATCAGAACCCTCATTTTACGCGCCGGGAATGACCGGCGAATGGCGGGCCGCCAGATGGGGCGTTGAACAACGGTAGCGGAAGACAACGTTCTGGATGTTTGAGTGCCGTGATGGGCCTGGTGGCCTGCGAGGCAGGCATTGAGGTGCAGCCGAAGCGCGCAGGGCCGGGCGGAAAAAGGGCCGCCGCTTGTCTGAGCGAAGCGAGTTCGGCGGACCCCGCCTGGACCGAGCACTGCAGGGGATCGGCCGCCGGCAGGCGGCCGACAAACCGGGGCCTGCCTCGCAGGCCGCCAGGCCCATCACTCCACTCAAACATTTTGCAGCACAGCGCTATTGCCGAGGCAACCGCTTTTCAGCAAGCAGGCTCTGACTCCAGCGCCAGCAGCCGGCGCTTGCGATCGAGGCCGCCGGCATAGCCGGTGAGTTGCCCGCTGCTGCCCAGCACGCGATGGCAAGGCACGATTACGCTCCAGGGATTGCGCCCCACTGCCATACCCACCGCCCGGCTGGCCGAAGGCTTGCCCAGCGCCTGGGCAATCTGGCCATAGCTGCGGGTCTGGCCATACGGAATGTCGACAAGCTGGCGCCAGACGGCCTGCTGAAACGGCGTGCCGACGGTAGCCAACGGCAAATCGAACCAGGTCCATTCGCCGGCAAAGTAGGCCGCCAACTGCTCAGCAGCGCTATCCAGCAGCGGCGTGCTTTCCTGTCGCCAGTCCGAAGCGCCGGCAGGAAAATGCCGCTGACCGATGAACCAGGCACCGGCCAGGCCATCACCCCGATCGGCCAAAAGCAACTTGCCGAAAAAGCTATGCATCTCGACGATTTTCATTGCAACGAGAGCTTACAGCTTGGACAGGAAAGAAAACAAGCACTACTGGCTAGCTGATTGAAATCAAACCAATGTCAAACCATGACTCTATTCACGTTTTATCTGGCCAGAACGAGGATCGTATAAATTTCCGTTAGGCCTTTCGTCACCAATTCGAACAATGCGGCCTGAACGATAGTCTTTCTTCGAATTAGGACTCGCCGGCATTGCGCTCCTTTGAACCCTGGAAATCAGACGCTAAGACGACGTCCGCTTTAACAAGTCTTGTTGGTTATCGAAAGCAATCGAATCTTGAAGTTGCTAATTGAATCCAAAATTTAGCATTTGATACTTGACAAAAG